>JBKPRZ010000638.1:0-3299 GCA_046734815.1 Myxococcota bacterium | reverse complement strand
GGCAACGGCAACGGCCACGCCGCCGCCCGGCCGAGCGCCCCCGGCGCGCACCCCGCCCCCGCGCCGACGGACGGCGAACCGGAAGCTCACACCAACGGCCACGGCAACGGTCACGGCAACGGCCACCCCGCCCAGACCGCGCATTCCGCTCAGGCCACCCGCGCCGCCCAGACCGCCCGCGCCGCCCAGGCGGATCGGTCCGTGCTCCGCGCCCCGCAGCCGGTGGAGGACCTGGCCGCCGCCGCCGCCGAGCGCGCCCTCACCGGCAAGCGCGTCCGCCGCCTGATCGAGGATTACCGCGAGATGGGCCACCTCAGCGCCGCGCTGGACCCGCTGGGGCTCATCGACCGGCGCGCCCAGCGCCTGCGCCTGGCCGACTACGGCCTGATCGACCAGGACCTGGACGGGCTGGTCGAGGCCGAGGGCATCGCCGAGGGTCGCCCGGTCCGCCTGCGCGAGCTGATCGAGCTGCTGGAGGAGACCTACTGCCGCCACATCGGCGTCGAGCTGGCCCACATCTACAGCCAGGAGGTGCGGAGCTGGCTGCAGCTGCGCATGGAATCGACCCGCAACCGGGTCAAGCTGGCCCGCCCCGAGCAGCTGCAGCTGGTCACCAAGGTGGCCGAGGCCGAGGTGTTCGAGCAGTTCCTGCAGACCAAGTTCCTGGGCGCCAAGCGCTTCTCGCTGGAGGGCGCCGAGAGCCTGATCCCGATCCTCGACCGGATCATCGAACGCTCGTCGCGCGCGGGCGTCACCCAGATCGTCATCGGCATGGCCCACCGCGGGCGCCTGAACGTGCTGGGCAACGTGCTGGGCAAGCCGCCCGCCGAGATCTTCTCCGAGTTCCTGGACCGCGCCACCGACCTGCGCGGCGATCAGGGCGGCGGCGACGTCAAGTACCACCTGGGCTACTCCAGCGACCGGGTCACCGGCGCCGGCAAGGTGCACATCTCGCTGACCTTCAACCCCAGCCACCTCGAATTCGTCAACACCGTCGTGCAGGGCCGCATGCGCGGCAAGCAGGACCGCATCGGCGACCGCGGGCGCACCCACGGGCTGCCCATCCTGATCCACGGCGACGCCGCCTTCGCCGGCCAGGGGGTGGTGGCCGAGGCGCTGAACATGTCGGGCCTGGACGCCTACCAGGTGGGCGGCACCATCCACATCGTCATCAACAACCAGGTGGGCTTCACCACCAGCCCGCGCGACGCCTACAGCAGCAACTACCCGACCGACGTCGCGCGGATGTTGCCCATCCCCATCATCCACATCAACGGCGAGGACCCCGAGGCCATCGCCCAGGCGGTGGACCTGGCGGTCGACTTCCGCCAGGCCTTCCACCGCGACGTCATCATCGACATGTGGTGCTATCGCAAGCTGGGACACAACGAGGCCGACGAGCCCAGCTTCACCCAGCCCATCATGTACCGGGCCATCGCCGGCCGGCCGTCGCCGCGCGTCTGCTACCTCGAACACTTCGCCCGCGCGGGCGGCAGCGGCGAGGTGGTGCGCCCCGAGGAGGTCGAGAGCTTCGCCGCCAGCAAGCGACAGGCCCTGGACCAGGCGCTGGTTGAGGCGCGCAAGTCGACGCCCACCGCCCGGCCCACCACCTTCGCCGGGGTCTGGTCGCGCGTGCGCGGCGGCCCCGAGTCCAGCGTGCGCGACGTGTCCACCGCGGTCAGCGAGGAGGCGATGCTGGCGGTGGGCCAGGCGCTGTCCACCGTGCCGGCGGACTTCACGGTGCACCCCAAGCTGATCAAGCTGCTCAAGGACCGCGCCGCCATGGCCGCCGGCGAGAAGCCGATCGACTGGGGCATGGGCGAGGCGCTGGCGCTCGGTACCCTCCTGGGCGAGGGCGTGCGCGTGCGCATGTCCGGACAGGACGTGCGCCGCGGGACCTTCAGCCACCGCCACGCCGTGCTGGTCGACTACCAGACCGGCGCCGAATACACCCCGCTGGCCCATGTGTCGCGGCACCAGGGGTTCTTCGAGATCCGCGACAGCGCCCTGTCCGAGGCGGGCTCCCTGGGCTTCGAATACGGCTACAGCCTGGACATGCCCGAGGGGCTGGTGATCTGGGAGGCGCAGTTCGGCGACTTCGTCAACGGCGCGCAGGTGATCATCGATCAGTTCCTGGTCTCGTCGGAGGCCAAGTGGAACCGGGTCAGCGGCATCACCCTGCTGCTGCCGCACGGGATGGAGGGCCAGGGGCCCGAACACTCCAGCGCCCGGCTGGAACGGTTCCTCAACATCGCCGTCAACGACAACATCCAGGTCTGCAACGTCACCACGCCGGCGCAGTTCTTTCATCTGCTGCGGCGGCAGGTGATGCGGCCCTACCGCAAGCCGCTGGTGGTGATGAGCCCCAAGAGCCTGCTGCGCCACCCCTCCGTCACCTCCTCGCGCGACGAGCTGATCCACGGCCGCTTCCAGCACGTCATCCCCGACACCAGCGTCGACCCGCGCGGGGTGGACCGGGTGCTCCTGTGCACCGGCAAGATCTATTACGACCTGCTGGCCGCGCGCGAGCTGACCGACCGGCGCAACGTCGCCATCATTCGCATCGAACAGCTGTACCCGCTGCGCCACGAGCTGATCCTGGACAACCTGGCCAGCTACCCGGAGGGCATCCGGGTGATCTGGGTGCAGGAGGAGGCGCGCAACATGGGCGGCTGGACCTACATGAACCGGGTGTTGCCCGGGCTGCTGGTCAGCACGTTCAAGTGGTCGGGGGTCAGCCGTCCGCTGTCGGCCAGCCCCGCCACCGGGTCACTGTCGCGCCACAACCTCGAGCATGCCAAGCTGCTGGAGGAGGCGCTGGGGGTGGCCCATGGCACCCTGGTGGTTGACAAGGGACAGATCAAAAAAGGACCGACGACGGCATGAGCACCCTTTACCTGAAGGTCCCCGCGCTGGGCGAATCCATCGCCGAGGCACTGATCGGCAAGTGGAAACGGTCCGAGGGGGAGGCGGTCACCGCCGACGAGCCGCTGGTCGAGGTCGAGAGCGACAAGGCCACCGTCGAGGTGCCGGCCCCGGGCGGGGGCGTGTTGCGCAAGATCCTGCGCCAGGCCGGCGAGACCGTGCCGGTGGGCGAGGTGATCGCCGAGATCGACGAGGGGGCCAGCGCCCAGACCGCGCCGGCCACCGCCAACGCCGCCGGCAACGGCGCCGGCTCGGGCGCCACCCCGGTCACCCCGCGCACCGACCACGGCGGGCCCTACACCCCCACCCCCGCCAGCCCCGCGCTGGCCTCGGCGGCCGCCGCCCCCGACCACGACGGGCAGGCGCTCAAGGCC
>JBKPRZ010000637.1:0-4678 GCA_046734815.1 Myxococcota bacterium | reverse complement strand
GCCGGACGACGACGAGCCGGAGGGGGACGGCGGCCCGCCGGCCAAGGAGCGCGGGTCGCGCATCTTGCCGCTGTTCGTGTCCGCCTTCGCGCTGGCGGTGCTGGTGGGCGTGCTGTTCCTCGTGTACATGATGCTGTGGAGCGGTTGATGCCCGAGCGGTCGGTGAGCCGCGCGCTCGAGCTGCCCCTGGTCTTCGCTCCGGTCTACAAGAAGCTGGTCTGGGGCGGCCGGCGGATGCAGTCGTGGCGGCAGGACCTGCCCGCGGGTCCGATCGGCGAGTCGTGGGACCTGAGCGATCACCCCGAAGGCATGAGCGTGGTGGCGCAGGGAGACCTGTCGGGCCGCACCCTGGCCGAGCTGGTGGCGGCGGCGCCCGAGCCGCTGGTGGGGCGCGGTTTCGCTGGCCGCGCCTTCCCCCTGATGGTCAAGCTGATCGACGCCGGCGACCGCCTGTCGGTGCAGGTGCATCCCGACGACGCCATCGCCCGGCGGCTGGGGCTGGCCGACGGGGGCAAGACCGAGTGCTGGCGGGTGCTGACCGACGGCGGGCTGATCTACCAGGGCACGCGCGCGGGCATCGACCGCGTCGCCTTCGAGCGGGCGCTGGCCGAGGGAACGGTGGCCGGCACGCTGAACCGCTACGACGCGCGGGCGGGGGACTTCTTTTTCCTGGAGGCGCGCACGGTGCACGCCCTGGGCAAGGGCTGCCTGCTGTACGAGATCCAGCAGACCTCGAACCTCACCTTCCGGGTGCACGACTGGGGGCGGGTGGGGCTGGACGGCAAGCCGCGGCCGCTGCACGTGGCCGAGTCGCTGGAGACGATCGATTTTTCGCGCACCGGCTTCGGCCCCCGCCAGCCGCCCTGGGCCGGCCACGCGCTGGGCGGCAGCGTACGTCTGCTGGCCGACTCGCGCCACTTCCGCCTGGAGGAACGCCAGGGCGACCGGGTGGGCGCCGTGGGCAGTGGCCGCGCGGCGGTGGTCGTCTGCATCGAGGGCGCCGGCACTCTGGCCACGCCGGCGGGCGGCGCCGTGGCGCTGCAGGCGATGCAGACCGCGCTGATCCCGGCGGCGGCGGGCGGCTGGTCCTTCGAGTCGGACTGGTCGGCGAACCTGCTTGTCGCAGAGCCGCGCTGGTAGGGGCGAAGGCCTGTGCTGGTAGGGGCACAGGCTGCCCGGGTAGGCCCGGGGACGGCGCCCAGAAGATGTTACCTACACGAAAAGTAATTTGACTTACTTTGTTATTGGCAAGAAATCCTCGTATGTTTTATGGGCCCGCGAACGGACCCACCCAACCTGCGAGGAGAGCGGATGCAACGGCGGACTGGCTCGT
Organism: Myxococcota bacterium; assembly: GCA_046734815.1. Taxonomy (GTDB): domain Bacteria; phylum Myxococcota_A; class Polyangia; order Fen-1088; family Fen-1088; genus CAVYGB01. Next base: position 3,345 of record JBKPRZ010000637.1, on the reverse strand, counting down.
GTTCTGTGCTCATGGCGATGACGGCGGCTGTGTTCGCCGCCTGCTCGGATCCCGACCCCCAGCCGCCCGGCGCGAGCCCACCGGGGACCGGCGGCACCGGAGGCACCCCTCCGACGGCCGGCACGGGAGGAGGCACGCCTTCGCCGACGCCGGCGCCGCCGGCGGCCGACAGCCTGCCGCCGCCGATCTCGGGCGGGACGCTGTTGATCCTGCGCGACGGGCACACCGCCATCGCCTCGGACCCCGACCGCGACCGCATCTACGTCGCTGACCTGGCCGCCCAGACGGTGCGGGCCACGGTGATGCTGGCGCCGCGGTCCGAGCCCGGGCGGGCGGTGGAGGACGGCAGCGGCCGCGTGCACGTGGCCCTGCGCGGAGCGGGACAGATCGCCACCATCGATCCGGCCGATGGGCGGGTGCTGGCGCGGCGGGCGCTGTGCCCGGCGCCGCGCGGCCTGGCCTGGGACGGCAGCCGGCAGCTGCTGCACGTGGCCTGCGCGGGCGGCGAGCTGCTGTCGATCGGACCGATGGACGCGGCGGCGTCGCGGGCGATGCGGCTCGACCACGACCTGCGCGACGTGGTGGTCCGCGGCGACAAGCTGCTGGTCAGCACCTTCCGCAGCGCCGAGCTGCTGCTGGTGGGCGCCCAGGGTGTGGAGAAGCGCCTGCGTCCCAACTCCGCGCGGGCGGCTTCGCAGCAGGTCTCGAAGGAGAGCGGGTCGGGGATGGCCTCGGCAGCGGTGGCCTGGCGGATGGTGCCCGCGCCGGGCGGCCAGGCGCTGGTGGTGCACCAGCGCGGGGTCGACGATCCGGTGGGGACCGAGCCCAACGCCTACGGCAGCGGCCGCTCGTGCGCCGGTGTGGTCGAGACGGCGGTGTCCGAGGTGGACGGCTCGGGCGAGCAGATGGCGGTGCAGTCGGGCGGCGCGCTGGCCGAGGCGGTGGTGCCGGTGGACATGGCGGTGGCGCCCGACGGTCAGCAGGTCGCGGTGGTGGCCGCCGGCAACGCCGGCACCGAGCAGCAGCTGATGTTCTACGACCTGGCGGCCGTGACCGCGCCGCCCCCGCCGGAGCAGCCGTGCGTGCCGGGTGGCCCGCCCGCGCCTCCGTCTCCGGGCAAGGAGATGGATGGCGGTGTCGCCGACGCCGGCCCGGCCGGCCCCGACGCCGGGGCGCCGACCGACCCCGACGCCGGTGACCCCGGCAAGGCGATGCTGGCGTTCGCGCTGGCGTCCGGGGACCATCTCCCGCCGCCCGCGGCCTACCGGCCGCCCAACGGCGAAGTGATCGCGGTGGCCTTCGATCCCGCGGGCAACGTGGTTGTACAGAGCCGCGAGCCGGCGATGCTGCAGGTGCTGACCCAGCGTCTGGCGCCCATCGTGCTGTCGTACGAGTCGCGCGCCGACCAGGGGCACCGGCTGTTCCACAGCGCCACCCCGGGCAAGCTGGCCTGCGCCTCCTGCCACCCCGAGGGCGGCGAGGACGGCCGGGTGTGGCGCTTCGTGGGACATGGTAGCCGGCGCACGCAGTCGCTGCGCGGCGGGATCATGGACACGGCGCCCTTTCACTGGAGCGGCGATCAGCCGACGTTGGATCATCTGATGGCGGACGTCTTCCAGGGACGGATGGGCGGCGGGCCGGTGGACCGCAGCAAAGTCACCGCCCTGGGCCGCTGGCTGGACCAGGTGCCCACCATCGCCCCCTCGCCGCCGCGCGACCCGGCCATGCTCGAGCGCGGGCGGGCGCTGTTCGAGCGCGGCGACCTGGCCTGCGCCACCTGCCACCGCGGTCCCGACTTCACCATGGCCACCAGCTTCGACGTGGGCACGGGGGCAGCCTTCCAGGTTCCCCAGCTGCACGACCTGGCCTTCCGCGCGCCGTTCCTCCACGACGGCTGCGCCGCCACGCTGGTCGAGCGCTTCACCAAGTGCGGAGGCGGTGACCGCCACGGTCTGACCTCCAAGCTCAGCGGTTCCGAGATCGACGATCTGGTCGCATACCTGGAGAGCCTGTAGGAGACGACATGCGAATGAGGGGTTGGGGCGGGGCGCTGCTGCTGGCAGCGCTGGCAGGGGCAGCGTGTACCGAGGAGCCGATGGGGCCCGGAGGGCCCGACGGCGGCGGTGGTACGGACGGACGGACCGAGGCAGGGACGACTGACGGCTCCGGCGACGGGTCGTCGTTGGCGGCCTGCGCCTGGGACGTGCAGGCGCCCGAGCTGAAGCTGCCCGAATCGGAGCTGGAGGGGGTGCTGCGCGGAACCAGCCGCAACGCCTCGACCACCTGCACGCGGCAGAAGGGCACCGGCGGGCCGGAGGCGTTCTATCTGCTGCGTCTGACCGAGCGCACGCTGGTCGATCTGGAGGTCGTCTCCCAGCTGGACACGGTGCTGGCCATCCGCCGCGCCTGTGATGATCCGCTGACCGAGGTGGCCTGCAGCGACGGGCCGGGCGCGGGCGACGGGGAGACGAAGGTCGATGCCGGTGCGCCCGACGTGTTCGGGGGGCCGGTGCCGATGGGCCCCTTTCCCGTCGACGCCGGCCTGCCGCCGCCGACCATGCCGGGCACCAAGGCGTTGACCGGGCGCGACGCCCACCTGCGCGCGTCGCTGGCCGCCGGCACGTACTTCGTGCTGGTCGACGAGGCCGAGCCGTTCGGGGTGGGCGGCAGCTTCCAGCTGCGCGTGCGCGCGTCCACGCCCCCCGCGCAGACCACCTGCGCGTCGGCACCCGCGGTGAGCAACGGGAGCCACCTGCTGGCCGAGGAGCTGGATCTGGCCAGCGAGAAGTCGCCCTGCGGGGGCGAGGGCGGGCGGCCGGCGCTGTTCTACCGGGCGGTGATCCCCGGCGGCGCGCGCCTCACCGCCCGCGCCATGCCCACCGCCGGGGACCACGCCTGGACCGCGGCGCTGCAGCTGTTCACCAGCTGCGGCGGCAGCGGCAGCGCCAACCTGTGCCTCGCCAGCGACACCGCGACCATCGGCGGAGAGCGGATGGTCCGCTACGTCAACAACGGAGCCGCCGACCAGGCGGTGTGGCTGGCGGTCTCGGCCACCGATGCCGTGACCGGCGCCCTCTTTCGCCTGGACGTCACCATCGCCCAGCCGCTGGAGAACGTGACCTGCCAGGCGGCGCAGCCGCTGTCCGACGGCCTGGTGCTGCACGGCCAGGACCTGTCGGAGGGGCGGTCCGACGTCGGCTCGCCCTGCAAGGGGCCGGGTTCGACCTCCCTGTTCTACAGCGCGCGCCTGTACCCGCGGCAGACCCTGCGCGTGCTGGCGGCGTCACCCGACGGGCAGCCCTTCTTCCCCTTCCCGATCGTGTTCAACGTACGGGAAGGCTGCGC
>JBKPRZ010000636.1:0-2796 GCA_046734815.1 Myxococcota bacterium | reverse complement strand
GGGCTGGCCCTTCCCCTTCGGGATGTACGCCGGACGCAGGGCCTTCATGATGCGTTCGCGGGCGGCGGTGGGGTTGGCGCGCATGTCGATGTCGCGCACGCGGGCCAGGGTGTCGTGCAGGAGCTCGAGGCGGGTGCGCTCGGGAGTGGTGCAGGGGGCGGTGGAGCCCGAGTCGCACAGGGCCAGCGCCTTGTCGGCGGCGGCGTAGGCGGCGCCGGCCTCGAAGTGATCCGCCAGGGCCAGGGCCCGGCGGGTGTGCAGGCGGTGGTCGGAGGGCGCGCGGTCGAGGGCGCGGGTGGCGGTGGCCAGCGCCCAGTCGGGGCGGTGGGCGTCCAGGAACAGGTCGCTCAGCTCCAGCGAGGCGGCCGGCTGGCCGGGGTCGGAGGCCAGGGTGGACTCCAGCTCGGCCACCCGCAGGCGCCGCTCGGGGTCCAGGCGCAGCCCCGGCTGCACCTTCACGTCCGGGCGGGGCAGCAGCACCGCCACCGCGCACAGGCCCAGCACCGCCAGGTCCAGCACCCGCGTGAACATGCCTATTCGTAGCGCAGGGCTTCGATGGGGTCCAGCCGCGACGCGCGCCAGGCCGGGTAAAAGCCGAAGATGATCCCCACCAAGGTCGAGAACGACACCGCGATGGCGTAGCTCTCCATCCCCAGCTGGGTGGGCCATTCCATCAGCTCGGAGAACAGCTTGGCCGCGCCGGTGCCCAGGCCCACCCCCACCAGGCCGCCAATCATGGTCAGCACCACCGCCTCCAGCAGGAACTGCAGCAACACGTGGCGGCCCTTGGCCCCGACCGCCATGCGGATGCCGATCTCCCGGGTCCTCTCGGTCACCGAGACCAGCATGATGTTCATGATGCCGATGCCGCCGACGATCAGCGACACCGCCGCGATCCCGGCCAGCAGCAGGGTCATTGTCTTGTTGGCCTCCTGCGCGGCCTCGGCGAACTCGGTCATGTCGCGCACGATGGGGTCGTCCGGGTCGCCCTCCCGGGTGCGCTTGCGCTGGCGCAGCAGATCCTGCACCTGATTCTGGGCGCGCACGGTGTCCTGCCCCGACGTAGCCGACAGGTAGATGCGTTCGACCCCCTGGGCCTGGGCGGCGCCGGCGTTGATCAGCTTGCGGCGGACGGCGGTCAGCGGCATCAGCACCACGTCGTCGTAGTCCTGCCCCATGCCCCCCTGCCCCTTGCGGGCCAGGATGCCGATCACCTCGCAGTTCAGGCTGCGCACGCGGATGGTCTGGCCCAGCGGGTCCTCGCCGCCGAACACCTGGTCCACGACCACCTGGCCCAGCACGCACACCTTGTTGGCGGTGTCGACGTCGCGCTGGCCGAAGAACGCCCCGCGCTGGATGTTCCAGGATCGCACGTGCACGAAGTCGGGCGTGGTGCCGCGGATCTGGGTGGGCCAGTTCATCCCGCCCCACACCACCTGGCCGTTGGTGGACACCTCGGGTGCGGCGTAGCGGACGGCGTCGCACTCCTTGCGGATGGCGGACACGTCGTCGTCGGTCAGGCTCATCCCCCCGCCGCCGCGCACGCCGCCGAACGAACGCTCGCCGCCGCGCACGATCAGGACGTTCGAGCCCATGGCCGCCATCTGCGCGGCCACCCGCTCGCTGGCCCCGCGGCCCAGCGCCACCATGGCAATGAAGGCGCCGACGCCGATCATGATGCCCAGGGTGGTCAGCAAGGCGCGCAGACGGTGGCGGGAGAAACCCTTGACCGCGATCCGCAGCAGCCCGAAAAAGTTCACGGCCCGTCCTCCAGGCCCGCTTCCCGTTCGCTGGGCGGATGCTCGACCGGACGGCGGCGCTGCCGGTTCATCCGGTCGTCCTCGATGCGGCCGTCCTTGAACACCACCACGCGCTTGGCGTATTCGGAGATGTCGGTCTCGTGGGTGACCAGCACGACGGTCAGGTCGCGCTCCTCGTTCATCCGCACCAGCAGTCCCATGATCTCCTCGCTGGTGCGCGAGTCCAGGTTGCCGGTCGGCTCGTCGGCCAGCAGCAGCGGCGCGCCGGTCACCAGCGCGCGGGCGATGGCCACCCGCTGCTGCTGCCCGCCCGACAGCTGGTTGGGGAAATGCCCTGCCCGGTCGGCCAGCCCCACCGCCTCCAGCGCCTCCTCGGCCCGCTGGCGGCGCATCCGCCCACCCACGCCGGCGTAGGCCAGGGGCAGCTCGACGTTCTCGACGGCCGCGGTGCGGGCCAGCAGGTTGAAGCCCTGGAACACGAAGCCGATCTTACTGTTGCGGATCTCGGCGCGCTCGTCGCGGCCCAGCTCGGACACGTTCACGCCGTCCAGGAAATATTCGCCGCTGGTGGGTCGGTCCAGACAGCCGATGAGATGCATGAACGTGGATTTGCCCGACCCCGAGGGCCCCATCACCGCCACGAATTCGCCCTGCCCGATCTCCAGGCTGACCCCGCGCAGGGCGCGCACCGTGAAGTCGCCCATGTCGTAGTGCTTGGTCAGCTCGCGCACCAGGATCAGCGGGCTGCCGTCGTCGATCGCCACGACGCCCCCGCCTAGAAGAACCGGGGCCCGCGGTTGCGGGCGCCCATCGGGGTGGTCGGCCGCTGCGGAGCCTGCTGCAGCCCGGGGCCGGTGGCCTCGGTGACCAGCTGGTCGCCCTCCTTCAGCGAGCCGCGCAGCACCTCGGTGAACTGCTCGTCGGAGATGCCGGGCCGGAAGGGGACCGGCGTGACCTTGTTGCCTTCGGCCTTGTACACCCGGGTGGCCATGCGCGCGGCGCCCGCGCCGCCGCCGCCTTCGCCCCGGCGCTGCCA
>JBKPRZ010000635.1:0-3631 GCA_046734815.1 Myxococcota bacterium | reverse complement strand
ATCCGGGCCGGCGGCCGCGCAGCGCCCGCGAGCTGGCCGAAGCGCTGCGCGGCGAGGGCAGCCCCGATCAGCCGGACGGCGGCGCGGTGGAGGTCTGGACCTGCCAGGGCTGCAGCCAGCCGATGCGCCCCGGGCTGCGCCTCTGCCTGGCCTGCGGCAAGGCGCTGGTCCGCTTTTCCCACCTCGGCTACGCCGAGCGCGAGACCGCCTACGCCGTCGATCTGATGAAGGCCGAGGACGAGGAGGCGTTCGTGCGCAAGCTGCGCACCTCGCTGAAGCAGATCGCCGAGGGCGAGGTGCCGCCGCTGAACTTCCTGGTGGGCGACGTGCGCTGGTACTCCAAGCGCGAGCGCAAGGCGCTGCTGCGGCCACCCATCCGGCTGCTCGAACGGTTGAGCCGCGAGACCGCCGAGGAGCTGAGCCGCCGCATGCAGGAGCAGGGCATCGTGGTGGAGGCCCGGTCGCCCCGCGCGGTCACCCGGAAGATCCGCGGGAGCATGACCGCGCTGTTCGGCGGGATGGGCCTGGCGGCGTTCAGCGCCGGGTTGCTGGCGGCGATGCCGATGGCTGGCATCGGGATCGGCGTGGGAGTGGTGGCGATGATCATAGGGCTGGCCACCCGGGCCCAGGTGCGCAAGGTCCGTTCGGACGTGGCGCTGATCCGGCTGCGCCAGGCGCCGGCGTCGCTGCCGGCGGCGGACCAGCAGGTGGCGCGGCTGGCGGCGGCGCTTCAGCAGGCTGGCCCCGACGTGCGCGAGGTGGTGTCCGAGCTGGCCCTGCAGGTGCAGCGGCTGGTCGAGCACCGGGCCGCCTGGGCCGGGCCGCGAGGCGAGCTGGACCGGGTGGCCGAGCCGGTGGCGCCGCTGGTCGATCGGGTGGCCGAGGAGGTGCGGGCGCTGGCCGCCCTCGACGCCGATCTGGCCACCCTGGACGAGGGGGCGATGGTGCGCGCGCTGCTGGCCAGCGAGGCACGCGGCGAGCCCCGCGCGCGGCGCGAGGAGCTGCTCACCGGGCTCGACCGCCTGCGCGCGCTGGAAGACGAGCGCGGCCGCCACCTGTCGCGGCTGCTGGAGGCAGCCAGCCTGCTGGACCGCGCGGTCCGGCTGGCGCTGTCGACCCGCGACGCCGAGGCGGTGAACCTGCGCGAGGTGCGGCTGGCGCTGGAATCGCTGAAATAGCGACAGCGCCAGCCGCAGCGCGGGCTACGAGATCAGGACTTCTTGGCGGCGGGGACGGTGATGGGGATGGAGACGCGCACCTTCTCCCATTCCAGGTCCAGGTTCGCCGAGTCGTCGGTGGTGTCCGAGAACAGGAAGGTCAGCCGCTCGCGAAAGGGGCTGGCCTTGGGGGCGACGGTCACCTGGGCGACGTCCTGATCGGGCTTGCGCTGATCGACGTTGGCGCCGAGACCCGTGTTCTTGTTCAGGATGACGGTCCAGGACTTGCCCGTCGGGATGCTGAGGATCGAATAGCTGCCCGCCGGCACCGGCTTGCCGCCGAAGGTGGCGTCCTTGCTGAAGGTGATCTTGGTCGAGGCGTTGGCGCCCGTGCGCCACAGCTTGCCCTCGGGGACCAGATCGCCCCAGATCTTCCGCTTCTTCACGCCCGGGCTGCTGTATTCGACCGTCACCAGCGCGGTGCCGATCTGCTGCTCGACCTTCGCCGCCGGGCTGGGGCGGGGCTTCAGGTCCTCCGCCCGCACCAGGCCGGCGCCCAGCAGCAGACAGCTCGCGGTCACCGTCGAGATCAACGTGTTGCGCATCGGGTGATTCCTTTCGTCTGTTTCCACTTCTCGTGTGTTTGGAAAATGCGCGCAGGTTACGCAGGCTCGCGGTCTCGGGCAAGGTACAACTTGAAGGCGGTGCTCCTACATCGAGCGACGACGTGCGACGCGACCCGACCCCGTCGAGCCGCGAGACCGACGCGCTCAGGCCTGGACGCGCGCGCGCCAGGCTTCGACCGGGCGTTTCGCGCTCCGAGGTTCCCCCTGTTCGATGTGTTACCGGTTGTTTCCTTTTGCGCGTGCCGGTGTTAACACGCAAAAAGGTAACTTCCGTCCGCATCAGACAGGACCATCCCATGGCCAGGCCAACGCCCCCCAAGGATGTGACCCCGCCCGAGCTGCGCGCGCCCGGCTCGGTGGTGGTCCCCTTCTCCGCCCCCGGTTCCCCGAAAGGAGACGAGCCCGTGTCCCCATCGCCGCCCGCGCCGCCCCGGCCGGCCGCCGCGCCGATCGAGACGGTGCTCCTCTCGCCCGCCGGTGACGTCATCCGCGGGGGCAACGTCCCGGGCCTGCCCGAGGCCGCCGCCTACGCCGCCCAGATGGCCGACCTGATCGGCGAGTTCCTGGGGATCGAGGGCTTCCGCAGCCTGGAGGCGAAGTTCGCCGATGCGCAGCTGCTGATGGCCCGCGCCCCCGACGGCGCCATCGCCGTCCGCCGCGCGCGCGCGCCGGGCGCGCTGGACCACCTGAAGGCGGAGATCGGGCTTTGAACCTGGCCGCCCAGCTGTCCGAGGCGCTGGCGTCGATGCGCGACGTGCGCGGCATGCAGGGCAGCTTCGTGGTGTCGGACTTCGGGCGGCTGCTCGCGCGCGACATGCCGTCGATGTTCGGCGACGACATCCTGGGCGAGGTGGGGCCGCGCGCGCTGAGGCTGCGCGAGACCCTGTGCTACAGCTCGGACGACATGGCGGCCTGCACCGTGCGCTACGCCGACTTCCTGCTGTTCCTCCGCCCGCTGCGCGATGGCCTGCTGTGCGTGCTGAGCGCCGCCGACGTCAACCAGGCGGTCATGCGGATGGCCATCAACCTGGCCATCCGCCGGCTGAACATCGTGTTCGATCACGCGACCCCGCGGCAGCCGGTGATGCCCCCGCCGCCGCCCCCGCCGGCCACCGGCGCGGTCTCGTCCGACGCCACCCGGGTGGTCCGCACGCAGGAGGTCCCCGTGGTCCCGCCGCGCGCGCCCGCCCCTCCGCCGGCCCCCGACAAAGGCCCGGTGCGCATGTACCGCGGCCGCCCGCTCAACGAGAACGAATGATCTGACGTCGCGCGGGCGGCGCGGCTGCGGTTGTCACTTCTGCGAGAGCAGGTCCTCGCCAGTCGGGGCGCGGTCGATCCAGATCTCCTTGTACTCGTCCAGCAGCCCGGCGTTGTGGATCTGGATGTTGAAGGGGTGCTTGTGCCCCATCCCCTTCCAGCTCAGCACGTCGACGGTCTTGCACGGGGTGGCGCCCACCGGACAGCAGGCCGCGCGGAACGAGCCCGCCTCCTTCACCAGCACCTCGCACTGATGCCACTGCTTGGCATCGAACGAGTCGTGGGCCGGGTGCGAGAAGGCGCCCTTGGCGCCGTAGTCCCAGCTGCTGCCGTTGGGCGGCTGGAACTGCGCCCCGTTGATCCCGGACTTGGCCGCGGTCGGATCCCCCGGCCGCTTGCCGAAGAAGGTGGTGCAGGGCTTGTGGTCCTTGGCGCCCATCACGCCGACGTGGCGGACCTGGAAGAAGATGCGGTAGTCGCCCAGGTCTTCCTTGGTGTAAAGCTCGCCCGGCGACTTGCCGGTGCTGGCGAGGACGCCGTCCTTGACCACCCAGGCGCCGGGGTTGGTGTCCCAGCCGTCGAGGTTGACGC
>JBKPRZ010000634.1:0-4370 GCA_046734815.1 Myxococcota bacterium | reverse complement strand
GTTGACCAGCGCTCGGTCACAGGGCAGCGAGATCCAGGCCAGCGTCTCGGCGTCCATCGCGCCCTGACCGCCGTCCCTCCGCGCGCGCACGCCGGCCCCACGAGGTGGTGTCCGTGTGCGCACGTCTTTTTTTTGGGGGGTGGCTGATCGATTCAGCGCGCCCGACGGACTGCCTGTCGGAGGTCGCGGGACGGGGACGGGCGGTCGTGACTCGTTGACCGGCGTGACGGGCGCCGGATGCTTTTGACCGGCGCGGGTGGCGCGCTGGCTGCGGGCACTGTCGCCGCAGCCAGCGCGTTGCCGTGTTGGTCAGTCGATGGTGTACTGCACGCAGCAGCCGGTCTGGCAGTAGTAGCCGGCGCCGCAGCCGTCCACCGGGACCTGGGCGCCCGCGCCGCAGGAGGTGACGCCGGTGGGGCACTGGGGAGCGGGGGTCCCGCCGCCGCCGGCGGCGTCGGTCTCACCGCCGCCGCTGCCGCCGTCGGTGCCGCTGCCGCCGCTGCCGCCGTCGGTCTGCGAGCTGCCGCCGCAGCTGGGATCCGGCGCCGCCTTGCCCAGGCACACCTCGCACGGCTCGCACGGGTTCACGCAGGCGGGGTCCTGGGTGCAGCGCGGGCAGACCGCGGGGTCGCCGAACTTGTCGGCGGTGCAGCCGGTGACCAGCCGGACGCTCGCGGTCTGGCCGCCGCCGTAGGTGACCGCACAGCAGCCGAAGCAGTCGCAGCCGTTGGGGGTCAGCTTGCGGCAGTTGCGGATGCACTTGGGGGACTGGGTGGTGTCGCACTTGCGGTCGGGCTCGTAGGCGCAGCCGGCGCTGGCGCCCGGGTTGGCCGGGTCGCAGCGCAGGTCCCAGTTGCAGCCGTCGTCGCCCTGGCCGGAGTTGCCGTCGAAGAAGCAGTCCTGCTTGCAGGCGTCCATGTTGTCGCCGGGGATGCCGGTGGCGAAGCTCGCCTCGTCGTTGTCGCACAGGGCGACACACTCGCCGTCGGCCGAGTCGATCAGCCCGTCCATGTCGTTGTCGATCCCGTCGTTGCACTGCGGGTGCTCGATCCCCTCGCAGGTGATCGGGACCGGCGTCGTCGTGCCTCCCGAGTCGTCAGCCGCGTCGACGGCCGAGCCGCCGCCGTCGGTGGCGCCACCGCCGCCCGTACCGCCGCTGCCGCCGGTCGCGCTGCCGCCGGTGCCGCCGGTGGCCATGCCACCCACACCGCCTGCGCCCCCGGCGCCACCCCCCGTGCCTCCCGCCCCCGCGTCGTCGTGATCATCGTGTTCAGTCCCGTGTACCCGGGACTTGCTGCCACCGCAGCCCAGCAAGAACGCACTGGTGATCAGAGCCGCTACAACGTGGCCGCTCGTGTGTCTCATTTCCACCTTCTCCTACTGATATCGCGGACTTAGCCGCGTGACCGGAGTTACGAATCAGCCGCGGTCCGGATACCCGGGGCCCTCAGCGCGGCGGCGGAACTGACGATGATGCAAAGGCGTGCATCCCGACGACGGCTCTGGTCGTATCACCTCCGAGGTGACCGGTACGACCGCGCTGCGCCTGGACGTTCCCAGCACGTCGGTCAGCCAGACCGACGAGGAGGACGCCCTGATCGCCCGCTGCCTGACGGGCGACGGCGAGGCGTTCCGGCCGCTGGTGGTGCGTTACCAGCGGGTGGTCTTCTCGGTCTCGTTCCGGATGCTGGGCTCGCGCGCCGACGCCGAGGACGTCTCGCAGCAGGCCTTCGTCGACGCCTACGCGGCGCTGGACCGCTTCCGCAGCGAGGGGCGCAAGAACGCGTTCTCGACCTGGGTCATCCGCATCGCCATCAACCGCTGCAAGGACGTCCTCAAGTCCAAGAAGCGCAGCGAGGAGCCGCTGGAGTCGGAGGTGGCCGCCCCCGACGCCATGTTCGCGCACGAGATGCGCGACCCCGAGTCCGACCTGGCCGCCGCCCGCGCCCGCGATCAGCTGGAACGCGCCCTGCTGCGCGTGCCCGGCAAGTACCGCGAGGTGCTGGTGCTCAAGGACATCGAAGAGCTCTCGTACGAGGAGATTCGCGCGATCTTGCAGCTGCCCATCACCACCTTGAAGATCCGGGTGGTGCGGGCGCGGGCGATGTTGCGCGAGCTGCTGGAGGAAAGGACCCCATGATGCCGACCGACGAACGTGACGACCAGCTGCGGGCGGGACTGGCCGCGCTCAAGCAGGTGACGCCGCCGCCGTCGCTGGTACCGGCGGTGATGCGCCGGATCGCCGAGCCCCGCCCGGTCAGCTTCTGGAGCTGGATCCGCCGCCCGCGCCGGATCGAGCTGCGGCTGTCACCGCTGTCGGCCCTGCTGCTCTCCGGCGCCGCCTGCGCGCTGGTGGCCCTGGGCCTGCCGCGCGCGCACCGGGCTCCCATCATGGCCCAGGCGCCCGCCGTCGCCGACCCCGGTCAGGTGCTGGTGCGGTTCGTCCTGGTGGCCAAGGGAGCCAGGAAGGTGTCGGTGGCGGGCGACTTCAACGCCTGGAACCCCGCCGCCACCGCCCTGGTGGACAGCGACGGACAGGGCACCTTCGTGGCCACCGTGCCGATGGCCCGCGGCGCCTACGAATACATGTTCCTGGTGGACGGCCACTGGATGACCGACCCCGCTGCCTCCGAGACCCGCCCCGACGGTTTCGGCCGCGCCAACGGCATCTTGCGGCTGTAGATCCGCCCCTGCCCCGGTCGCACGCCCGTGCCACGAGGCGCGGGCGTGGGTTACTCTGGAAGCAGTGTCCGCATCGCCCCCCCTCCGTCTATTGATCGTCGTGGGCGCGGCGTTCGGCTGCGGGCGCGCGCAGGCCGCCCCCTCGGCGTCGATGTCGGTGGAGCTGGGCGGAGGTCATGACGACAACATGTTCCTCGCCGCCGCACCGGTCACCTCCGATCCGCTGCTGCGCCTGGGCGGGTGGTTCGCCGCCGTCTCCCCCGGGCTGGTGGGTGGCCTGGGTGCGCACGGCCTGCGGCTGCAGGCCAGCTTCCTGGGCGACTACCGCACCTCCGATCTGGTGGGACAGCTGTACCAGAACCAGGCCGACCTGGGCGTGATCGTGCCGCTGGGGCCGCTGCGCCTGCAGCTGGGCGGCTCGGCCGGGCGCTTCGATGCGAGCCACTACCCCGAAGATCGCTTCGTCTTCCTGGGCGGCGACGGCGGGCTGCGCCTGGCCCTGGGCGACAGCTGGCGCCTGGCCGGACGGTACCGGGGTCAGTGGCGCCGGCTGGGCACGACCACCCCCTCCGATGATCGCCTCACTGCCGTCGACGCCCAGCTGGCCTGGCAGCCGGCCGACTGGATCGAGCTCGGCCCCAAGGCGTCGTTGCTGCGCGTCTCTCCCACCCAGACCGATGCCCGCTTCACGCGCCTGCGCGCCGGTCTGGAGGCCAGCCTCGAGCAGGGACCGGTGGCGCTGTCGCTCGACGCCTGGGCCGGCACCATCGATCTGGCGGCGACCAACGAGCGCCACCTGGGCGGCCAGCTGGAGGCGCGCTGGTCCTTCGGCCCGCACATCGACCTCGTCGCCGCGGTCGAGATCGCCGCGCCGATCTCGGCCGGCGCCACCAGCGACTACGCGCGGCGCGTGTTCTCGCTGAGCGTGGTGGCCAGCACCAGCCACACCTGGCGGCCGGCGCCGCCGCGGGTCGAGGACGTGCGCCCGGTGGTGCAGCCGGGCCGGGTGCGCTTTCGCCTGAAGGTGCCCACCTCCGCCCAGGTCACCGTGGTCGGTTCGTGGGACGACTGGCAGACGCCCGGGCGGCCGCTGGGGCGCGCCGTCGGGGACGACGTCTACGAGGCCTGGCTCGATCTGCCGGAGGGCAGCTACCGCTACCACTTCCTTGTCGATGGCCAGCCGCAGCGGCCGCCAGACGCATCCCGGTACGCGCCCGACGGATTCGGCGGCGAGGACGGCGTCATCGAGCTCGCCGCACCGCCCGCCGATGTGGCCCGAACGCCGCGCGACGGCGGCTCGGCTGTATCCTCATCCGGCAGCCGTCGTATCTCATCCGGGAGCGAGCAATGATGTCCGCGATGTTGAGCGCCACAATCGTCGTCGTGCTGGGCCTGGCCCAGGCGGTGCCGCTTCCGTCCGATGCGCGCCTGGAACCGGTGCGCGCCCGGCTGGAGGCGGTGGTCGCGCGGACGGTCGAAGCCGGTCTGCCCGCCGACCTCATCACCAGCAAGGTGCGCGAGGGGCTGGCCAAGGGCGTCCCCGCCGACAGGATCCAGATGGTCGCCGAGCGGCTCGCCGAGAACCTGCAGGCCGCTCGCAGCTTCGTGGCCCAGCGCCGTGGCGCTGGCCCGGCCACCTTGCCGGCCGCCGACGTGCCGCTGGTGCGCGCGCTGGCCGAGGCCCGCCT
>JBKPRZ010000633.1:0-6166 GCA_046734815.1 Myxococcota bacterium | reverse complement strand
CCGGCCAGCAGCTGCAGCTGCGCGCCGCCGGCGACCGCGCGCTGGGGTTGCGGCTGGTCGCCCAGCGCACCGGCATCCTGTCCGAGCCGGTGGTCAAGGCCGGCCGGCTGGTGCGGACCTACGACGCCAGCTCGGGCGTCGACGACCTGGTCCGCAGCCTGGTGGTCCCGCTGGACGGGGCGGTGGGGGATCTGGCCGAGGCCGCCACCGCCTGCGACCGGGGCTCCGATGCGGTGTCGGCCCTGGGCTCGGCCAACGTCTGGCTGTCGCTCGAGCCGGTGCTGCAGATGACCGCCCGGCGCAAGCTGCAGGAGTTCGCCGAGGGCCTGCCCGGCCGGGTGCATTTTGCCCGCGGCCTGTGGCGCGAGGGGCAGCGCCTGGTGCCGCCGCCGCGCCTGCGCCTGGTGGTGATGGACGCCGACCAGGGCGACCTGCTGGCGCTGGCCAGCTACCCCGACAGCGCCGCCGTCCGCCGGATGATCGAGGTGTCGTCCCGGGACCGACCGCGCGACCGCGACGAGGCGGCCGCGCTGGAGGCCCACCTGCGCGACGAGCTCAAGCGCCCCAGCCCCCACCTGGAACCGCACCCCATCGGGTCGCTGTTCAAGCCGCTGCTGGCCTGGGCGGCGGGCGAGACCGACCCGCGGCTGATCCAGTTCACCGTGCCGGCGGCGCGCACCGCCGCCTGGAACGCCGACCCCCGCCGCAACCGGGTGCTGGAGCAGTGCCTGATCCGGGCCGGGCCAGCGGCGCCGGGCGCACCCAAATCTCACTTCGAGCAATCGTATCAACCGCCGTCGCCCGCCCAGCTGTGCAACCCGGGCGGAGCGGTCGACCTCTGCTCGGCGCTGTCCGCCTCGGACACCTACTGGTTCCTCGAGCTGGGCGCCCGGCTGCAGGCGCTCCGTCACGGGCAGGCGCTGCCGCCCTCCGATTTGCCGCCCGCCCAGCGCGACGAGCGTTACGGTCTCGCCGGCTTCTGCAACGAGCAACAAACCTCGGCGGCGGGCGCGCCCGCGGTGGCGGTCTGCTCCGGCACCAAGAGCGACCCCGACATCGGCTTGCTCCCGCTCAAGTGCGACCACAGCCCCGATCCGTTCTGTCGCATCGCCGAGCGGATCGGGGCGCTGCCGCAGGCGATCGGTGGCCCCAACGCGCCCGACACCACCCGGGCCTTCCTGGGACCGCTGGCCCAGTGGGTGGGCAAGCTGGCCGGCGACATGGTCGACGCCCGCGCGGGCGGCGAGCGGAGCAGCTGTTGCCCCGGCCTGACCCTGGAGCCCGAGCAGATCTTCCGCTGGATCTCGCCGGGGGTGCCGCAGTGGAGCCGCGACCTCCTCCAGCGCTGCACCCACGAATACGAGGTCTTCCTGGGCGGCGGCGGCGCGAACTACTGGAACGACATCCACCTGGCCCAGACCTTCGGCCGGCTGTACGGTCCCGACGAGCGGCTGGACGCGCGCCTGGTGGTGAAGGTCAACGAGCGCGAGGCGGCCCGGCCGCCCGGTCATCCGCTGCGGGCCGACTGCCGGGAGGGCGAGCGCTCGCCCCGCTGCCTGGTGCTGGAAGGCCTGCGCCAGGCGGTGGCGCGCGGGACGCTCCGGCGGCTGAACGACCTGCCCCGCCAGCTGTCGGCGCGGCTGGGGGGACGCGTCCCCGACCTGCGCGGGAAGACCGGGACCACCCGGGCCATCTACCCCGCCTTCGCCCGGCAGCGCCCGGGCCCGCGCCTGCCCGAACGCTGGGTCCGCACCAAGACCACGCGCAAGTCGCTGCACATGGTGCTGCTGCTGGGCGTGCCGCGCGCGGAGGGCGCGGGGCTGCGGCACTTCGTCGTGTACCTGGGGATCGACGGCGTGGACGCCGACGAGCCCATCACCGCGTCCAACCTGGCGGCGCCGTTCTTCGCCCGCGAGGGACCCGGTCTGCCGGTGCTGGAGAGCGTGCTCGACTTCGCGCAGGGGCCGCCGCCATGAGTCGCCGTGCCCAGACCGTCGCGTTGTGGGTGGCGGCCGTGATCCCGCTGGTGTGTGCGGTGGGCGGGCTGCTGGTCATGCGCCGGGGCCTGCGGCCGGTCGCGGCTTCGCTGGTCACCCCGCGGACGCCGTCGCTGCTCTACCGCATGATGGTGGGCGCGCCGCCGCTGCCAGCGATCACGCCCGAGCGGCCGCTGGACCAGGAGGCGCCCGGCTGGGTGGTGCTCGGCTGGACCCGCGGGCGCGACAGCGAGCGCATCGCCCGGTCGGCGATGGCCTACGCCGGCGCCGCCATCCGCTGCACCCGCCCGGCTCCCGCCTGCGACGGCGGCGGCGCGCGCGAGGAGGGAGACGTCAGCCTGTGCGCCGAGGGCCAGCCGCTGCGGCGGCTGCGCGCGTGCGGCTTCGACGACTGCGAGCGGCTGACCCTGCTGACCTTCGTCCAGCGTTCGACGCAGGTGGATCTCGACAAGCTCCGCCAGACCTGCCGCGAGGAATCCGACCGCTGGCAGGACTGGAACCCGGCCCGCCCGCGACCGGAGGAGCGGCGGTGAGATCGCTGCTGCCCCACCGGCTGGGCGGGTTCACCGCCTGCGTGGCGGCGGGCGCCCTGCTCGCCAGCGCGCTGCTGCCCGCGGTGATGCCGGAGATCCCGCTGCTCGGCGCCGGGCTGCTGCTGCTGTTCCTGGGCGGCCGTTACCTGCTGGGGCCGCGGCTGCTGCCCGGCCGGCATGCCCTGCAGCTGGTCGACCGCCCGCGCAGCCTGATGCTGGCGCTGGCCAGCCTGGCAGCGCTGCTGGCCGCCGGGCTGGCCTGGCGGCGGCGGCTGCCCGGGTTCTCCCCACCGCCCCCGCTGTCTGAGGTGGCGCAGGTGGTGGCGCCGCTGCTCGCGCTGGTGCTGGCGGCGACGGTGCTCTCGCGGCTGCACCGGCGCATCGTGGACCAGACCTTGTGGAGCCCGCCCGGGCAGGTGCAGACCGCGCTGCGCTGGGTGGCGCCGGTCCTGGCGGCGCTATACCTGCCGGCGGCGATCCAGGTCTCGCGCCTGTCGGATCGCTGGCAGGCGCGGCTGCTGTTCGACAGCCTGGGGCGCGGAACCGTCGACCCGCGGGCGCAGCCCGTGCGCGACGAGCTGGCCGCGCCGCTGGCCGATCTGCTGTGGGTCAGCGAGCCGCGCACGGCCGAGCAGAAGGCCCGGCTGCAGGCGCAGACGCGCCTGTTGCTGTCGGACGGCCGTCGCTTCCAGGCCGTCCGCGCGGCCATCGAGCGCCGGCTGGGCACCCAGCCCGATCGCTGGCTGGCCACCCTGCGACCGGGCGAGGAGGCCGAGGCCACCGCCCGTCTGGCCAGCATCGCCGCCGGCGCGCACCGACCCTTCGCGGGGGCGTGGCTGGAACGGGACGCCTGCCAGCCTCCCCGCGGGCCGGCCGAGCAGGAGTGGGTGTGGTTGCTGGCGAACGTGTGCCACCCGCAGGACCCGGCGGCGGCGATCGACTGGTGGAAGCGGGTGACCCATCCCTGGCTGCGGCCGGAGAAGCAGTGGAGCTTCCGGGGCCTGGTCTGGACCGCGCGGGATCTGCCGGCAGAAGACGGCGCCGCCACCGTCGACGGAAGCCGCCTGCTGCAGCAGCCGTTCGCGGACCCGGACCGCTTCGAGCAGGAGGTGCTGGGGCGGCAGATGACCAGCTCGTGCGCCGACCGGGACTGGAAGGTGGTCCACGTCTGGCGCCCGCCCGGCGGCGCGGGGGGCGCGGTCTGGGAGGGCGGCATCGCGCTGTCGCGCCGGACCCGGGTCTGCTGGGAGGACGGCGCCCAGCAGCGGCTGCGATTCGGCAACAGCTGTCTGCGCGACGGGCGCGCCCGCCTGAAGGTGCCGATCGTGCTGGTGATACGCGCGGCCGCGCCGCCGGCGGGGGCGGGGCTGGCCCCGGGCGACCGGCGCCTGCACACCGACGTGTTCGGCCGGCGGCAGGGCAGCCGGTGCCAGGCGCCCACCGCCAACCTGGCGGTGCGGCCAATCTTCATGCTCGAATCGACGGAAGGGCCAAATGGCAGCGGCGACGGTCAATAAATCCAGCCCGCCCGAGACCGCGCCCATCGAGCAGGTGCTGGCCCGGCTGTCGCGCTGGGCCTGTCTGGTGGGCCCGCAGGCGGCCGGCAAGACGGTGTATTCGCAGTACCTCGAAAGATACAGCGCCGCGGATCCGCACCGCTGGACCCTGCGGTCCGAGCTGGCCCACGCGGCCGGGCGGCTGACCTTCAGCCAGATCACCAGCGTCCGGCGTCGCCTGATCGGCGACGTGGTCTCGCCGCGCGCCTCCGATCCGCGGCGCTTCCGGCGCGCCGCCGGCACCAAGGACCTCGTCACCTTCGAGGCCACCTCCCGGCGGAAACAGCAGAACCTGACCGAGATCCACTTCTTCGACGTGCCTGGCGAGGCGGTCGGCTACGCCCAGCTGCCCGACCTGCGCAAGGTGCTGATGGGTACCCGGGCGGTGGCCATGTTCGTGCCGGTCTGGGGCCTGCTGCCCGCCGGCTGGCTGAAGGGCGCCGGCTACTCGACATTGTACGCGCCGCTGCCGCAGGAGAATCCCGCCGATCCGCCGGTGATGCCCAGCTGGGGGACCTCGCTGCACGCCGACCTCTACCGCGGCACGCCCGAGCAGCCGGTGGCCGATCCCGAAGCCCTGCGGCGCGCGCAGTTCGCCGACGCGGTCGATCTGCTGGGCAAACACGTCGAGCAGTGGTGCAACCTGCTGCTCGAGCTGGTCCCGGTCGGCTCCGACCTGCTGATCGTGCTGTCGCAGTTCCAGAAGGAACCGTTCGAGGCGCTGTTCGACGCCTATTTCCAGTCGTCGGCCGGGACCGAGGTCTGGAAACAATACGACGACCTCCTGGGTCGGCCGCCCGCCTCCAGCGCCGCCGTGGACCTCGAGACCGTGGCCGGGAAGCTGCAGCGGACCTCGAGCATCGGGCGGGATCTGCTCGGGCGCGTGATCAGCCAGGCGGCCAACCTGCCCGCGGCCGGGCCGGCGGGCGTGTGCGAGACCTTGCTGCGCTTTTACCGCCCGCCGGGCGCGGTCCGGCGGGGCGAGCAGGCCGAGCTCGAGAAGTTCCGGTCGGTCTCGGTGCTGCCGCTCAACGTGGTGGCGATCCGCACCCAGCGCGACTGGGAGCTGTGGTCGGGCGAGAGCGAGGACGCCAGCGGCCTGGCCGACATGCGGATGTGCGAGGACCTGCTGTGGTGGATCTTGCTGCACCAGCGGGGCCACGAGATCTGGCGCTGGTGATCATGGCTGCCGCTGCGGAATACGAGTTCAGGCCGGCGTTTCGCGGGGATGCCTACGAGTGGAGCCCGCGCCCGCCCGAGCCGGCAGAGCCCTGGACCCGCCTGGCCCGGCACGCCCTGCTGCGCGAGTGGCGCATCCGGGCCGCCGACGCCAGCAGCGGCGCGGTCTGGAGCCTGCGCTGGGAGCCGGTCAACCGGGCGGGCACGCGCGGCGCGGGCCTGTCGGTTGCGCCGGCGCAGCCCGACCAGGCCGGCGGCGACAGCGAGACCGCGCTGGCCCTGCTGCTGGAGCACTGCCGGCACGCCGACGGCATCCTGGCGCTGCCGCCGCCCGCGTGGCACCTGGTGCGCGAGGGCGGCGAGGCGATCCGGGCCGTCCTGGACGCGAGCGGCCGGCCCGCCCCGCAGTTCCAGCTGCGCGACCTGCCCGACGAGGAGCGGGAGCTGCTCGCCCCCCTGGCCGGCCTGGTCTGCCTGGAAGCCGCCGCCCGGCCGGTCGATCGCTCGACCCGCACCTTCGCCGCCTGGGCCCTGCAGCGAGCGGCCCCGGACTGGCTGCAGCGGGTGGTGCCGCCCGACCGCAGCCGGGCGCTGGAGGCGTTCCTGGCCCGCAGGAGCCCCCTGCCCGGCATCCTGACCCGCGTGCGCCAGCTGGACGAGCGGCTGATCCGCGGCGCCGCCGAGGTGGAGCGCGCCGTCGCTGACCTGCGCAAGCTGGCCGACCTCGCCGGCGCCGGCGGCGTGCGGCTGAGGGCGGCCCCGCAACCTCCCGACGGCTCATTCACCCTGCGCCTCGCCGACGGTGAGCTGCAGCTGCCGCGGGATCACGAGGCCTCGATCCGCATCGCGAGCAGCCTCGGTCTGGATCCCCCCGTCACCCCGCCTCGGCCCGCCCCCGCCC
>JBKPRZ010000632.1:0-13452 GCA_046734815.1 Myxococcota bacterium | reverse complement strand
GCGGTGGGACAGCCCAGGTAGCGGCCCTGCACGGCAGCGGCGGCCTCGATGGCCTCGGCGCCCGCATCCAGCGGGATCTCGGCCAGCACCGCGTGCACCAGGGTGCCGAAGCGCCGGCCGTGCGGGCGCGCGATCCGGCCAGCGGGCACGCGCTCGATCGCCACCGCGGCGCCCGACGGATCGGGCGCGTCGGTCAGGTCGCGGGTGTATTCGGTGACGGTGCGGGCGACCAGGGTCGGGCGGCTGCCGGCGAGGCTTGTGTCGCGGCGTCGCTGCTGCCACAGGTCGTGCGCCCGGATGCTGGCATCGCTGTTGCCGCCGGTCTTGTCGATCTTCAGGATCTCCTGCTGGCGCAGGCCCACCTGGTCCTCGCGGCCCAGCGCCAGGACGTTGGGGTCCCACCAGACCACGCGGTGATCGCCCAGCTCGGGCTGGTGCTCGCCGGGCGCCACCGCCTCGGCCAGCCCGCGCCCGCCGCGAATGGGACGGGTGGTCAGGCTGTCGGCGCCGAAGGCCGGGCAGCCGTCGGCCGGCCGCGGCTGGCGCTGCCGTTCGCGCGGCGGGTACAGGGCCCGGTGCAACACGTCCACCCAGCCCTCCAGGCGCTGGTCGCCGATGGCGGGCACCACCAGCAGATCGCGCGCACGGGTGGCGGCGACGTAGGTCAGGCGGATGGACTCGGCGGCGTCGCGCTCCAGCACCTCGGCCTGGCGCTCGCGCAGCTCGGCGGGGATGCAGCCGGCCAGCGGGACCAGGCACTGGCCGCGCTCGGGCTCGATGTGGCGGCTGGGCTTGCCGGTGTGAGCGACGGTGGGATCGGCCAGCACCACCACCGGGAACTCCAGGCCCTTGGCCTTGTGCACGGTCATGATCCGCACGCCCTC
Source organism: Myxococcota bacterium (assembly GCA_046734815.1). Lineage (GTDB taxonomy): Bacteria > Myxococcota_A > Polyangia > Fen-1088 > Fen-1088 > CAVYGB01. The sequence continues at coordinate 12,568 of JBKPRZ010000632.1, read as the reverse complement.
GGAGCCGTCCTCCAGCACCGGCGCATCGGCGGCCTCGTTGCGCTCGGCCTGGTCGCGCAGGCGCTGCACGAAGCCGCGGAACGAGCTGGCGCCGGCGGCCTCGAACCGGCGGGCCAGGTCCACCACCCTCAACACGTTGGCCAGCGCCTGCTCGCCGTTGGGCCAGATCGCGATCCCGGCGTGCGCGCGGGTGGCCTCCAGCAGCTGCAAGATGGTGTCGGCGATGGGCGCGCGGTTGCGCCCGCGGTGCAGCCGCGCCAGCAGCAACAGCGCCCCCGCCACCTCGGCGGTCTCGTCGCGGGCCACCGCCTCGGCGATCACGGGCGAGAACGGGTGCAGCGCCCCGCGGCTGTGCCGCCAGAGCAGCAGCTGGGCGTCCGAGAGGCAGAACAGGGGGCCGCGCAGGGTGGCGTAGATCGAGAACTCGTCCTCGGGCCACTCGATCGCGCACAGGGCGTTGCGCATGGCCTCGACCTCCTCGCGCTCGCCGTAGCCGCGCCCGCCCACCAGCACGTGAGGCAGCTGCCGCGCCTCCAGGGCCCGCACCACGTGGCGGGTGGTGTCGCTGCCGAAGCTCTGCAGGCGGCGGAACAGCAGGCAGACGTGGCGGGCCTCGACCGGCACCGCGCCGCCCTGCGGGTCCTGCACCTTCCAGCCGCTCTGGCTCACCAGCCACTCGACGAAGGCGGCGATGGCGTCGGCGCTGGAGCGCTCGATCTCGGCCAGGCTGGCCAGGTCGCCCCACTCGTTCTTGTACGGTGCGGGGACCGGCAGGGCCACCAGCGCCGGTTGCCCGGGCAGGGGCGGGCGCACCGGGGCCAGCGGGGCGTACTGAGCCTGGGCGGGCCCGCCGCGCATGGCCGGGGCGAAGGCGCCGTTGACCGCCTGCTGGAGGGCGGGCACGCTGCGGAAGTTGGCCGACAGGTGCACCACCTCGGCGCCGCCGGCGCACAGGCGGTCCACGATCCCCTGGTACAGCGACAGATCGGCGTGGCGGAAGCGGTAGATCGACTGCTTGGGATCGCCCACCACGAACAGCTTGCCGGGCGCCGGGCGGGCCCGGGTCCAGTCGACCTCGGTGGGGTCGTCGGCGGCCAGCAGCAGCAGGATCTCGGCCTGCAGCGGATCGGTGTCCTGGAACTCGTCGATCAGCACGTGCGAAAAGCGGGTCTGAAGCTCACGGCGCACGTCGGGCGCGTCGCGGATCAGGTCGCGGGCGCGCAGCACCAGGTCGACGAAGTCCAGCTTGCCCGCCGCCACCTTGGCCGCCTCGTATTCCGCCACCAGCGGCCGCAGGTCCTCGCGCAGGCAGGCGGCCAGGTCGGCCTCGCACAGCTCGACCGCCCGGTCGAGATCGGCCTTGATCCCGTCGCGCAGGGCGATGGCCTCGGCCCGACTGAGATGAGATCCGAACGGTTCGGCGCGTGGGCGTCCCCGGTAGCCCCAGGCGCGGGTGCGGTAATCGCTGGCCAGATCGCGCAGCTCGGCTTCCAGCCCGTCGTGGTCCCGCCCGCGCAGCCGCTCGCGCCGATCCAGCTCTTCCTTCCAGCGCCCCAGGGTGGCGATGCCCCGGGCCAGCCAGTCATCGGGCTCGACCGCCCGCGCCGCCAGGGCGGACAGCTCGTCCAGCCGGGCCACCGCCGCGTCGATCACCGACGCCCGATCGAACGGATCGCGCCGCCAGGCGGCCGGGAAGCCGCGCAGCTCGACCAGGCGCCAGCCCGCTTCGCGCAGCAGCGAGCGCGGGCCCTCGTGATCCGTGCGGCGGAGGATCCGGCGCACGCCTTCGGGCGGGTCGGCCAGCACCCGCTGGAACCAGCGCTCGAACGCCTGATCGTAAAGGCCGCTCTGGGCATCGCCGGCCACGATCTCGAACGAGGGATCCACCCCCGCCTCCACCGGCCGCTCGCGCAGCAGGTCCCCGCACAGCGCGTGGATGGTGCCGATGTGGGCCAGCTCCAGCTCGGCCAGGGCGCGGTCCAGACGCGGGCGGCGCGGGTCGTCCGCCGCCAGCTCCGAGCGCGCTCGCTCGATCTCGGTGCGCAGCCGCAGCTTCATCTCGCCGGCGGCCTTGTCGGTGTAGGTCACCGCCACCAATCCCTGCAGGGTGGCCTGCCCGCCGCGCACCAGGGCCACGATCCGCGAAACCAGCGCCGTGGTCTTGCCGGTGCCCGCGGCGGCGGTGACGATGAGGCTCGAATCCAGGTCGTCGCGGATGCGGGCGCGGGCGGGCTCGTCGGTCAGAGGCGTGGTCATGGCAGGTTGCGCAGGGCCTTGAGCGGGGTGAGGTCGCCGCGATCCTTCTTGCGGGCGGTGCGCTCGGCCTCCCAGGGGCCACACACCGGGCGGTAGTCGCAGAAGCGGCAGGCGTCCTTGGCGGGCGCGGCGGGAAGGAAGCCCCGCTGCAGCGCCTCGCCGACCGCGGCAGCGACCTGGTCCGCCGAGGAGCGGGCCCGCCGGTCCAGCGCCACCGGCACCTCCTTGAACTCGCCGGCGCTGGTGCCGTAGCTCAGGCGCCCGCCCTCGATGGGGTGATCGGGGAACAGCTTCTCCAGGGCCAGCGCGTAGAACACGGGCTGCAACGACTCGCCGCCGCCGATCACCGAGCTCGGTCCCTGCCGCGCCTTGCCGGTCTTGTGGTCGGTGGCGCGCAGCCGGCCGTCGGGTGCGATCTCCACCAGGTCGATGGACCCGCGCAGCTTGATCCCGCAGTCCAGGGCCACCGGCTCTTTCGTCGAGGCGGGATCGCGGCCCCGGGTCTCGGGCAGCCCGAACGCCAGCTCCAGCTTCCAGGCCGCCCAGGGCTCGCGCTCGCTCTCCCGGCGCAGCGATTCGATCAGGTCGGCGCGGATGGCCGCCACCCCGTCGTCCCAGACGCGGTCGATGGCCGGCGCCAGGCGGTCGCGGTACTGCGCGGCCACCTGCTCGAGGATGCGCTCGAGGGCCTGCCGCACCTCCGGCAAGGTGTCGGGCCGGACCGGGGTCAGGCCGCGCCCCCGCAGCTCGGTCATCAGCTGGAACAGCACCTCGTGCACCAGCGAGCCACGGTCCAGCGGGTCGATCCGTTCGATGGCCGCCGGCTCCTCCCGGGGCGCCAGCTTGTGCAGGGCGTGGAGCACGAAGCGGTAGGGACAGGCGGCGAAGCTCTGCAGCGCCGTCGGCGAATACGACCGGGCGGTGAGAGCGTGGGCGGCCAGCGCCGCCCGGGCAGGCTCGTCGGTCTTCAGCACCAGGCCGTCGGCGTAGGACCAGCGGCCCGGGTCCCAGCGCATGGCCCGGTGGCGCAGGGCCCGGGCCAGGTGCGGGTTCGAGGTGATGAGGTAGCGCGCGGCTCCGGTCACGGTGGCGGCGTCGGGGCGCACCAGCCGCGCCAGCAGCGCCAGGTCGTGCTCGGCCTCGTCGATGGCGTCGCCGGGGTCCTCGGGCGCCGGCCAGCCCAGGCGGGTGGCCCCGCCACGATCGGCGGTCCGCGCCAGCGCCTCGAAGCTGGGCAGACGGCCCTCCACCGCGCGCAGCACCTCGAGCCCATAGAAGGAAGGGACCCGCGGGCGCGCCTGCTCGGCGTCGACGCGCGAGTAGGACAGGACCACCTTGCGGCGGGCGCTGCCCACCGCGATCCGCAGCGCCAGCCGCTCGGCCTCGATGCGGTCGACCTGGCCGGCCAGCTCGCCCCCCAGCGCCGCGCGCACCTCGTCGCGCAGCAGCGGGTCCTGGTTCACCCGCTGCGGGAACATGCGCTCGGCCAGCCCCGGCACGAACACCACGTCGAAGGCCAGGCCGCGGGCGGTGGCCACCGGTCCCACGAACACCCGGCCGTCGCTGCGGCTGGCCGGCGCCAGGGTGAGGTTGGCCAGCCGCCGGGCCAGCACCACCCGCACCTCGCGCAGGCCCACTGGCCCCACCGGCGCCATCGGCATCAGCTCGGCCAGCACCGCCAGCACGCGTTCGGGCCGGCGCAAGGTGCGCGTGGCCAGCGCGGCCAGGCGGTCCAGCCAGTCGCCCCACGGTGCCTCGCGCGGCAGCGCCTCCAGATCGTCGAGGATCGGCAGGGCGAAGGCGCGCAGGGTCTCGAGCTGGGCGAGATCCCGCTTGCACCCCTCGCCGCGCGGGTCGTCGACCTCCAGCTCGGCCAGCCGCAGGGTCAGCTCCTCGCGCCAGCCGGCCAGCCGGCGCTCCCAGCGCGCCCGCCCGCCGATCACCGCCGCGTCGATCAGGATCTGCTCCCAGCGGTGCGGAGCGCGCACGGTGCCGGCCACCACCGCCGTACCGGCGCCGGCAGCAGGCTCGGCCTCGACCGGCGGCTCGACGGCGGACAGGGACGGGGGCAGCAGCTCCTCGTCGGGCGGCACCCAGCGGTCGGCGGCCGGCACCGGGGCGGGCGGCTGGTTCTCGACCGTCGCGTCCGGCGCCTCGCCCAGCGACAGGTATTCGGCGAACCGCCGCGCCGACAGGCCCTCCTCGCGGCAGGCCAGCAGCGCCAGGAAGGCCCGCCCGCCCGGGTCCGGCTGCACCGCCCCGCTGGAGAAGTGAACCGGAACGCGCGCGCGCCGGAGCGCCTCCTCCAGGTGGGCGCGGTAGTGGGTGGGTCCGCGCAGCAGCACCGCCATGCGATCGAACGGCACCCCCGCCGCGGCCTCGCGCACGATCCGGCGGGCGATCTCCACGCACTCGCGGCTCTCGCCGGGCGCCGACAGGAACACCACTTCGTCGCCGCGATCGGCCGGCGTGTTCATACCCTCCGAGAACAGGGAGCCCTGCAGCCGGGCCAGCGCGCCCGCCCCCGGATCGGGACCGGCGCGCAGCTGCACGCGCGGCAAATGCGCGCGCAGGCGCTCGAGGGTGCGGCTGTCACCCGCCGGCACCGTGGCCAGGGTGTCGGGAGCGGTCGCGGCCACCGTCTCGATGAGTCGTGCTTCCAGCGCCGTCCAGACCGGCAGGTCCAGCAGCAGCAGCGCCGGCGCCGGATCCGTCGCTTGCCGGCGCGACCAGGCCTCGGCGGCCATGCGCAGCAGCAGCGCCCGGTCGGCCAGGCGCTCGGCCGCCAGCAGCTGCTCCAGCTCGCCCACCACCCGGGCCAGCTCGGGCGCCCGGCCGTCCAGGGTGGCGGCCTCCAGGCCGGCCAGGCGCACCTCGGTCGAGGTCTGCGCCACCGCCGCCGCCAGCCCCGGCCGATCGGCGATCGGCTCCAGACGCCCCAGCCCCTGGTCGGTCCGCAAGCGGTGCAGCGCGCGCACCGTCAGCGCCTCGACGATGGCCGCGCCCGCCGCCGCCCGGCGCGTCTGCAGCAGCCACGGTCGCGCCAGGGTCACCGCCAGACCGCCCAGCGAGGTGGGGCGCCAGCCGAAGGAGGCGCCGGCGCTGGCCGTCACCGTGCGGATGAAGGTGCGCGCCGCCAGCGCGGTGGCGCCCACCACCAGGGTCTCGCGTTGCCGGCCGGCGGCGAGCAGCCAGGCGGAGGCCTCGGCCAGCCGGTCGTCGGCGCGGGCGGAAGTGACGATGGTCGCCGTCAGCGTTCCCCCGGTCGCGGGATGTGGAGCACGGCCAGCGTCTGGCCGCGGTCGAACACCCGTCTCACGGCGATGGCCAGCACATGCTCGCCCGGCGGCCAGGGCGGCCCGGCCGGCAGGATCTCCATCGCGTAGATGCCCTCGCCCTTGGGCGCCACGCCGGCGACGGTGACGCCGGGCCCGCCCATGACGCTGCCGACCGCCCGCACGAACAGGTCGTCCGACGACAGGTCGGTGATCGGCTTGCCGGTGTCGTCGGTGACCGACACGAAGATCGTCGCCCGCGAGCCGTTGCGGCTGGCCCGGGCCTCCACGTTCACGCGCGCCACAGCGGGCTCCGCGCATCCGGGAAGGAGATCATCGGACCAGGATGCCACGCCGGCCGCCGATCGGACACCGCCTTGCCGCATCCCGGGAGGTCCCGAGCCCGGGTCCGGCGGGCGCACCGGGCCGGAGGTATGATGGGCGGCATGTCGGTCACACCGCGGGCGCGGATCGCCCCGTTGCTTCTCGCCGCTGTCATCACCGCCGCCGGCTGCGACGGCGCCGGCCCGGACGAGCCGGCCGCGCCTCCCGCGCCGCTGCCCGCCGCGCTGCCGAGCACCGGTCACACCTACCGGCTGCTGCGCGCCCGCGGGCCGGCAAAAGGCGCGCCTCTGGAGGCGGTCGATCTGGCGGCCGAGCTGGCCAGCTCGGATGCGGTCTGCCTGGGCGAGCAGCACGACAGCGCCGACGACCACGCCGCCCAGCTGCTGCTGCTCGACCGGCTGATCGCCCGCGCCGCACCCACCCACGCCCGGCTGGGCCTGGGCCTCGAGATGTTCCAGCGCCTGTTCCAGCCGGTGCTGGACGACTACTCCGCCGGGGCGATCGACGAGCCCACCATGCTGGCGCGCACCCAGTGGATGCGGTACTGGTCCATCGACTACGCCTTTTACCGCCCGCTGCTGACGGGCACGGTGGCCGCCGGTGGATCGATCCGCGGTCTCAACGCACGCGAGGACCTGGCGCAGAAGGTGGCGCGTTCGGGCCTGTCCGCTCTCACCGTCGACGAGCGTGCCGAGCTGCCCGAGCTGGATCTGGACAGCGCCGAGCACCGCGCCTGGTTCGAGCGCACGGTCATGGGCATCTCGGCCCACGGGCCCTCCGCCGTGACCAACCTCTACGCCGCCCAGGTGGTGCGCGACGAGACCATGGCCGACACGGCCTGGCAGTGGCTGAAGGCGCAGGGGCCGGGCCCGCGTCAGATCGCGATCATCGCGGGCGACGGGCACTGCATGGACCTGGCCATCCCGGCGCGGATGCGGCGCCGAGGTGCGGGCAAGGTGCTGATCGTCCAGCCCGTGTTGGACCGCGATCGGGAAGTCCAGGCCGCGCTGGCCGAAGGCTTCAGCGACATCCTGGTGGCGGTCTCCCGCTGAACGGATCCTCCGTCGGCGCCGGGCCGGATTGCGGGCCCGACCCCCGGCGGTAAACTGGTCCGCATGTCGGGCATCGAGCAGCGGTTGGCCGAGGCGCTGGCGCACCTCGAGGCCGGGCAGTGGCAGAGCGCCCACGAGATCGTGCAGGAGCACGAGGACCACGCGGTGGCCAACTGGATGCACGCGGTGGTGCACCGGATGGAGGGCGACCTGGACAACGCGCGCTACTGGTACCGCCGCAGCGGCCGGGGATCGGTCGACCTGCCCGTCGAGCAGGAGCTGCCGCGCATCCGCGAGGCGCTGCAGGCGCGCGCCGGCTGAGGCCCGTCCTCATGAGCACCCTGGCCGCCGACCGCCCGCTGCCGGCCTTTCACCGCCAGCCCGTCGAGGCGGTGCTGAGCGCGCTGCACACCGACAGAGAACGCGGCCTCAGCGACAGTGAGGGCCGCGCCCGTCTGCAGCAGTACGGACCCAACGAGCTGGCCGCCGAGCGTCCCACGCCGGCCTGGCGGCGTTTTCTGGTCCAGTTCCAGAACGTGCTGGTGCTGCTGCTGCTGGTCGCCACCGGCATCTCGCTGGCCCTGTGGTTCTACGAGCGGGATACCGCTTTGCCCTACGAGGCCATCGCCATCTTCGCGGTGGTGATGCTGAACGCGGTGATGGGCTACGTGCAGGAGTCGCGGGCGGAGCAGGCGGTGGCGGCCCTGCGGCAGATGTCCGCCGCCCACGCCCAGGTCATCCGCGAGGGCCAGCGGCGCAGCATCGCCGCCCGCGAGGTGGTGCCGGGGGACATCGTCCTGATCGAGGAGGGCGACACCGTCCCCGCCGACGGCCGTCTGATCGTGTCCACGGCGCTGCAGACCGCCGAGGCGGCGCTGACCGGCGAGAGCCTGCCGGTGGGCAAGGACACCGATCCGATCGACGACGACGTGCCGCTGGCCGACCGGCACAACACCGTGTTCAGCGGCACCGCCGCCACCTACGGGCGCGGGCGGGCGGTGGTGGTGGCCACCGGCATGGCGACCGAGGTGGGCCGCATCGCCGGGATGCTGAAGGAGGCGCCGGCCCAGACCACGCCGCTGCAGCGCGAGCTGGCCCGGCTGGGCAAGCTGCTGGGCATCACCGTGGTCGCCATCGCGGTGGTGATGATCGGGACCATCCTCTTGGTGGAGGACATCCACGGGTTCTCCGCGGTGTTCGACGTGTTGATCCTGGGCGTGGCGCTGGCGGTGGCGGCGGTGCCCGAGGGGCTGCCGGCGGTGGTCACCGCGGTGCTGTCGATGGGCGTGCAGCGGATGGCCCGGCGGAACGCGATCGTGCGGCACCTGGCCGCGGTCGAGACCCTGGGCTCGGCCACGGTGATCGCCTCGGACAAGACCGGCACCTTGACCCGCAACGAGATGACGGTGAAGGTGGTGGTCACCGCCAGCGGGCGCGTGCGGCTGGAAGGCACCGGTTATGCCCCCGAGGGCCAGGTGCGACCGGAGGGAGCCGCCGGCGAGGCGCTGCAAGGGCCTCTGCGCATCGAGGTCGAGCGCGCGCTGGCGGTCGCCGATCGGGCCAACAACGCCGTCCTGCAGGAACGCGAGGGCCGCTGGTCGGTGCAGGGCGATCCCACAGAAGGCGCGCTGATCGTCGCCGCCCGCAAGTGTGGGCTGGCGGGCGAGGCGCTGGGCGCGCGGTTCGAGCGGATCGGGGAGGTGCCGTTCTCGTCCGAGCGCAAGCTGATGAGCACCATCCACACCGACGCCCAGCGCGGCGAGCGGCTGCTGGTGTTCAGCAAGGGCGCGCCCGACGTGCTGCTGGGGCGGTGCACGCAGGAGCTGATAGGGGAGGGGACCCGCCCGCTGACCCCCGAGCGGCGGGCGGCCATCGCCCGGGTGAACGAGGAGCTGGCGGCCCAGGCGATGCGCACCCTGGCCGTGGCCCTGCGCAGCCTGCCGGCTGAGGCCTCCGGCGCGGAGCTGGACGAGAGCGTGGAGAAGGACCTGGTCTTCGCCGGGCTGATCGGGATGATCGATCCGCCCCGGCCCGAGGCGCAGGCAGCGGTGGCGCGCGCGCGGGGCGCGGGCATCCGGCCGATCCTGATCACCGGTGACCACCCGGTGACCGCGGCGGTGATCGCCGCCGAGCTGGGCATCGCCCAGGACCGCCAGGCGATCACGGGGGCCGAGCTGAGCAAGATGTCCGAGGAGGATCTGCTGCGGCGGGTGCACGACGTGTCGGTCTACGCGCGGGTCAACCCCGAGCACAAGCTGCGCATCGTGAAGGCCCTGCAGCGGGCGGGCGCCACCGTGGCCATGACCGGCGACGGCGTCAACGACGCGCCCGCCCTGAAGTCGGCAGACATCGGCGTGGCGATGGGCGTGACCGGCACCGACGTGTCGAAGGAGGCCGCCGACATCGTGCTGGCCGATGACAACTTCGCCTCCATCGTGGCAGCGGTGGAAGAGGGGCGCTCGATCTTCGCCAATATCCGCAAGTTCCTGCGCTACCTGATCTCGTCGAACATCGGCGAGGTCATGACCATGTTCTTCGGGGTGGTGCTGGCCGACACCATCGGCCTGACCGCCGTCGGCCGCAACGGGGTGGTGCTGCCCCTGCTGGCCACCCAGCTGCTCTGGATCAACCTGGTCACCGACGGCGCGCCCGCGCTGGCCCTGGGCGTGGACCCGCCCCATCCCGGGGTCATGCAGGCGCCCCCGCGGCCGCGCCGCGAAGGGGTGGTGACCAGCAGCATGTGGGCCGGCATCTTCCTGGTCGGCGCGGTGATGGCCGCCGGTACCTTGCTGGTCCTCGACGCCGATCTTCCGGGCGGCCTGATCGAGGGCTCGGGCAGCGTTCCACACGCCCAGACCATGGCCTTCACCGCCATGGTCTTCTTCTCGCTGTTCACCTTCTTCAACGCCCGGTCCGAGCGGCGATCGGCCTTCAGCGGGCTGTTCAGCAATGGGTGGCTGTGGGCGGCCATCGCGCTGTCGCTGCTGCTGCAGGTGGCGGTCATCTATCTACCGTTCCTCCAGAAGGCGTTCTCCACCGTGCCGCTGAGCGCTGGCGACTGGCTGCGCTGCCTGGTGGTGGCCAGCTCGGTGCTGTGGGTGCGCGAGCTGAGCAAGCTGCTGCTGCACCTGCGCCGCCGCGCGATCGTGGACAGCCCCGGCACCGCCAGCTAGCCTTTCTGGCGTTGCGGTTGCGTCTTTATTGCCTGCTGCTGGCCCTGCACCTCGGGAGCGTCGGCGCGCCCGTGGGTGGCGGCGTGCTCGCGCCGGGGGCAGACAGCCATGCCTCCGCCGCGGATGCGGCGCTGCCAGGACCGGCGGGGCGGATCAGCGCGCGTGTTTTGCGCCAGGAGGCGCGCGCCACGCCGGCGCCGGTTCATCCTGCCTGGGCCCTGGTTCAAGGCCCTGGCGTGGCGCAACCGCCCGTGGGCGCGCGTGGGTTCGTTCTGGCCACCTGTCCCGGCGCGCCCGGGTTCAATCCCGTCTATCCCAAGACCTGTCGTGGTCCTCCGGCCACGGTCCTCACCACTGTTCGAGGACCTTTTCACTGGAGGACGACATGGATGAATCCGATCTGAAGGACGGCGGTGCGCCGTCCGATCCGGACGCGACCGGGAAGCCTGCCAGGACCGACCGCAAGACGATGTACATCGTCCTGACGTTCGGCCTGATCCTGTTTCTGCTGATCGCCCTGAACATGAACTGAGACCGATCGTGACCGCCGGCCCGGGGCCACCGCGCCGCCGGGCCGGCGCTTCACGTCCCTGCGATTCGACCGGACCGGTCACGCCGGTCTGGCTCCCCGCACGACGGACATCCGCAAGAGCCCGCACCGGCGTGCCATTTCTGGGGGCAGCCCCATCTTCCCGGCGGTCCGACCTGGAAGTACTGTGCCGCAGGGACGGCCTTGCACCAGCGAGCGCGCCATCAACGCCAGTCGAATCTCGAGGAGGCGAACGTGAAAACCATCCGCAGGCGACCGGGCGGGCCGGCGTGGAAACGTTTGTTGCTGATCGGCCTCTGCGGTCTGGCGGGTGGCTGCGACACCGCCGCCTTCAACACCGTGGTGGTGGGGATCGCGGACGGCGGGGCGCCCCGGGGCGCGCAGAACCCCGGCGTGGAGGAGGCCTGCACCGGCCCGGGCTGGCGCTCGCTGAAGCTGGGCGAGGCCTGCGTCTGCCCGCGCGACTGCGAGACCGAGGTCTGTGTGAACGGAGCCTGCGGTGTGCAGCGGCAGGCGGGACACCCCTGCGAGGACGGCACCCAGTGTGATTCAGGGTTCTGTGCCGACGGGGTCTGCTGCAACGTCGCCTGCACCGGCCCCTGTGTCTCGTGCAACGAGCCCATGCTGGCGGGCCGCTGCGTCCCAGCCCCGGCCGGGGCGATGGACAAGCGGGGCGTCTGCGGGCGGGAACCGGAGAGCAGCTGCGGCCAGATGGGTACGTGCAACGGGCAAGGCGGCTGCAGCCGCTGGCCCGCTGGCACCGTCTGCAAGCAGGCCAGCTGCGAGGGCAGCGGGAGCTTCGTGCCGGCCGGCCTGTGCGACGGCGACGGCAGTTGCGAGACCGGTGTGTCCATCTCCTGCGCGCCCTCGACCTGCCAGGCCGGGGCCTGCCTCAACAGCTGCACCAGCGACAGCATGTGCACGGCGCCGCGGACCTGCGTCGGCGGCAGCTGTGGCCCCAAGGGCAACGGTCAGGACTGCACCGCCGACCGCGAGTGCGGCTCGCAGCACTGCGTGGACGGGGTCTGCTGCGACAGCGCCTGCACCGGCAAGTGTAGCTTCTGTGCCAGCCCGCAGGCGCGCGGCCGCTGCGTGCCCGTGCGCCAAGGCGTGATCGACCAGCGGGCCGCCCGCGGTGTGACTGACCGGGATCGGATCTGCGAGGATCAGGGCGCCGAGTCCTGCGGCACCAACGGCCGGTGCGATGGAGCGGGCGGTTGCCAGCGCTACCGGGACGGCACGGTCTGCGAGGAACCCAGCTGCGACGCCGACGGGAACAGCGCCACCGGGCCGGGCCGCTGCGCGGGCGGCGCCTGCCGCAGCGGCGACACGCAGTCGTGCGCTCCCTTCCGCGGCTGCAGCGGCGGCGGCTGCCGCGGCACCTGCACCACCGACTCTCAATGCACGGGCGGCACCCGCTGCATCGCCGGCGACTGCCGGACCCCGCCACCCCCCGCCCCCCGGCGGCAACAATCCTGGCGGAGGAGACACCGGCGGCAGCAAGCCCGGGAACGGCAACGGCGGAGGAGACACCGGCGGCAGCAAGCCGGGGAACGGCAACGGCGGAGGAGACACCGGGGGCGGGAAGCCCGGCAACGGGAATGGCGGTGGGGACACCGGGGGCGGCAAGCCCGGCGACGGCAACGGCGGTGGGGACACCGGGGGCGGCAAGCCTGGCAACGGGAATGGCGGTGGGGACACTGGGGGCGGCAAGCCCGGCGACGGCAACGGCGGTGGGGACACCGGGGGCGGCAAGCCTGGCAACGGTAACGGTGGTGGCGACAACGGCGGGGGCAAGCCCGGGAACGGCAACGGCGGTGGGGACACCGGCGGGGGCAAGCCCGGGAACGGCAACGGCGGTGGGGACACCGGCGGGGGCAAGCCCGGGAACGGCAACGGCGGCGGGGACAACGGCGG
>JBKPRZ010000631.1:0-6734 GCA_046734815.1 Myxococcota bacterium | reverse complement strand
GCCGGACCGCGGCCGCCGGGATGAACGCGGTCTTGCCCCTGGTCAGCGCGGGCGACGTCGGCCGCCTGCTGTGGCTGCCGCGCCGGGCCTGGCCCGAGGGGCTGGCGGCGATGGTGGTCGAGCGCCTGCTGTTCTCGCTGGCCAGCGCCGGCGCCATCGCGGCGGGCGCGCTCGCGGCGGCGACCCTGCCGCAGCTGCCGTCGCAGCTGGCCCCGGCGGCGGTGGTGGTCTCGCTGGTGATCGCGCTGGTGGCCCTGGCGGCCCTGTGGCTCCTGACCCGCCACACGCCGCTGACCGCCTTGCTGCGCTGGGGGTTGCGGCTGAAGGCGACGGTCAAGCCGCTGGAGCGGGGGCCGACCGGGCCGGCGGAGATCCCGGAGGTCAAGCTGGACCAGGCGCTGCGCGCGGTGCTGCTGGGTCCGCGCGGCCGGCTGGCCTGGGCCTTCGCCCTGCACCTGCTGGCGCGGACGCTGTTCACCCTGGAGATCTACGCGGCCCTGCGCGCGCTGGGCCTGGCGGTGGGGCTGGCCGGCACCCTGTGCATCGCCGCGGTCCCGGTGGTGCTGTCGCTGGCGGCGGTGGTGATCCCCAGCCAGATCGGGGTGCAGGAGGGGACCCAGGCCGCGGTGTTCGCGGCGCTGGGGCTGGGTGCGCAGCTGGGACTGTCGATGACTTTCCTCATGCGCGTGCGGCAGCTGGTGCAGCTGCCGCTGGCGGCGGTCTGCTTCGCCCTGCGGCCCCGTCACCCGGACGATGGGTCGTCGACGTCGATCCCCAGCGCCTGAATCCGGCGGTAGAGGTTCCCGCGGTCGGCCCGCAGCAGCCGGGCGGCGGCGGCGACGTTGCGCTGGGTGCGCTCGAGCGCGGCGCGGATCAGCGCCCGTTCGAAGTCGTCGACCAGCGCGCGGTAGCCCTTCTCCCCCAGGCCGGCGATCGAGTCTTCGGTCGCGGCCGCGGGGGCGGCGGGGCTGTCCGACCCGGCCTGCGGCGGCAAGGGGTCGCCCAGCGCCAGCACGGCGGTGGCGGCGCCGTCGATCAGCAGCGGCCCGCGCCCGCGCAGCAGGATCAGCCGCTCGACGAAGTTGCGTAGCTCGCGCACGTTGCCGGGCCACGGGTGCGCGGCCAGGGCGGCCTGCCCTTCGGGCGTGATGGTGACGGCGGCGTCGGCACCGGCCAGCTCGCCGGCGAAGGTGCGCAGCAGCGGAGTCAGGTCGGTGGGACGCTCGCGCAGCGGTGCCACCCGCAGCGGGAAGACCGCCAGCCGGAAATACAGGTCCTGGCGGAACTTGCCCTCGCTCACGCTCTGCCGCAGGTCGCGGTGGGTGGCGGCCAGCACGCGCACGTCCACCGGCACCGGCCCGGCTCCCCCCAGCCGCTCGATCTCCCGCTGCTCCAGCACGCGCAGCAGCTTGGCCTGCAGCTCCAGCGGCATGTCGCCGATCTCGTCGAGCAGCAGGGTGCCGCCGTCGGCCTGCTCGAAGCGCCCCAGCCGGCGGGTGCTGGCCCCGGTGAAGGCCCCACGCTCGTGGCCGAACAGCTCGCTCTCCAGCAAGGTGGCCGGTATGGCGGCGCAGTTGATGGCCACGAACCGCCCGCGCCGGCCCGAGGCCAGGTGCAGGGCGCGGGCGACGCGCTCCTTGCCCGCCCCCGTCTCGCCCTGGATCAACACCACCGCCTCGGTGGGTCCCACCCGGGTGATCAGCGTGCGCAGCTCGGCCATGGCCGGGCTCTCGCCCACCAGGTTGCCGGGACCGGCCAGCGACTGGCGCAGCTGCTCGTGCTCCTCGGACAGGCGGGCCAGGGTCAGGGCGTTGCGGATGCTGGTCAGCAGCCGTTCCGGTGAGGGCGGCTTCTCGACGAAGTCGGCGGCGCCCAGCCGCAGGGCCGTCACCGCATCGGTGGGCGAGGCCTCGCCCGACAGCACCACCACCGGCAGCGGCAGCGGGCGGGGCAGCCGTTCCAGGTACTGCAGCCCGGTCTCGCCGGGCATTCGCAGATCCAGCAGCATCAGGTCGGGCGGCGCGCCGCGCTCGTTCAGGCGGCGCTCGGCCTCGGTGGTGTCGCGCGCCTCCAGCACCTCGAAGCCCTCGTCGCGAAGCATCCCCCCTACCCCACGCACGATCGCGGGATCGTCGTCCACCACCAGGATGCGCCGCCGCGCCCCCTTCACGACAGCACCTCCCGATCGATCACCGGCAGCTCGATCGACGCGCGGGTCCCGCCGCCGCTGGCCGGTTCCAGCCGCAGGCGCCCGCCGTGCTCGTGGATGATCTTGTAAGCGATGGGCAGGCCCAGCCCCCGCGTGCCCGGTCCCTTGCTGCTGCGGATCCCACGCATCAGGTCCAGGCCGTCGATCGCCGCCGGGACGCCAGGGCCGCGGTCGCGCACGCTGATGCGCGCGGCCGCGCTCTCGGGCGCGGGAGCCAGATCGACATCGATGCTACCGTCGTTGTGACCGTGCGCCTCGATGGCGTTCTTCAGCAGGTTGCCCAGCGCGCGGCGCAGCTGGTCCCCGTCGGCCATCACGGTGGGACGCAGCGCCACCGTGAGGCGCAGCCCCGCCGGCGGGCTCTCGGCGCGGTACAGGCCCACCACCTCCTCGACCAGGGTGGACAGCTCCAGCGGCCGGGGCTGGGGCTCGGGCAGGCGGGCAAACTCGGAAAAGCTCTGACTCATCCGGATCAACACGTCGAGCTCCTCTTGCAAGAGTGAAACCGACTCCTCGACCGCCTTTCCGGTCCGCTCGGGCCGCACCAGCCGGCCCAGCGCCATGCGCATGGCGGTGAGCGGGTTCTTCAGATCGTGGGCCAGGGTGCGAGCGGTGTCGCGCCAGGCGGCCAGCGCCTCGCTGGCTCGCAGCCGCTCGCGCTGGACCGCCAGCTCGCGGCCCATCCGGTTCAGCTCCACCGCCAGGTAGTCGAACTCGTCACCCCGCCCGGAGACCTGCACCTGGTGGTCCAGGTCGCCTCGCCCGTATCGGGCCATGGCCGCGGCCAGACGCTCCACCGGCCGCGACAGCCGCCGCCCGGTCAGCCAGGCGGCCAGCGCGATCAGCGCCGCCGAGACCAGCAGCGCGACGACGAACGACAGCGGCGCCCGCTCGAGCAGACGCCGGCGGGCCAGGTCCGCCTGGGCCAGGTGCAGCTCGCCCAGGCGCAGATCGGTGACCAGCTGCGGGTCAGCGGCGGAGCGCTCGAGCGCCTGGTCCGCGCGGCCCAGCAGCGACCCGACCGGCGGCGCCACCGCCAGCGCGCCCTCGAACAGCGACTGCAGCAGGAGACCCCACACCAGCAGCGGGCCCAGACCGACGGCGGCCAGGATCAACAGCAGCCGCCGGCGGAAACGCGGCGGCGGCCGGTGGGGGGCGCTCAGCTGCTCGCTGCGAACGGCTCTTCCTCCACCTCGTCGGAGGGGATGCCGTGTGCGCGCAGCTTCTCCCACAGGCTCTTGCGCGAGATGCCCAGCATCTCGGCGGCGCGCCCGCGGCGGCCGCCGGCCGCGCGGACCGCGCGCGCCAGGTACTCGCGTTCGAACTCCTTGACCGCCAGCTGCAGCGGCCGCAGGGGGGCGTTGCTGGCCGGCGCGTCGCTGGCCCGTTCCCGTCCCGCCCGGCTGATCGCGGGCGGCAGGTGGACCAGGTCGATGGGCCGGCCGCCCGACAGGATGCAGGCGTGCTCGATGGCGTGGGAGAACTCGCGCACGTTGCCCGGGTAGGAGTAGGCGGACAGCGCCGCCCAGGCGGCGGGCGTGATGGTGGGCAGGGGGCCGCGATGGGCGAACTTCCGCAGGAAGTAGTGGAACAGCAGGGGCAGGTCGCCGGGGCGGTCGCGCAGAGGGGGCAGGTCTATCTGGATGACGTTGATCCGGTAGAACAGGTCCTCGCGAAACAGGTTCTCGGCCGCCCGGCGCTTGAGGTCGCGGTGGGTGGCCGAGACGATGCGCACGTCCACCTTGACGGTGCTGTTGGTGCCCAGCGGCTCGAAGGTGCCCTCCTGCAACACGCGCAGCAGCTTGGCCTGCGCGCTCAGCGGCAGCTCGGCGATCTCGTCGAGGAAGATGGTGCCGCCGTTGGCCGCCATGAAGCGGCCCTCGCGCTTGCGGACCGCGCCCGTGAAGGCCCCCCGCTCGTGCCCGAACAGCTCGGCCTCGATCAGGGTCTCGGTCAGCGCACCGCAGTTGACCACCACGAAGGGCTTGCCGCGCCGGACGCTGCGATCGTGCAACATGCGGGCGACCAGCTCCTTGCCGGTGCCGCTCTCGCCGGTGACCAGGGTGGGGACGTCGCTGCGACCGACCGTGTCGATCATCTCCAGCACGCGCTGGACGGCCGGCGAGCGGCCCACGATGCTGGTGGCGCCCTCCTGACCGGTCAGCGCCTCGCGCGCCCGTTCCAGCTCGCGGCGAACCGTCCGGTGGGCCTCGATCCGCTCGAGCCGCAGCACCAGTTCCTCCACGGCGAACGGCTTGGTCAGATAGTCGTAGGCGCCCACCTTCAGCGCCGACACGGCGTCGGCCACCTCCGCGTAGGCGGTCATGAGGATGAACTCCGGCGCCGGATCGGTCTCGCGCACCCGGCGCAGCAGGGTCAGCCCGTCGATGTCGGGCAGCCGCACGTCGCAGATCACGACGTCGATGGGCTGAGAGGCCAGGGCCTGCAGCGCGACGCTCCCCTTGTCGGCCTGGGTCACGTGGTGACCGGCCTCGCTCAAACTTTCGGCAATGGCCAGCCGCAGTTCCGGCTCGTCGTCGATGAGCAGCACCTCGAGCGCCACGTTCCGCTGTCCCCGGCCCCGAGAATGGCGTATGGCCGCGCCGCTCGCAATGGGCAATTGGGGTCGAACACCGCGAATGCGCGGCCGGCGCAACCGGCCTGATTCTGGTGTGGTTCCCGGCCGCCACTTGCAGGCGTCCGGCGCCGCAGTATAAGGGTCCGATGTCCTTCTTCGTGCTGCACTGGGTGCTCACGGCGGTGGCGGTGGGCGTGGCCGCCTACATTCTCCCGGGGGTGTCGGTCAGCTCTGGAGCCGCGCTGGCGGTCGGCTCTCTCATGCTGGGACTGGTCAACGCGCTCTTGAGACCGGTCCTGGTCCTGCTGACGTTGCCGCTGACCATCGTCACGCTCGGCCTTTTCTATCTTGTGGTAAATGGCCTGACCTTCGCGCTGGCGGCGGCCATCGTTCCCGGCTTCTCCGTCGCCTCGCTGGGCTCGGCGGTGCTGGGTGCGTTGATCACCAGCGTCGTGTCCTGGGCGCTGGTCGGCGTCGTCCGACGACGCTGAGGAAATCCACTACAGAAATTTCTGTAGCGCCACGCGCCCGCCCGGCTCGAGCAGCGGCGCCCACAGGTCGCCCTTGCGCGCGATGCGCGCGGCCGCGTTGTCGATGCGAAAGTCCTCGATCTCCACCCCGCGCGCGACCTCCTTCCAGGTGACGGGCATCGAGACCGGGGCCCGGGGCCGGGGGCGCACCGAGTAGATCGACGCCAGGGTGCGGCCCCAGGCGTTCTGGTTGTAGTCGACCAGCACGCGGTTGCGCGGCCGGTTGGCCACCCGGTATTCCACGGTCAGCAGCCTGGGGTGCCGTTCGGCCAGGGTGTAGCCCAGCGCCTTGGCGAAGCCCCAGACCTGCTTCTGCAGCGGGCCGCGCACGATCGGAACGTAGACGTGGATGCCCTTCGACCCCGTGGTCTTGGCGAAGCTGGGCATGCCGAGCGCGTCCAGCGCGTCCCGCACCACCAAGGCGCTCTCGCACACGTGCGCGAACGTCGCCCCGGGCACCGGGTCGAGGTCGAAGTGCAGAAAGTCCGGACGGTCGAGCTCGTCGCAGCGGGCGTACCAGGGGTTCAGATCGATGCAGCCGAGGTTGATGACCCACAGGAGCGCGGCCAGGTCCTGGATCATCGGGAAGGCGATCACGTTGCCGGAGCGGTGCTCGACCACACAGGTCTCGATCCAGTCGGGGCGCGGCTCGGGGGCGCGTTTCATGAAGAAAAAATCGCCGTGCGCGCCATTGGGATAACGCTTCATCACCATGGCCCGGTCCTTCAGGTGCGGAAGCAGGACGGGCGCGACGGTGGCGTAATACTGCAGGAGGTCGCCCTTGGTGAGCGACAGCTCGGGCCAGAACAGCTTGCGCAGGTTGGTGAGGGTGACCTCCCGTCCGGGCGCGACCGACGCCCGCACCGTGTCCTGGCCGGGTGGCCACAGGGTCGCCTTCACGGGCGGTGCTTCCCGGCGCCGCTCTTTCTGCCAGTTCCCCCGATCGGCCGATGACCGCCGTCGTCAGCCCCGTCGGGCCGCAAGGTCGCGCGGGTGGCGCGGTCGAGCGCCTCGGCGGCGGCGCGCTGCTGCTGCTCTTCCTGGGCCAGCTCGGCCTGGGCGCGGTCCCTGTCCTCGGTGGCCGACAGCAGGGCGTCGCGGGCGGCGGCGGTCTTGCGCTCCAGCTCGGCCAGCGCTTGCTGCGCGCTGCGGGCGGCCGCGGCACGTTGCGCGACGGCGCGTTCGGCCTCCTTGACCCGCTTTTCCGCCTCTCGCAGCTCCGCCCGCAGGGCCCGCGTGTCTGCCAGCGCAGATTCCGCGGCCGGCGGTCGAAAGGCGATCACCCGCTCGGTGCCCGGCGCCGGGGCGCGGCGGGGCGTGGGGCCGGTGCCGCCAGCGTGGGGACGGCCGATCGCGACCGTGGGCTCCTCGTCGTCGCCCGCCGACCCGAACGCGCCGAAGCCCTGTGGCTGAAGGT
>JBKPRZ010000630.1:0-6645 GCA_046734815.1 Myxococcota bacterium | reverse complement strand
CCAGCAAGCCCGACGGCGGTGCGGCCACCGATGGCGCGCCCGCCAGCAGCGGACCGATGCTGGGCTTCTACGAGGCCGAGGCGGTCATGCCCGCCGGCCCGAACCAGCTGATCGGCCGGGCGGTGGCGGGCGGCTGCGGCGCGACCAACCCGGTGTGCGGCCCGCCCGAGACCCTCAAGCCCGAGGCCCTGTGCTGCTCGCAGGGCAAGGAGGTCCGCCAGCTGATCCGCGGCACCAGCGGCCTGCAGTTCAACAAGGTCTCCGCCCCGGCCGACGGCATGTACGACGTGACCTGGTGGTACCACTGCGGCAAGAACGACAACTTCGGCGACCCCAACTGCGGGGGCGAGCCCAACCACCCCAAGGCCGGCTGCCGCCCGCACGTGTTCACGGTCAACGGCGAGAAGCTGCCCAAGGTCTACGAGTTCCACTGCTTCCCCGGCGAGTGGGGCCAGATCCACGCCGTCACCACGCCGCTGCCGCTGAAGGCGGGCAGCGAGAACAGCATCCGCGTGGTGGCCACCCCCGGCCGTGACGCCGCCGACATGGACGCGATCGCGATCTATCCCACCGGCATGGGCGTGCAGCCCACCGCCTTCACCCACTGACCCGAATCCCGCAGCGGCGCGGCAGGCCTCAGCATCCGGTGACCGCCGGCAATGCGTCCGTGGGGCGATCCCCGCTGCGCAGGGGCGCGTCGATCTGATATGAAGGCCGCATGAGCCGGAAGCACCGGCGCGGTGGCCGATCGGGGGGCAAGGCGCGCGGCGGAGCGATGAGCTCGCTGCGCGGCGGCTTCCGTTCGGCGGTGGGCTCGGCGACCGGGCAGCGCGCGCCCGCCACCGCGCGCGGCCGCACCATCAGCAACGTCGTTTCCATCGTGTTGCTGGCGCTGGTGGTGCTGTTCCTCCTGTACCGTTTCGGCGTGTTCCGCTGATCGGGAGCAGGGCGGCGGCGGACACGTGATCGAAACAGCGGCGGAAAGATCTCGCCACGCGGCCGTTATCGAGCGTGTGGTGATATACGGGTTCTTACCGGGAATCACTCAGGGAAACGTCCCGGGTGCCGATGAAGAGACAAGCCTAAGACAGCGGAGCGCACGTTCGATGACACATCCTGGCCTCACCCTGCGGATGAAACTGGACAGCGGAGAACCGATCGACCCCTTTCTGGGAATCTTCGATGCGTTCTCCGCCAGCATCGCCTCGAAATATTCGCCCAACCTGTTTTATTCGGGCTTCGGCTTCGCCGCGAGCCACTACGGGTTGCCCGACATCGGCTACATCTCGTGGAGCGACATCGTCCAGGCGGCCTGGCGCATCCGGCAGATATTGCCGAGGCACCTGCTGCTGGTGGATGTCGACGACGGCTACGTCGACGTCGAGGTGGCCTGCCACGTGACCCGCCAGCTGGAGGCGATGGGCGTGGCGATGATCATGCTCGAGGACCAGGCGCGCCCGCGCCGCTGCGGCCACTACGACGGCAAGGTGCTGCTGCCGCTGGAACAATATCTGGAGAAGCTGGAACGGGTGCTCAAGTCGCGCGACAAGATGTGCGTGCTGGCGCGGACCGACGCCAGCGGCGACGAGATCTTCCGCCGGGTGGAGGCCATCTCGCAGACCAGCGCCGATGTCATCCTTGTCGACGGCGTCCGTTCGCTGGACACCCTGCGCGAGGTCTCGCGCCTGACCGACAAGCCGATCCTGTTCAACCAGATCGCCGGCGGCAAGAGCCCGCGGGTCAGCCTGGGCGAGCTGCGGGACGCTGGCGCCAAGCTGGCTCTGTACTCGACGCCCTGCCTGTTCGCGGCCCAGCGGGCGATGGAGGACGCGCTGACCCAGATCGTCACCGACGACGGGCGGCTGCCCGACGTCAGCGGCGGCCGCTCGGTGGGCGTCAGCCAGTGCACCGAGCTTCTGCGCGAGAACATGAACCGCCCGCTGGCGCCGGTGGGTGAGACGACGACCGAGACCGCTGCCTGAGACCCACGGTTTCCCACCCCCACCTGCCACCATCTGATCGTTCGATCGCTCCATGTTGTTGCTGGCCACGTTAGGGGCCTACATCCTCACCGGTTGTGCCGCGGGTTACCTGGCGGGGCTGTTCGGCGTGGGCGGCGGCATCGTCATCGTGCCGGTGCTGGTGTTCATGTTCGAGTGGATGGGGCTGCCGCGCGCGGTGATCATGCAGCTGTCGGTCGGCACCTCGATGGCGGCGGTGGCGGTGACGGCGGTCTGGAGCGCGCGCACCCACCACCGCAACGGCAACGTCGACTGGGGACAGGTGCGGCGGTTCATGCCGCTGGTGCTGGTGGGGGTGGTGACCGGCGCGCTGATCGGCGCGCGGGTGTCGCGCAACGTCCTGGCCTCCATGGTGGTGGCGTTCGAGCTGGTGGTGGCGGGCTGGTTCTTCGACGAGGCCCGCGAGTCGAAGCCCGACCAGGAGAACGCGCCCCGGCGCCGCAGCCTGCGCGGCGGGCCGCTGGCGGTGCTGACGGTGCTGTTCGGGGCGGTGTCGAGCATGGTGGGCATCGCCGGCGGCACGTTGTTCGTGCCGCTGTTCAACTTCACCGGCATGGGCCTGCGCCGGGCCATCGGCACCGCCGCGGCGCTGGGGATTCCGGTGGGGGCGGTGGCGGCGACGGTCTACCTGGTGACGGGCATGCGCCAGGGGCACGATCTGCCGCCCCACTCGGCCGGTTACGTCTACCTGCCTGCCTTCTTCGGGTGCGTGATCGGCAGCCTGTCGACCACCAAGAATGGCGCCGAGCTGGCCAAGCGCATGAACCTGCGCGCGCTCAAGCGTGCCTTCGCCTGGGTGCTGCTGGTGACCGCGGCGAAGATGAGCTACAGCATGTTGATGAAGTGACCGCTCAGCTGCCGGTGGACATGTAGCGCCGCACGCCCAGCCGCCAGAAGGCCAGTGTCGCCAGCAGGAACAGGGCCCCGGCCAGCGGGGCCAGCCAGGCGATCGGGCCGGCGGCGCCGCGGTCGAGCAGGGCCAGGCCGGGCAGGTAGCTGGCGCAGGCCAGCGGCACCACGTAGGTGAAGAAGTGCCGGAACCAGCTGCGGTAGATCGTCATGGGGTACTGGGCGGCGTAGGCGCCGCCGTCGGTGAAGGCGTTCATGATCTCCACCGACTCGACGGTCCAGAAGGCGATGGTCGCCTCCACCACCGCCAGGCCCACGAACAAGCAGACCCCGCCGGCGATGGCGGCCAGCAGCAGCACCAGACGGGCCGGCGACCAGGTCACCGGCAGCTGGCGGGCCGCCCAGATCAGCACCGCCAGCCCCTGCACCAGCCGGCCCACCCGCCGCAGGTCCAGCTCGCGGCCCAGCAGCTGCAGGATCGCGCCGCGCGGGCGCACCAGCAGCCGGTCGAAGTCGCCGCCTGCCACCAGCGAGGGGAAGGTGTCCAGCCCGCGCGACAGCGCGCGGTTGAGGGCGAAGGTCACCTCGATCATCCCGTACAGCAGCGCCACCTCGGGCAGGGTCCAGCCGCGCAGGTTGCCGAAGCGATCGAACAGGGCCCAGATGCCCACGAACTCGATGACGGCGATGGCCAGCGAGCCGAACGCCAGCATGGCGGTCGAGGCCCGGTACTGCAGCTGCGCCCGCAGCGACAGCGACAGGTAGCGGTAGTACAGCGACAGCGGCCCCATGTTCAACCGCCCTGCACCACCAGGCGTCGCACCGCTCGCCGCAACAGCGCGCTGCCGGCCGCCACCAGGACGGTGGTCCACAGCAGCTGCGACAGCAGCACCCAGCCGATCTGGGCAGCGGGGATGTGGCCGGTGTACACGCGCGCGGGCAGGTCCATCATCGCGGCGAAGGGCGACGCGCGCAGCGCCGGCTGGGCCCAGCCGGGGAACAGCGGCAGCGGGATTATCATCCCCGACAGCAACGCCGCCAGCGAGCTGACCAGGATGGCCACTCCCTCGCCGCTGATGGTGAACAGCAGCGAGATCGTCATCAGGGTGGTCACGGCCGCGCTGACCGCCAGCGCGCCCAGCATGCTGAGCAGCCAGCCCGCCCCGGCGGCGAAGGAGGGGGGCGGTCGCAGCGACCATCCGGGCGCCAGCAGCGGCAGCAGGACGGCGGCGAACAGCACCATGGGGGGCAGGCGCAGCAGCATGGGCGCCGACCGCCAGGCCAGGGCGCGGCTGTACCAGACGGCGTAAAGATGCAGCGGGCGCACCAGCTCGTAGGCCACGGTGCCAGTGGCCACCATCGCCCGCACCGGGCGGTCGATGTTGTACGGCTGCATGGTGAAGACGGCCTGGCCCAGCCAGATGTAACCCACCGCCTCGGCGAAGCCCAGTGGCGGGGCGAAGACGGCGGAGCGATAGAAACCCTCCAGGATCATGATCCGGACCATGCCGAAGTAGGCCTGGGTGACCACGCCGCCCAGGGCGGCGCCCCGGTATTGCAGCAGGGTGCGGAAGCGGGCGGCGATGACGGCCAGGTACGGGCGCATGGAGGCTCAGCGCAGCTCGTACAGGCGGGCGACGATGGTCTCGATGGGCGGGTTCTCGACGTACAGATCGCGCACCGGGTGCGCGGCGGTGATGCGGCCGATCAGGGCGGCGGGGGAGACCACCTGGGGATCGAATGACAGGCGCACCCGCTGGCCCTCGATACGTACGACGGTGGCGTCGGGGTCGCGGACCTCGGCGGGGCCGTGCAGGTCGATGGTCAGCCAGCGCTCGCGCGTGACCCGGGCGCGCAGCTGGTCCAGGGTGCCGTCGGACAGCACCCGGCCGTCGCCGATGACGATCACCCGGCGGCACAGGGCCTCGATGTCGTCCATGTCGTGGGTCGACAGGATCACGGTGACGGCGCGATCGCGGTTGAGGGCCAGGATGAAGTCGCGCACCGCCAGCTTGGAGACGGCGTCCAGGCCGATGGTGGGCTCGTCGAGGAACAGCACCTCCGGTTCGTGCAGCAGCGAGGCGGCCAGGTCGCAGCGCATGCGCTGGCCCAGGCTCAGCTGTCGTACCGGCACGTCCAGCAGCGGGGCCAGGTCCAGCAGCGCCACCAGCTGGTCGCGGCTGCGGGCGTAGCGGTCGGCGGGGACGCGGTAGATGTCGCGCAGCAGATCGAAGGACTCGATCACCGGCAGGTCCCACCACAGCTGGGTGCGCTGCCCGAACACCACGCCGATGCGGGCCACGTGTTGCAGCCGCTGCCGCCAGGGCACGCGCCCGCCCACCTCGCAGCGCCCGGAGGTGGGCACCAGGATGCCCGACAGCACCTTGATGGTCGTCGACTTGCCCGCCCCGTTGGGACCGATGTAGCCCACCAGCTCGCCGGTCTCGATCGAGAACGACACGCCATCCAGCGCCCGCACGGTCCGGTGCCGCCGCCGCACCACGCCGCGCAGGGCGCCCCAGAACCCCGGCGCCCGCTCGGCCACCTGGAAGGTCTTGACCAGCTCCTGGGCGACGATCTGGGGCATGGCGGCCGATCATTATAGGGGAGCGGCTGACGGCCCGGTGTGCGGCGGATCGACCGGCGCCGCGATCAGCGACGGCGGCGGCGGAACGGGAGGGCCACCAGCAGCAGCCACACCAGCGGCGGCGCCGGGGCCGGCGTGGTGTTGCAGGCGCAGCCCACGGCCAGCTTGACCACCGCTGTGCCCGCGTCGGCGGTGCCGGGGGGCGGTTCGCCGGGGGTGTCGGTGATGGCGGCGGCATCGTCCGGGGATGAGGCGGCGTCGGCGGCGGTGGGGCCGTCGTCGGACGCGCCGGGGTCGACGGTGCCCGCATCGGGCGTCGCGTCCCCGGCCGGACCGTCCGTGGCGGCGGCATCGTCGCCCGTTCCGGCGTCGGTGGCGGCCGGGTGGGCCGGGTTGAGGGCAACGGCGCCCATCGCCCAGTCGAAGCTGCCCACCGAGCGCCAGCTCATGGTGGTGGCGGGGCTGGTGGCGGTGCGGTCGCTGATGCCGCCGGCGGGGTCGCCCGGCCACGAGTCGCGGCGCGACTGGCCGGCGGCGGGCGAGCCCACCACGACGTTGCCCCCGCCGGCGCACAGCCAGTCCACCACCATCTGGTCCGCCGCGCTGGGCAGCGAAACGCTGGCGGTGTCGCCGCTGCCCGTGGAGGTGGCCGGCGCCGACACCGGGTCGTCCTGATCGACGCCGCTGTAGGAGACAGCCACCGCGTGCACCTGCGCCGGCGCGCTCAGGCGGACGTCGACCAGGTGGCGGCCGCTGGTGGGGCCGGCCCGGCGCCAGAGCTCGACACGGCAGGTGGCGCCCGGTCCGTCCACGCCGCCGACCAGCGACAGGGGCACGCCTCCGTAACCGACCGACATGATCCGCGCGTCCGGGTCGCCCACGACCACGGCCACCAGGAGCAGCCGGTCGGCGTCAGAGCCCACGGTGTGGTCGAAGCTGACGGCAGCGGCCGCCGCGCTCCCGCGCGCGTCGCCGTCGTAGGCCAGCTGGGCGCGGGCCGGCCCGGCGAAGCACGCCCAGGTGAGCGTGATCGCCAGCGCGATCGCCCGCGGCTTCCCCGCGGCGCCTCCGAACGCAGGCCGGACCATGGCGGAAATCCCCCCTAACATCGGCAGGTCCCCTACCCCGCTTCAGCGCGGGCGCGAACGAACGGGCGGACGACCGCTGCCCGGGGGGGTAAGATCGAAA
>JBKPRZ010000629.1:0-21840 GCA_046734815.1 Myxococcota bacterium | reverse complement strand
GCTCGGGCGGCGTCACCGGCATGCCGGCGCTGCCACCGGCACCCCCCGTTCCCGTCGGCCGCGATCCGCCGGTCCCCGCGGTGGCGGGCGGCGAGCTACCGCCGGCCCCCCCGGCGGCGCCGCCAGCGGGTGGCGTTTCGGGGGAGCAACCGGCGACGACCCAGGCCAGGAACAGGATCGGGAGGCGACGGTCACCGGCACGGGACGGAAGACGCATGGAATCCACTCCTTCTGCGCTGCGCGCTGCGCGCATGCTACCAGGAATGCCGTTCTCCGCGCCGCTTCACCGACGGAGATCGCGGCCGATACCGGTGAAAATCGCAGATCCGCGCGATGTGGGCGGCGTGCGATCAGGAATGACCGCTCCGCGCGCCCTCGCGACACTACGCACGCGCGCGCAGGGCGCGCCGCTCGATCGACGCGAGGGCGCCGACGAACACGCCCTCGGCCAGGATGTAGCCGGCGCCCAGCCACGCGCCCGGGCCGGCGAAGTGGATCCCCATCGCCAGGCACACGCCCGCCCACCCGAGGTTCGCGGCGATCAGCACCCCGACCCTCGCGCGCCGAGGGGCGGGCTGCCGGGCCAGCGAGAATGAGAAGGCGCCGTAGGCCAGGTTCGCCAGCGCGGTGAACACGAGGACCGCGCGCGGCAGGCCGAACAGCGGCGCGAGCCGCCCGGCCAGCGCCAGCATCGCGGTTCCCGCGATCGCGGCGGCGGTGCAGTCCACCCACAGCAGCCGTCGCAGACCGATCCGTGCAATGCGCTCGCCCACGCGTCCTCCGGCGCCGGCCACGCTATCACGGGTCCCGTCAGGCATCCGCCGGGAGGGATGGGCCTGAAGGCGGGCCATCAGCGCACAGCACACACGTCGATCGTGAGGCCATGGCGGCCGGCGGGTCATCGGCGCACACCGCAGGCTGCGTGCGCGCAAGGATTGCGAGCCCGGCGGGCTGGCCCGCGGCTGCCTGCATGCTACTTTCCCCCGACTCTCGGTGGCCGTCCGCAACAGATTGGCACTTCTTCTCTGGGGGACGGTCGCGATCGTCCTGGCCGCGCGTTTTGCCGGTGGCCATGGCACCTCGCCGGAGCCCTGGTTCGCCGCCGGGGCGCGCCCGGCACCCCTCGACGCCGCGGAGGAGTCGTCGGACGCCGCTCAGCGCGTGGCTCGCCGGTTCAACCCCGCGATGGCCTTCTCGGATGGCACGGTCTGGCCGGTCGACGTGCGCTACGCCTGGGCCGACGGCGCCGACCTGGTGGCCTCGGTGCTGGAACGCAACGGGAAGGTCGCCCGCTCGTACGTGGCCGCGAAGAACGCGGACCTCGACCGCAGGCCGTGGGCCGACCTGCCCGATCGCGATCCGTCGGGGCGCGCGATCCGTTACAACATCGATGCGCCCGGCGACGACCGGATGATCGGCGGACGCACCGCCTGGCGCGCGCGCTGGGACAGCCTGGTCCGCGACGGGCGCTTCCCGCCCACGCAATACGCGCACCTGTACTGGCTGGACCGCGCGCGCGGCCTGCTGGCCATCCAGTACTGGTTCTTCTATCCGTTCAACGAGTGGATCAACCGCCACGAGGGCGACTGGGAGCACGTCACCGTGGTGCTGCGCGGCCCCGGCCGGCTGACCGACGACGCTGGCTGGGCGCCGGTCGGCTACCAGTTCGCCTTCCACAACTGGCGGCTCGACACCGACAAGGTGGTGCGGGTGGGCGGCGCCGAGCCGGGCGAGGACCACCTGCTGGTGTTCGTGGGCGGAAACGGGCGCATGTTGTGGTGGCAAGGCACCATGAGCGGCGCCAGCTACCCGCTGCCGGCGCTGTACGAGGGGGCGGCCTCGGGACCGATCAAGGCCGACGAGGACACGCGCGCTCCCCGCCGCTTCGTGAGGGCGGACCGGTTCCAGGTGGTGCTGTTGCCCGAGCCGGGGCGGCTGGACGCGCGCGCCCACCCCGAGCTGTCATGGCTGAAGCTCCCGTTCTACGCCGGGCAGGAGCACATGACTTCCAACCCGCCGCTGATGGACTGGCTGGGTTACGGCGGACCGGTCCAGCAGCCCGCGCGGCGCCGGGCCTGGAACGGCTGGCAGATCAAGCCGCCGTTTCCGAAGGTGGCCAGCGCCGTCGCCGCCGCCGTCACTCTTCCGGACGGCTGGCGGCTGCTCGCGGCGCCCTGGACGACGACGCCCGGCCGTCGCTAGGCGCGGCGGCGGCCTCGAAGGCGCGCGCGAAGGCCCGCACGGTGGGGTAGCGCGAGGCGCGCCGCTTGGACAGCGCCCGCCGCAGCACCCGTTCCAGCGCGACCGGCACCTGCGCGCTGTCGCCGAGCTCGTTCGGCTCCTCGTCCTCGATCTTGTGGACCAGGGCGATCCAGTGCGGGGCGGTGAACGGCGCCTCGCCGGCCAGCATGCGCCAGGCCATGCAGGCCAGCGCCCACTGGTCGCTGCGGTGGTCGACGTCGTCGATGCGCCCGGCCGCCTGCTCGGGCGACATGTATTCGGGCGTGCCCATCAAGGTGGCGGGCGCGGTCAGCCCGGTCTGCGACATCCGGATCTTCGAGATGCCGAAGTCGACCACCTTCACGAAGTCGGGCGTGCCGTCGATGGTCAGCAGGCAGACGTTGGCCGGCTTGAGGTCGCGGTGAACGATGCCCTTGGCGTGGATCGCCGACAGCGCCGAGGCCACCTGGCGGACGATCGACAGCACGCGCGGAAGCGGCAAGGTCCCCTCGCGGGTCAACCGGTCCTCCAGGTCCTCGCCGTCGAGGTATTCGGTGACCAGGTAGGGCTGACCCGACACGGTGGTCCCGAAGTCCAGCAGCTGGACCACGTTGGGATGGGCCAGCCGCGACAGGATCTTCACCTCGCGCCGGAAGCGGGCCAGCGATTCGGGGTCGTCGGCCAGCTCGGGCGTGATCATCTTGACCGCCACCCGCCGGTTCAGCCGCAGCTGGACCGCCTCGAACACGGCGCCCATGGCCCCGGTGGAGATCCTGCGCGTGACGCGGTAGGCACCGTCGATCAGCGTGCCGGCCGCGCCCTGGGACACCTCGTCGTTCATGGCCCGGGGGATATTAGCCGCTCGTCAAGAAAAGGTCGTCGTCCGACGATCTACCCCGGGTGGGCCAGACGGGTGCGAGGTGGTCACGGAGGGTGCTGGCGGCGGCGGCCGTCCTGGCGGGGATGATCGGCGCGGCCAGTGACGGCGCGGCCGAACCGGTGACGGTGCCGGTGGACCTGGGTATCGGTCCCGCCCTGTACAACATCACGGGCACGGTCGCCGACGACCAGCCCTTCCACCTCGGCCTCAAGATCTCGTTGCAGGCGATCATCGATCAGGCCACTTTGCAGCGGGCCGCCGGGCGCATCCCGCCGCGCATGCGCGCGCGCGTGCTGCGCATGAAGGAGGTGCGGATCAGCCCCTCGCTGCTCATCCCCGATGCGCTCATCATCTCGCCCGCGGCCCGCAACACCGGGATCTACGGCGTCACCTGGCGGCCGCTGGGGCTGAACCTGCCGCTGATAGCCGGCGACGCGGTCCAGCTCCGGCTGCAGGCGGGCCTGCTGCTGACCTACGCGTTCGTCAGCTCGTCGCTGCCGACCATCCCCACCACCCACTTCTTCCGGCCGGGGGTCGATCTGGGCGCCGAGCTCGAGATCTTCCCCTCGCCCATCTTCGGCTTCAGCCTGGGCTGGTCCTCGGGGCTTTACATACCGCAGGTGCTGGGCGGCTTCGGCGTCACGCCGCCCGAGGGCGGCGACAGCCGCGCCCGCCTGTGGCACTTCGGGCAGGCGTTCTTCAAGGTGCACGTCCGCTTCCCGCACACCATCCGCCTCTGACCGACCGGCGCAACCCCTGCCGCCGGCGGGCGGGCACGCGGCAAGGCGTGCGCGTTTTCGCCCGACGGGTGCGCCGTGGCGCCGTCGCGTGCCAGGCCCCGGAAATGCAGGTGTAGACCGCAGGGAGGTGCACCATGCGCGCTCAGCGATTGTGGCAACGGATCATTCTTCTGGTGGTGCTCGCCTACGAGGGACTGGGAGGCATCGTCGGCGGCGCGATGCTGACGGCCAGCCCGGACGGCCGGTACATGGACATGCCGGTCGGTATCATGCACGGCACTTTCCGGGACTTCCGGATCCCCGGGATCATCCTGTTTTGCCTCGGCATCCTGAACGTCGTGGCCTTCTTCGTGGTCCTGCGCCGCAGCCGCTTCGACTGGATCGCCGCCAGCCTGGCCATCGGCGGCTGGATGGTCTGGTTCTTCGTCGAGATCGTCATCCTGCGCGAGCTTCACTGGCTCCACGTGATGTGGGGATTCCCGGTCATCCTGGGCGCGGTGGTGGCGGTCCCCCTGTTGCCGTTCCGCCCGGCGGCCATGCGCGACGCCTGGCTGGTCTGCGGCATCCTCTCGTCCCTGCTGTACGTGGCCATGAACGTGATCGTGGCCGGTCAGTGGCCGGCCTACGACCCCGCTTCGCAGACGATCAGCGAGCTGTCGGCGATCGGCGCGCCCACGCGGCCGCTCTGGGTGGTGCTGGGGCTGGTCTACACCCTGCTGGTGGTCGGGTTCGGCTGGGGCGTGTGGCTGTCGGCGGGCGAGAACCGCCGCCTGCGGGTGACCGGCGTCCTGATCACCGTGTTCGGCGCCCTCGGCATCCTGTGGACGTTTGCTCCGATGCACCTGCGTGAGACCCTGGCCGCCGGCGGTGGAACCATCAGCGACACCTTCCACCTCGTGCTCGCCGCGGTCACCCAGGTCTTCTTCCTGCTCGCGCTCGGGTTCGCGGCAGCGGCGCTGGGGCGAACCTTCAGGCTCTACTCCATCGCGACCTTCGTGGTGCTCTGCGCGTTCGGGGCGATGACCTTCCGGGACGCGCCGGGCGTCAGTCAGAACCTGCCCACCCCGCTGCTCGGCGTGTGGGAGCGGATCAACGTCGGTGTCTTCATGCTCTGGGTGGTCGTGCTGGCGGTGACCTTGCTCCGGCGCGCGCATGCCGGCGACCGCCGCGCGCCTCTGCCCGCGCTGGCCCACCCGGCCCGGGCGTGAGCCGCTCAGGATGGGGCCCTGGTCTTCCGCGACACCGGCCGGCGGGTCGTGGCGGCCAGGGCCTCTTTCCAGTCGCCTTCGGTGAGCATCCCTTGCAGCCGGGTCATCGCTCCGTCCAGAGAGCAACGATGGCGGTCCATGTCCGCCCACAAGTCGCCCACCTCGGCCACCCGGGCCGGCAAGGTCCGCAGGGTGAAGGTGCGCGGACCGACCGTCTCGCGTTCGACCTCCTCCCAGGTGCAGGGCGCCGACACCGGAGCGCCTGGCCGGGGCCTCACCGCGTACACCGCCGCGCAGGTGGCGCCGGGACCGTTGCGACCGGTGTCGACCAGGATCCGCCCCAGCCGGTCGGCCTTGATGAACTCCTGGGTCAGCAGCTGCGGGTGGCGCTTGACCAGCACCGCGCCGGCGCCGTGGGCAAGACGCCACGACAGGCCGTGGTCGTCCGCGCCCCGCAGCGGGATCACGATGTGAAAGCCCTTCGAGCCCGAGGTCTTCACGAAGGACGGCAGCTCGAGCTCGGCCAGAAGGTCGCGCACCGCCAGCGCGGCCGCGCGCAGCGCCTTCGGGTCATCGGACGGCGGCGGATCCAGATCGAAGATGCACAGGTCGGGCTGGTACAGGGTGGGCAGCCGCGAGCACCAGACGTGCGGGGTGATGGAGTTCTGGTTGGCCAGCCAGACCAGCGAGCGCGCGTCGGGCGCCAGCGGGTAGTGCACCACGCCCCCCTCCTTGCCCTGCCGGTCCACCTCCACCCGCTGCAGCCAGGGCGGGAAGCCCTTCGAGACGTCCTTCTGGATGAAGCCCTTCTTCTCGATGCCGGCCGGGTACCGTTCCATGGTCACCGGCCGCCCGCTGATGTGCGGGAGCATCAGCGGGGCGATGGTCTGGTAGTACCCGCACAGCTCACCCTTGGTGATCCCGCTGTCCGGGAACAGCACCTTCTCGGGGTGGCTGACGGTCAGGTCCGCGGTCGACATCGGCTCGCCCGCGGGCCCGCGCTAATCGATGGTTCTGGTCTTGCAGCCGAACAGCAGGTCCACCTTGGCGCTGGCGTCGGGCTTGTATTTCTTGCAGGTGGCGTCGCACATGATCACCCGGGTGGGGGCGGTGCCGGCGCCGGGATCGACGTCGTAATACCAGCCGCCCTTCACCGGGTCGCAGCGGTCGACGGTGCGGACGTAGCCGACCTCCTCGGTGCCGCCGGTGCTCTGCACGCGCACGTTCACCTTGCCGAAGTCGATGCCGGCCATGTTCGCCGGCACCAGGAACTGGCAGGCCAGCGCGGCGCCTCGCACCTCGTTGAGCGCGTCGAGCAGCTTCTGCCCCAGGTCCTCGGTGGCCGACAGCACGAACGGCTTGTCGCTGCCGCCGGCCTTGGCCCAGGCGTTCAGGGCTGCCTCGCCCGGGGCGCGCATCATGTCGCCGAACACGCCGATGGCGTAGGTGGTGATCGACGGCGTGCCGGCCAGGTTGCCGCGCAGGAACTCGGCGATGGCGTCGACGGTGTTGCCGGGCCCGCAGCCGTTGGGCAGCCCGTCGGTGATGACCAGGAACACCGGCCGCCGGTCCGGATTCTTCATCGCGTAGCCGCGCAGGTAGCTCAGCGACCCTTCCATCGCCGGCCGGGTGGGGGTGTCGAGGAACACCTCGCGGCCGTAGATCGCCGTCCGCACCGGGATCAGGTTCATGGGCAGCGGCGCGATCGGCACCGCCGGGTTGGCGTAATAGTCGAGGCGGCAGGTGTTGACGTTGGTGGCGGTGAAGTTCGGATAGAACGTCACGCCCACGCCCAGGCCCGCCGACTTGGGGTCGCTGACGAACACGTCCACCGCCTCCTGGGCCCGGTCCCACTTGCTGCGCGTGCCCGCCGGCTCGCCCATCGACAACGACGAGTCGATCAGGATGTGCAGGTCGACGGGGACCTTCTCCGGCGTGAAGGCCGAGGCGGCGCAGGTCATCTCGGGGGCGCCGCTGCCGGGCGGAGCCATGCCCGGCATGCCCGCGGGCGGGGCGGGAGCCGGAGGGTCGGGCAACACGAACCCGCCGCCCGCGCCGCTGGGCGGCCGCGGCTCGCCCGGGGCCGGGGCGGGCGCGCCCGGCGAGACGGGGCCCACCACCTTCGGGTCCGCACAGCCCGCCAGCGCGGCGGCAGCGAGAACGATCGAGATCCGAGGCAAGCGGCAAGCCCAGCTCATGCGAGTCCTCCTGGCACGGTTATCCGGGGGGCGGGGGCAAAGTTGGCAAGATTTTTCCACAATCGGACCGTTTGCAGAAGCACTCTGCCTCTCCGGCACGTGCGCTCGGCGCCGCGTGTTAGGGTCGCCGGCGCGCATGAGCGTCCTCACCGTCTCGAGCCGGGCCTTTCTGGCCTATTGCGAGAAGCTGGGGATCGACACCGCCGCCGTCCTCGAGGCCGCCGGCATCGACCGCGCGGTCATCGACGACCCCGACGGGCACCTTCCGCGCGCGGCCGTGCGCGAGCTGTGGCGGCGCGCCTACCAGGCCACCGGCGATCCCGACCTGGCGCTTCACGCCGCCGAGGCCCTGCCCTTCGGCGCCTACCGGGTGATCGACTACCTGGCCGGCAGCGCGCCGACGGTGGGAGCGGCGGTCGCGCAGGTGTCGGCGTATTTTCCCATCATCAACTCGGCCGTGCGGCTGCCCATCACCGAGCAGGAGGACTTCTTCACCCTCGGGATCACCTGCCCCGAGGACCCGGCCCACATCAGCCGGCCGTACGTCGGATACACCTTCGCCGCCGTATTCCTGCGGGTCCGCGAGGCCACCGACGTGCGTTTTTCGCTGGCCGGCGTGGACCTGGCCTTCCCGGCGCCGGCCAGCACCGCGGGGGTGGCAGCTGGCGCACGCAGATCCGGACGCGGGTGCTCGAGCGGCTGGACCTCCACGACACCTGGCTGCCCGAGCCGGGCGACGACAGCATCGGCGGGCGCCCGGCTACACGATCATGATGTTCCAGTCGCCCGCGAAACGCGCCACGGTGGTCACGGCGGTGAACACCAGCGACATGTTCACCAACGCCCTGCACGTGTTCATCCCCTCACTGAAGGTCATCAACGGCCCGGCCGAGGAGTGAGCTTGGTGGCGGCAAGTGGCGCATTTGGGGGCTCAGAAGTTCAGCTGGGCGCGCGTGAAGACCACGGTCTCGGTCTCGCGATCCGCCTCGGGCGCGCCGCCGCCGCCCCGGAAGTGCGTCTGCTCGAAGCCGCCGGCGAAGCGGACCAGCCGGCTGAGCACCCAGTTGGCGGTGAGGCCGAAGCCCTGCGCGCGGCGGGCGGAGGTGGCGGCGTCGGCGAACAGCGGGAACGCGTCGGCGTCGATGTCCAGCCGGTGGAGGCGCACCCCGATCTCCAGCGCCCCCAGCTGGCCCTGCGCCGGGTTCCAGCGCTGGTCGGGGGTGGCGCCGTCCAGACCGTTGCGGCCGCCGAACACGTAGGAGGCGGTGGCGTGCCAGGCGCGGTGGCGGAGGGTGACGCTGTCGGTTCCCTTGCTGACCGGCTGCTGCGACCAGACCGCCTCGCCCAGCAGGCCCAGGCCGCCGCGGAAGAAATACAGCTCCGGGTTCAGGCGGCTGTGCCGGCCGCTGGCGAAGACGGTGCCGGTGCCGGTGGGATCGGCGGCGGGGGTCAGGTACGAGAAGAAGACCGTCTGGCCAACGGTGCGCAGCGGGGCCAGGGCGGTGGCGCGTGGCGAGCCGGTGCGCTTGCCGGTGGTCCCGGCCAGGCCGATGCCGAGATTACCCAGAGACCGAAAGGGGGTGAGCACCAGGCGGGCGGCCAGGTCCTTGTTCGCGTCGAAGTCCTGGTCGACGTTGCCCGAGTCGGGCGCGCCGTCGAACACGCCCAGCTGGTAGGTGATCAGCCCGGCGACCTCGCCCCACAGCTGGGCGCCCACGTCCC
Source organism: Myxococcota bacterium (assembly GCA_046734815.1). Classification (GTDB taxonomy): domain Bacteria; phylum Myxococcota_A; class Polyangia; order Fen-1088; family Fen-1088; genus CAVYGB01. The sequence continues at coordinate 12,872 of JBKPRZ010000629.1, read as the reverse complement.
GGACCGCGCCCAGATCGGCGGTCAGCGCGCGTTCGATGAACGGGATGTCGAAGTCGGTCTGCAGGCGTTCCAGGCCCAGCGGGGTCTTGAACTTGCCGACCCGCAGCCGCACCCAGGGGCGCGGGTGCACGTCCAGGAAGGCGTCGTACAGCACCACCCGGCTGTCGGCGAAGTCGGGGACCACCAGGAAGTCGACCAGCCCCAGCACGGTGCCCGCCAGCTGCGGGCGCACGCGGCGGATCAGCACGTTGTCGCGGCTGGGGTCGTCGAAGTACTTGCGTCCGTCGGCCTGCAGGGTGGCCTTGAACTTCAGGGTGAAGGCGTTCCCGGGCCCGATCAGGCTGACGCCCTTCTCATCGACCACCAGGTCGTTGCCCGCCGGCGCGGGCGCGGGGGCGGGAGGCGCGGGCGCCTGGGCGAATGTCGGCGTGCTCAGGGCCAGCAGCAAAAAAGCGGTGGTCAGCGGGGTCTTCATGTCATCTCCTCTTTTCGCAAAGCAAGCAGCAGGTCCAGGGCGCGGCGCTTGAGGCGGGTGAAACGGGCGCTGGTCAGCACCTCCAGCGTGCGCGGGCGCTCGAGGTCGACCGGGATCTCCGCCTGGATGCGCCCCGGGCGGCGGGTCAGCACCACCACCCGATCGCTCAGGAACACCGCCTCGTCCACGTCGTGGGTCACGAACACGACGGTCATGGCCAGCTCGCGCCACAGGCCCAGCAGCATCTGCTGCATCTGCAGCCGGGTCTGCGCGTCCAGCGAGCCGAAGGGCTCGTCCATCAGGATCACGCGCGGGCGGTTGACCAGCACGCGGGCCAGGTTCACCCGCTGCTGCATGCCGCCCGACAGCTGTTGCGGGTAATGCTCCAGGAACTCGCTCAGCCCCACGTGCTCGAGGATCTCGCGCGCCCGTGCCTTCCGCTCGGCGCGGGGCAGGCCGCGCATCTTCAGGCCGAACTCGACGTTGCCCGCCACAGTCTTCCAGGGAAACAGGGTGTGCTGCTGGAAGACCACGCCCCGCTCCGGGCCGGGCGCCCGCACCGGCTGGCCGTCGACGGCGACGGCGCCGGCGGTGGGCCGCAGGAAACCGGCCACCGCGCCGATGATGGTGGACTTGCCGCAGCCGGAGGGGCCCAGGATGCTCACCAGCTCGCCGGGCGCGATGTGAAGGTCGATGCCCTCCAGCGCGCGCACGGCGCCGCGGCCCTCGCCGAACACGATGCCCAGGCCGCGCAGGCTGATCGCGCCGCCGGCCGCCACCGCTTCAATCGTCACGGCGGCCCACCTCCGCGCGCGCCCAGGGCATCAGGCGCTGGCCGGCGATGCGGATGAGGAAGCTGCTGCCCATCCCCAGCACGCCGATGGTGATCATCCCCAGCACGATGTTGGGGTACTTCTGGAGGGTGTACGATTCCCAGGTGTAGTAGCCGACGCCGAACTGACCGGAGATCATCTCGGCGGTCACCAGCGAGAACCAGGAGGTGCCCATGCCGATGCTCAGGCCGGTGACGATGGCGGGCAGCGCCCCGGGCAACACCACCTCGCGGAAGACCGCCAGCGGCCCGGCGCCCAGGCTCTGGGAGGCATCGATCAGGCGCTGATCCAGGCGCTCGACGCCGTGGATGGTGGCCAGCAGGATGGGAAAGAACGCCCCGATGAAGGTGATGAAGACCATGCTCTGCTCGGCGGAGACGAACAGAAGGATGGCCAGCGGGATCCAGGCCACCGCCGGGATGGGCCGCAACACCTCCAGTGGTGGCAGCAGCGACTGGGCGGCCAGGCGCACGCGGCCGATCAGCAGACCCAGCGGCACCGCCAGGCCGGCGGCGATGGCGAAGCCGATGAAGATGCGGCGCAGGCTGCTGACCAGGTGGCCGGCGAACTTCGGGGCCAGGAACAGCTCGCCCATCGCCCCGATCACCTGGGTGGGTGCGGGGATGTTGTCGAAGCGGAACAGCAGCTCCCACTTGCGCATCGACGCCAGCTGCCACAGGGCCAGCCAGGCGAGCAGCGACAGTGACCCGATGCCGACGGCGCGGGCCGTGCGCCACCGTCGGCGGGACGGACCGGGCGCGGGTGGCGCGTGCGGGCGGGGGGCCGGCGCCAGCGCGGTGGATGCCTGAGCGGAGGTCGCGGCGTTCATGGATGGGCGGGCATCTGGGCGGAGGACGTGGCGTTCATCGCTGGGCCAGCACCGAGCGGCGTGCCTCGAAAAAGCCCACCACCGTGCCGCCCCCGTTCTTCGCCGCCCATTGCTCCGCCTGCGGGCGCAGGAGGAAGGCCGAGAGCTTGCCGTTCTGGTTGACGTACCAGACCTTGTCGGCGAACAGCTTGTTGCCGCTCACCCGGTCGTGCACGAAGGTGACCCGGACGGCGCGGTTCGCCTGCTGCAGCTTCTCCTGCGCGGCGAAGGTGGCCTCGACGGTGCTGTACAGGCGCACCTTCGGCTCGCCCTTGACCCAGATCTGCCCGGCCAGCTTCGGCTCGCTCACGGTGGCGCCGGTGTCCAGCGCCTTGCCCGGGAAGGGCAGCGGCCGGTAGTCCTTCAACCGGGCGTCGTAGTCCAGCCCGGATTCTTTCGCCGCCTGGCGGATGAACCGGTCCTGGACATAGGTGGCGACGTCGATCTCGCGGTCCACCTTCTTCAGCACCTTCAGCGACTGCTGGGCGCGGCGGATGGCGGTGATGTATTCGGGCTTGAGCGAGAAGTCGCGGGTCTGGATGCCGTGGGGGCCGTGGAAGGCGTAATAGACCTCGGCGTCGACGCCGGTCCAGCGGGCCAGCTTCTCGGACAGCCCCTCCGGATCCTCGCGGAACAGGCGGTCGGCCTCCAGGGTGGCCTTCAGGTAGGCCACCACGATCTCGGGATACTTCGTGGCGTAGTCCGAACGCACCTGCACGCCGTGGGTGGTGGTCACGCCGGTCGAGCTGCCGTCGTAGATCTTGCGGGCGAAGCCGCGGAAGGGGAACAGCTCGCCGAAGGGCACGAAGTCGGCGTGGGCGTCGATCTGGTTGGCCTTGAGCGCGCTGCCGCCGACCTCGGGCGTCTGGGTGACGATCTCGACGTCGCGGTTGGGGTCCCAGCCCAGGTCCTGCAGCGCCCGGATCAACATGGCGTGGGCGGTCGAGCCGAACGGCACCGACAGCTTCTTGCCCTTCAGCTCGGCCAGCGACTGCACCGCGGAATTCGAGGGCACCAGGATGGCGTTGCCGGCGCCGTTGATTCCGCCCGAGAGGGTCGAGATGTACAGCGACTGCACCTCGTCGCCCGCCGCCTTGAGCGCGGTGGCCCCCAGCACCGACGGGAAGTCGGCCATCTGCACGATGTCCAGCTGGTTCGCCAGGTACTTGCTGTTCAGCTGCGCGCCGGTGGGCTGGTTCTCCCACTGGATGTCGTATTTCGCGTCCTGATAGCGGCCGGTGTGCGGCAGGTATTTCTCCAGCAGGTGCAACTCGCGCACAAGGGGACCGCCGGTGGCGCAGTTGATGGTGGTGTCCTGGGTGCCGATGGCCACGCGGATGGTCTCGGCCCGGGCGCTGCCGGCGACGAGGAGCCCCGCGGCGAGCGAGAAGCAGATGGATGAGGCTTGCGAGCGGTTCATGGTGGTGTCGTTCTCCGGTCGGGGTTCAGTTGGTCTGATCCAGCTGGGCGATCGCGCGCAGGGCGGCCTTTCGCACTTCTGCGTCGCTGTCCTGTCCCAGCGCGCGCAGCCCGGTGATGGCCTCGCGCTGCCCGCGTTGCCCCAGGGCGGTCGCAGCCGCGCGGCGCACGTCCGCCACCGCATCTCCCAGCGCCGGCAGCAGCGCCGCGCCCACCCACACCCCCCGCAGCTGCCCCAGCGCGGTGGCGGCGGCCTTGCGCACCTGCCAGAAAGGATCGGCCAGTGCGCGCACCAGGCGGGGCGCGGCCTGGCTGGCCTGGATGCGGCCGGCGATTGCCGCTGCCTCGGCCCGCACCTGCCAGTCGCCGTCGTCGAGCAGGTGGCTGACCTCGGCGGTCAGGTCCACCCCCTCCAGCGCCACCAGCGCGCCCAGCGCCAGCCGCCGGACCTGGGCGTCGACGTCGGCCAGGCGATCGTGCAGAGCGGAGGCGGTCTGGGGGCGGCGCAGGTAGGCCAGGCTGATCACCGCCTCCCGCCGCACCTCCGGTGCCGGGTCGCCCAGGCCGTCGAGGATCGCGTGCTCGGCGCGCGGGTCCCGCCGCTCGCGCAGGGCCACCAGCACCGCCTGGCGCACGGTCGGCTGCGGGTGGTCCAGCGCCGCCACCAGGGCCGGCACGGCGGCCTCGTCGCGCAGCTCGCGCAGAGCGCTGGCGGCGGCGGAACGGACGGCAGGGTCGGGGTCGTCCAGCGCGGGCACCAGCGCCGGCACCGTGCGCGGGTCGCCGATCTCCTCCAGCAGTTCGACGGCCAGCCGGCGCACGGTGGCGTCGGGATCGGCCACCGCGCGGGCCACCGGCTCGACCGGCGCCTGGTCGGCCAGCTCCTGCAGGCCGATGAGCGCCAGCTGACGGGCCACCACGTCCTCGCTGCGCAGGTTGGCCAGGTGGCGGTCGAAGATTTCCTGTTTGCTCATGGGGCACCTCAGCGCAGAAGGAACGGGATCTTCACGGTGATTGCTTCCTTGGGGCAGTCGAGCTCGCAGGCCAGGCAATACCAGCACTCGTCGTGCCGCATGTGCGCCTTGCCGGTCTGGGGGTCCACCGCCAGGCAGTCCACCGGGCAGGAATCGATGCAGATGTGGCAGCCGCGGATGCACAGCTCACGATCGATCACCACCGGGGCGTCGAAGCGGCTCTCGGTCTGGGCGGTGCCGGCGGTGCGCGCCTGCAGCGCCTTGGCCACCTCGCGCGCGTCGGGCAACACCGACAGGGAATCGACGGTCGTCTTCATGCGCTGGTCTCCGTGCGCGCGGCGTGATCGTCCCTACCGATGCGCAGCCGCTGGTAGCCCTGGCGCTCGTCGGCGTCCAGCGGCACCACGTAGGGCTCCACCGGTCGCTCGACCACCTCCATGCGGCCGCCCGCGCCCTTGCGCAGGTTCACGTGCACGAACCAGCGCGCGTCGCCCATCTCCGGGTAATCGAGCCGGTGGTGGTACAGGCCCCAGCGGCTCTCCTTCCGGTGCAGCGACGCGCGCGCGGCCATCTCGGCGCAGTCGCGGATGAAGCCCGCCTCCTGCACGCGCATGAGCTCGTGCGGGCTGGTCGCGCCCACCTCCTGCAGCTCTTCTTCCGCGCGCAGGAAGGCGTCCAGCCCCAGCTGCATGCGGTTGGCGGACTTGGGCGGCTGCAGGTAATCGTTCACCTGCCGCCGCACCTTGTATTCGTACTGGTGGTGGGGGATGCCCTCCGGCCGCGCCAGCGGCGCCAGGATGCGTCGCCGCTCGGCCTCGACCGCGTCGGCGTCCACCCGGGCGCCGTCCACGCCGGCGACGTAGTCCAGGGCGTTGCCCGCGCAGATCTTCCCGTAGGTCATCGCGCCCAGCAGGTAGTTGTGGGGCACGCAGGCCATGTCCCCGGCGGCGTACAGCCCCGGGACGGTGGTCTCGCCGCGCTCGTTGACCCAGACCCCCGAGGCGCTGTGCCCGCTGCACAGGCCGATCTCGGAGATGTGCATCTCCACCAGGTCGCTGTCGTAGCCGTGGCCGCGCCCCAGGTGGAAGCGCCCGCGGCTGGGACGTTCGGTCCGGTGCAGGATTCGCTCGATCTCGGTGATTGTCTCGGGCGCCAGGTGGGTCAGCTTCAGGTAGACCGGCCCCGCCGCCGAGTGGAGCTCGCGGTAGAACTCCATCATCATCTGGCCGCTCCAGTAATCGCTCTCGATGAACCGGTGGCCGGCGGCGTTGACGGTGTGGCCCCCGAACGGGCCGGTCACGTAGGCGCAGGCCGGCCCGTTGTAGTCCTTGATCAGCGGGTTGATCTGGAAGCACTCGATCCCGGTCAGCTCCGCGCCGGCGTGGTAGGCCATGGCGTAGCCGTCGCCGGCGTTGGCCGGGTTCTCGTAGGTGCCGTACAGGTACCCCGACGCCGGCAACCCCAGCCGCCCCGAGGCCCCGCAGCACAGGATCACCGCGCGCGCCCGCACCACCACCACCGCGCCCGAGCGCACGTCCAGCCCCACCAGCCCGGCGATGCGCCCGCCCTCGGTCAGCAGGCGGGTGCCCATCACCCGGTTCTCCACCCGCACCCCCGAGCGCCGGATCAGCCGGGTGAGGATCTTCTTCAGATCGTAGCCCTCCGGCATGGGCAGGACGTAGGTGCCCTTGTGGTGCACCTTGCGCACGTCGAAGTCGCCGGTCTCGGTCTTGCCGAACTTCACGCCCCAGCGGTCCAGCTCCTCGATCATCGCGAAGCTGCGGGTGGCGTAGGCCAGCACCGCCTTCTGGTTCACGATGCCGTCGTTGGCCATCGTGATCTCCTTGACGTAGCCCTCGGGGGTGGCGTGGCCGGGGATGATGGCGTTGTTCAGCCCGTCCATCCCGATGGCGATGGCGCCGCTGCGCTTCACGTGCGCCTTCTCCAGCAGCACCACCCGCCCCTGCGGCAGCCGCCGCTGGGCCTCGATCGCCGCCACGCTGCCCGCGCTGCCCCCGCCCACCACCACCACATCGGCATCGATCTGGACATCTGTCTCGTTTAGCGAAGGCAAGGTGTGCCCGGCAGAGCACGGATCGTGCCCGTCCCGGAGCGAGGAACGGCGGGGTTTTCCGCTCGGCGGGCTGTCCGGAGAGCAGCAGACTGCTTTGGCTGCGCTGCTCTGGCAGCAGTCGCTCGGACACCAGCGTCACGCCGGACGGCACGACCTCGGGGAGCAGCCTGTGCTGTGGCACGAGCCGTGCCTGGGGCCCGCGAGCATGCCTCTGCAATTCGGAATCTGGGCCCCCGTCTGCGTCGGATGGCTGCGCGTACGTGACCCGGAGGCCGCCGGCGATCGCCGGGGCCAGCCCCCGGGCGCGCGCGAGAACCCGGCGGTGGATGCGGTCGCGCTGGCCGGACGCGCGGACCAGCTGGGTTACGACTACTGCTACATCCCCGAGCACTACTTGAACGCGGTCCACGGCCCCGAGCACGATGTGGCCGACGGCTGGACGGTGGCCGCGGCGGCCGTGGCGCGCACCCGCCGCATCCAGGTGGTGACGGCCGTGCAGCCCGGGTTCAGGTGGCCGGGCGTGGTGGCCAAGATGGCCGCCACCCTGGAGCAGCTGCGGCCGGGGTCGATCGCGCTGAGCCTGATCGCGGGCTGGTGGCGGCTGGAGGCGGAGAGCTACGGCGACCTCTGGCTGCCCCACGCCGACCGCTACGCCCGGCTGTCCGAGCTGGCCGACGTGATCCGGGGCCTGTGGACCGAGCCGCAGCTGGATTACGCCGGGCGCTTCTACCGGGTCAGCGGGGCCACCCTGCGTGCCCGGCCGGCGGTGCCGCCGCCGATCTACGTGGCGGGCGAATCAGCGGCCGCGCTGGAGCTGTGCGCCCGCACGGGCGACTACCTGTTCGTCAACGGTGCCCACCCCGAACGCGTCCACCAGCTGGCCACCACGGTCAAGACCCTGGCCCGCGAGCGGTATGGCCGGTCCGTGAAGCTGGCGCTGAGCGCGCTGGCGATCCTGCGCGACAGCGACGGGCAAGCGCAGGCCCGCGCCCGCGCGCTGGCCCAGGCGGCGGACCGGCGCACGATCGACTATTTCAGCGCCCAGATGGACGGCGCGGTGGTGGCGCACAACCGCGGCACCAGCGCCGATCTGATCGATGCGAACCTGGGCCTCAGCTCCGGGCTCGTCGGCGACGCCCACAGCATCCGCGCGCGGCTGCGCACCTTCCAGCAGGCTGGCGTGGACGCGGTGGCGGTCAAGCTGGAGCCCGACCCGGCCCACGCCGATCGCTTCGCCGCCGAGGTCATCGGGCCCTATAGGCACGCCTCCGGCTGAGGGGTCCTGTTGCCGGGGCAACACCGGACCAGCAAACTGCTCGCCCACACGCACCCGCGCGCTGCCGTCGCCCCGCGCGGGAACGCCCGGCCGTGGCACGACCCGTGCTCCCCCCGAGCCGGCCCGCGATGAGTGACAAGAAGAAAGCCCACCTGCTGGCCTTCATCCAGCACGGGGTCAACAGCCACGCCACCGGGATGTGGCGGCACCCGAAAGACAAGGTGAACTGGGACTGGCGCCGGCCGCCCTACTGGCAACACATGGCCCGCACCATGGAGCGCGGCCTGTTCGATGCCATGTTCATCGCCGACGAACTGGCGCCCTACAACAACTACCAGAGCAGCTCGGACGCGTGCGTGAAGTGGGCGGTCCAGTGCCCGACCCACGAGCCGTCGACCATCGTCCCCATCATCACCACCGCCACCGAGCACCTGGGCGTGGGCGTGACCCTGTCGACCGCCTTCGAGCATCCGTATTCCATGGTCCGTCGGCTGTCCAGCCTGGACCACCTGTCGGGCGGCCGCATCGCCTGGAACATCGTCAGCTCGTATTCCAAGAGCGAGTGGGACGCCTACGGCGCGGAGATGACCGACCGGGGCGGCCGCTACGAGCGGATGGAGGAGTACATGGAGCTCTGTTACAAGCTCTGGGACTCCTGGGAGCCGGACGCGATCATCGCCGACAAGACCTCGGGCATCTACGCCGACCCGGCCAAGGTGCACGAGGTGAACCACGTCGGTGAGTTCTTCCGCTGCCGCGGGCGCTCGTTCGTCTGCCCGTCGCCGCAGGGGCGGCCGGTGCTGTGGCAGGCGGGCTCGTCCGACCGCGGGCGCGACTTCGCCGCCCGGCACGCCGAGGCGGTGTTCGCCGTCCACCCCAACGTCGAGCGCATGCGCCAGTACACCGACGACGTCACCGACCGCCTGGTCAATCGATTCAACCGCCCGCCCGGCAGCGTGAAGCTGATCTACGGCCTGCAGACGGTGGTGGCCGAGACCCGGCAGGAGGCGCTGGAGAAGCAGGCCCGCATCCACGCCTGCATCCCGCTGGAGGGGGCGGTGGCCTGGATCTCCGGCCACTTCGGGCCCGACTTCTCCCGCTACGATCTCGACGAACGGGTGCAGAACATCGAGATCCCCGGCATCCAGGGGCTGTTCGATTCGGTGCTGTACGCCCGCGCCGGCGAGCCGCTGACCGTGCGCGAGGCGGCCCTGTATTACGCCCAGGGCATGGGCATGCCGACCGCGGTGGGCAGCCCCACCGACGTGGTGGATCAGATGGAGCACTACATGGACGTGGGTGGCGCCGACGGCTTCATGTTGATCGCCACCCACACCCCCGGCTGCTACGAGGACTTCGTGGATCTGGTGGTGCCGGAGCTGCAGCGGCGCGGCCGCTACCGCACCCATTACACCGGCAGCACGCTGCGCGAGAACCTCCTCGAATATTGACCCCCACCCTGGCACACCCGCTGCACCGGAGCTTCGTCATGAACCGACTGATCCAGACTGCCAATCCCTGGCTGGGGCCCACCCAGGGCATCCTCACCCAGATCCTGCTCGGCGCCGTGCTGCTGGGCCTGGTCTATTACATCAAGACCCGGCTGGTCCGCTCGACCCGCGACTTCGTGATTGCCAACCGGAAGATCGGGTTCGGCTTCGGCGTGGCGGGCATGATCTCGATCTGGACCTGGGCGATGGCGGTGATGATGTCCGCCGCGCAGACCTACACCTTCGGGCTGTCCGGTCTGTTCTGGTTCACGGTGCCCAACGGTCTGGCGGTGATCGCGGTGATCCCCTTCGCCCGCAAGATCCGCACCCTGATGCCCGAGGGTTACACCATCCCCGAGTTCGTGCGCGAGCGCTTCGGCGGCGCGCGCCTGGCGGTGCTGGTGGTGATCGTCGGCGCCCTGTTCGGGTCGCTGATCGAGATCATCATCAACCTCAAGGGCACCGCCCTGGTGGCCTCGAACGTGTTCGGCGTGAACCCGAACACCGCCGCCATCGTCGGGCTGGCGGTGGTGCTGGTGTACAGCACCCTGGGCGGGCTGTGGGCCTCGGTCTCCACCTCCACCCTGGCGACGTTGCTGCACACCGTGCCCCCGGCGGTGATCGTGGTGGCCGCCCTCCACCAGGCCGGTGGTGCCACCGCGATCTGGAGCGCGGTGGCCGCGCGGGGCAACGATCTCCTCAGCGTCACCCGCGGCGACGCGGCCAGCGGCTTCGGCGTCACCCTGGCGCTCGGCCTGCTGACCGCCACCATCGCCGGCCAGGAGTACTGGCAGCTGGCCTGGGGGATCAAGAAGCGCGACGTCAGCCGCACCTTCCTGTGGGCGGGCGCCTGGTTCTACCCGATCCCGATCTGCCTGGGCCTGCTGGGCCTGGTGGGCATCGGTTTGAACGTGGACCTGAAGACCCTGGGCGGGGATGCCGCCGCCATCGGTCCCTACCTGATCTCGCACCTGGGGCTGCCCACCTGGGTGGTGTTCGCCTACGTGGTGGTGATCCTGTCGGCCTGCTATTCGGTCATCGACAGCGCCTTCACCGCCATCAGCTCGGTGTTCGTGGTCGACATCATCAAGCCGCTCGCCCCCAACATCGGCGCGCGGGCGCTGTTCGTGTGGGCCAAGCTGCCGATGGTGTTCGGGGCGGTGATCGCCGCCGCGGTGGTGCTGACCGGCGTCGACTTCGTCACCATCGTGCTCACCAGCTACGCCATCCGCACAGCCATCCTGGTGCCGCTGATCCTGGCGCTGTTCTGGCGGCGCCTCACCGGGGCCGGCTTCGTCGCCGGCACCGTGGGCGGCATCGCCATCGGCATGCCGGTGCGGGCGGCCCACGGCGAGCTGGCCGGCTCGCTGACAATCCTCGCCGTCAGCAGCGTGATCCCGCTGGTGCTGGGCCTGCTGAGCAAGGAGGTGTTCGACTTCGAGCGCCTGAAGCGCGTGAAGGACGCCACCGTCACCACCGGCCCGGACGGCCCCCGTCCCACCGCCGCCGAACACGTCGCCGCCTGAGGACCACCCCCCATGTCACAGCTCGTCTCCCCCGCAACCATCGTCACCCTGATCGTCGGCCTGGTCGTGGCCGCCATCTACCTGCGCTACATGTGGCTGGCCCTGCAGAAGGCGGTGCGCACGCGCGACGAGGCCGACCAGGGCCAGGACCGCTTCGCCCGCAGCCTGATCGGCGCGGTGGTGGCCGTGATCGGCTCCAGCGTCGCCATCGCCGCCTACGGCGCCGCCCCCGCCCTGCTCTACCTGGGCCCCCTGCTGGCCATCGGCAGCGCCATCGCCGTCTCCTGGTGCCTCCAGGAAGAGGTGGCGGAATGAGCTAGCGTTGACCGACGGGGCCCAGGCGGCGGGCCTCTTTCTTCTCGAGGGCCCGGCGCTTTCGTTCGCGCGCCTCCCGGTCCTTGTCGGTCTCGCCCGGCAGGCGGGTGTGGATCTCGACATTGCCGAGGAAGGCGTAGCCGCGCACCCGCAGCAAGGGGCGATCGGGATCCGCAACTCCGCCCGTCCCGTGGCTCTCGCTGTTGCCGAGGATGGTCGAGACGTCGCACTCGACGGCCAGGTTGGGCGGGACCGTCAGCTCCACGTTGCCCAGCACCACGCGCGCGTCGATCTCCGTGACACCTGCGGTGAAACGCGCGTCGCGGAAGTCGAGCTCCACGTTCCCCAGAGTCGCGCTGATGCGCAGGCTGGCGGGAACGGTCCACGCGCCCCGGCGCTCGATGTTGCCCAGCAGCGACCGCAGCCGCGGTCCTGGCCGGGGCAGAGCGGGATTGACGGTCAGCGGGGCCAGCGCGGTACGGGGGGCGCCGGCCGGCAGCGGCGGCAGATCCGCCAGCACCAGGTCGACGGCGGCGATGGTGGTCGCCGCGTGGACCCGGCTCAGCCGGTCCTCGAATGCGTCGACCCCGATCAGGTCGGCCACGAAGCAGTCGCTCAGCCGCTGGATGGCCTCTTCCCGCCGATCCCGCAGGGCGATCAGCGACACGGGCGCGTGGGAACCGGACATGGGTGCCAGTATGGGTGAGGGGCGGCCCCCCTGTCGACTGATCAGCGGCTGGGCCGCTCGGACGAGTCGGACGAGTGCGGCCGGTCGTCGAGGCCGGAGAGGCTCAGGTGGATCTGGCTGTCGAGCGCCCGCGACAGGCTGCTGAGATCGGACTCTCGCAGACCGGGGTGCTCGGCCGCCACGCGCTCGCGCACGCTTTTCCAGATCCGCTCCCTGATGGCGGTCAACCAACGCGCGGCAGTCGCGCGATGGACGCCGTAGGGAACCGCGATCTCGTCGATGGACAGGCCGTCGAGCACGCTCATCCGCAGCAGCGTCCGTTCTCGCGCGGACAGATCGCCGATGGCGGCGGACAGCGCGGCCTGGAAGGCCGGCAGGTAAGTCTCCTTCACCAGTTGCAGCTCCGGACTGGCCTCCGCGGCGGCGATCCGCTCCGCCACGTCCATCTCACGGACCGGGTGACGGCCTCCGGCGCGGGCCATGTCGATGGCCTGGCGGCTGGCCACTACCCGCACCCAGGAAGCGAGCGGCCCCCGGCCGGAGTATTCGCGGATCCGGCGGTCGTCGCCCACGAACAGTCTCCGCCGGAGCGACTGCATGACCTCGTCGATGAACTCCGGCTCGCGCCGGATGCGCGCGATCGAGGCCTCGGCCGGCGCCAGCATCTCGCGCTCGAACGCAACCAGCGCGGCGGGGTTGGCACCCGCGCACGCGCACGCCAGATACAGGTCGGCCGCGCGCTCGGCGTCGGCGATCTCGTGTTCGTCCCGGTCTTTCCAGTAGACCTGGAACTGCTCGAACGAAAGCTCGACTCCGGGCCATGCACGGGCGCCCGCATCGAAGGCGCCCCGCCAGCGCTCACTCGACATACCGACACCTAACCTAACACGATCGCGGGCGCCTCCCCGCCATTGCGACGCGTTGGTGCAGCGTT
>JBKPRZ010000628.1:0-9082 GCA_046734815.1 Myxococcota bacterium | reverse complement strand
GTTGCAGACGCCGGCCACGTGACACTGGTCGGCGGCGGTGCAGACCACGGGGTTGGCGCCCACGCAGCTGCCGCCGCGGCAGCTGTCCGACAGGGTGCAGGCGTCGCCGTCGGAGCAGGCCGCGCCGTCCGCCTTCTGCGGATTGGAGCAGGCGCCGGTGCCGGGATCGCACACGCCGGCGGCGTGACACTGGTCAGAAGCGACGCACACCACCGGGTCGGCCCCGGTGCAGATACCCCCCTGGCAGCTGTCGGCGCGGGTGCAGGCGCTGCCGTCCGAGCAGGAGGTGCCGTCCGGTTTGGCGGCACCCGAGCAGAGGCCGGTCTTCGGGTCGCACACGCCGGCGTCGTGGCACTGGTCGCCGGCGGCGCAGACGACCGGGCTGGCGCCCACGCAGGTGCCGCCGCGGCAGCTGTCGGCCTGGGTGCAGGCGTTGCCGTCCGAGCAGGCGCTGCCATCGGCCTTGACCGGGTTCGAGCAGCGACCGGTGTCCAGATCGCACACGCCGGCGTCGTGACACTGGTCCGCGGCCGCGCACGCGACGGGCGCGCAGCGGTTGAGGAAGAACTTGATGGGCAAGGTACGGTCGGCGCCGATGTCCACGAACTGCGAGCCATCCTTGCTCCGGACCTCGCAACGACCGTCATCGTCGTCATCATCGTCGCGCTTGCTGACCAGGCGCACATCCGCGACCCCGATCTCGTGTCCGCCGGCGCTCACCTTGATCCGGTAGACATGTTGCTTCTTCAGGCCGAACTGCCTGGTCTTCCACTCGACCTGGTAATGGCTGCCGGTCACCTTGACCTTCTCGCCGCCGGGGCCGTTGGTCTGGGTGAACGTCGCCAGATGACGCAGGACACGCCCCTGCGAGTCGACGTCGTCGATGTCCACCTGCGGTGAGAGCGTTTTGTCGAACCGTCCCTCCGTCCGCTCGCGTTCCACGATGGGTGGCAACCAGGCGAACCCTCGGGTGCCCTGGCCGTGGAACTGATCGGTGATGAGCGCCTGCGTCTGCACGGACACCGCGCCTTCCGGCTGGCTCACCGGGTCCGGAGCCCGAGAGCAACCCAGGAGGAGAAACACACAGATCCCGACTGTCGGCGCGACCCTCACGCTGCGAGCACCAGTCATCCCGAGTTCCTTTCCACGGGCGCGTGCGGTTCCGGACCCCACCCCGCGCCCACGCAACGGCGGGCTGAATCGATGCATGAGATGTGCTTCTTGGCATTATAGACAGTAACCTACCTTACATTAAATATGTGCTTAAACGATTCCGGCGGTTTGCGAGCGGGTGTTCCCGGCACCGTCAGGTGCGGATCGCTCGTACTGCTGCGGCCGGGACAACAAACACGTGCAACGGTGTTGTTACCGCCGCAACGGTGCGTGGCTCTCACCCGCGCCTGCCAGCAGCGTTACCAGATGAATCGAGGTGCTTCCGGTCCGCACATGAACAGCAGGTCGATGATGGACACCTGCGGGTCGTACGGCGGATGCGGCTGCGGATACGGCGGATAGTCGTAGCTCATGTATTCCAGGCTGATCCCTTCTTTGGCCAGCCGGCTTTCGTCGAGGTAAGCGCGCGCCGAAGGCCCGCTCACGTAGTGGGTCGCGCCCACCTGCTCGAGGACGCCGATCAGCCGCTCGGTGCGCGACCCGCCCAGGGACATCTGCGATGACCGCTCGAACCGGGTGGTCAGTCCCAGGGCCCGCGCCAGCGCCACGGTGGACTCGATGGTCAGATCCGCCAGCCGCGCCGGCCGGCTCTCATAGAAGGGTTGCAGCACCTCGCGATACCGGGAAAAGAAGGGAGCCCGGGCATAGGCCTGCTCGATCGATCGCCAGTGCTTCACGTTCCAGGGCTCGTCCCAGACGATCTCGGTGTCGCAGATCCGCTGGTGGTTGGCGATGTTGTCCTTGTGGCGCACCGGAATGGTGAGCCACAGCGGTCCGTTGCGGGTCTTGATCCGGTTGCGGTTGCGCCACCCGTGCTTGTCGTATTGCACGTCGTCGTAGAAGACGAAGACGTCTGACTTCTGGATCTGGTGAAAGTAGCCGCGCCAGGGGATGTAAGACGGCTGGATGATCGCGCATCTCACGCGCCGGTCCCGGGCAGGTGCTTGTAGCGGTACATGTCCAGCATGTCGGGCGGGATGCCCCAGTCGTGGGCCCCCACCTGGTCGTGCAACGCTTCCAGCTCGCGCCGGTGGTAGCGCTCCATCTCGTCGAGCATGCGGTTCTTGGCCGGGACGAAGTCGTGCTGGAAGGCGGCGTTCAGGATGTGCCGTACCGCCGTATCGATGGCCTCTTGCCGGGTCAGGGTCCGGTGCAGCTTGCGGTCGGGCTTGAACAGCGACAGGTCGGTCTGGGTGCGGCCGCGGCTGATCAGATCGACCAGACATTCGGCGATCAGCGGCGAGCAGTGCAGCCCGTCGCGGCGGGTGCCGGTGGCCACCAGCAGGTTGGCGACGTCGGTCTGCCCGATCAGCGGCACGCCGTCGGCGGGGGTGGGGCGCCAGCCCACGTTGAGGGCCTGCACCTCGGCGCGGTAGTAGTCGCGGTTGATCTGCTCCATCGCCGCGCGGGTCAGGGTGTAGACGCTGGTCAGGCGGGCGTGGGCGGTGGGCGATGGGCTGATGAAGTTGCTGGCGCCGATGATGGTGTGGCCCGCGTCGCGCGGGGCCGCGTACACGCCGCAAGCCAGCCCGCGGTTGGGCGTGCGGATGCAGGCGCTCAGGGTGTCCGGGCCGGTGCCCATCAGCACTGTGCAGCCCACGCCGTAGAACACGCGCGGGAATGTCAGCCCCAGCTGCGAGCGCTCGATGATCTCGCTGAAGGAGGCGCCCGGGGCCAGCAGGAACAGGTCGCCGCCCACGCGGCTGCCCCCCTCGGTCACCAGGCCGTCGATCCGCCCGCCCGCACCGGGCAGCAGCCGGTGGCAGCGGTCGTCCACGAAGGTGACGGCGGGGGCGCGCCGGAGCACCAGGTCCAGCGCCTCGATCAGGTCGCCGGGGTTGACCCAGCCCTCGCGGGGAATGAACACGGCCCGGCCGGCGCGCGCGTGGCTGGCCGGCTTGTAGCGGGGGATGTCGGCGGGGGGCAGCGCCTGGTGTGGCTCGGCCTCGTTGCGCAGGGCCGCCATGACCGCGTCGAAGGTCTCGTCTTCCAGCTGGTCCGAGACGTGGTTGTTGATGAGGTAGGTGCCGAACCCGTGGTGGATGGCCCGCCCCGACTCGTCGGACAGGCTGGCCAGCAGCGCGGGCCATCGCGGGGCCGCCTCGCGGTTGAAACGCCACTTGGCCAGCTCGAAGCGGTTCTCCAGCGTGCCGGCGTCCACCTCGCAGAACGAGTTGAACATCGCCGCCGCTGCCAGCGAGGCGCAGCCCGGCCGCAGCGCCGGGGCCACGATGGTCAGCCGCGCGCCCGGCTCGCGCCGCAGCAGCTCGCGCGCGGTGACCAGCGAGACCGCCCCGTTGCCGACGATGACGACGTGCATGGGGCGCTCAGGTCTTCACCAGCCAGCACAGGCCCGGATAATGGGGCGAGCGGAACAGCTTGTGGGGGAAGCGGTTGAGGATCTGGCTGCTGTAGACCATGGCCTCGGCGGGGATGCTGTCGCGGGTCAGCTGCCAGAAGGCCACCACCCCGCCGGGCACCAGGCGCTCGGCGATCCGCTCGAAGCACTTCTGGGCCGGGTCGAAGCTGTTCAGATCGAAGAACGCCAGGGCCACCAGCTCGTTGGGGAAGTCGCGGAAGAAGGCCGGCAGGGTCTCGCGGCAGTCGCCCTGGATGACCCGGTGCTTGCCGTGGACGTGCCCCATGGCGTTGTTGCGCTCGTGCAGCTGCAGCAGCTGGCGCAGCAGGGCCGCGTAGTCCGCCCCGCCGGTGCCGTAGGTGCCCTCGCGGTGCAGGGCGGTGGGGCGGTCCTTGTCCGAGAAGCCCTTGTAGCCCTCGAAGGTGTCGAAGCAGACGATCCGCCGGTTGAAGTGCAGCGGCTCGAAGATCGCCCGGAAGTTCTCGCACAGCACCGCGGTCTGCCCGCGCCAGGTGCCCAGGTCCACCACCATCCCGGGCAGCCCCACGATCTTCTGGTAGATGTCGCCGATGGCCCAGAAGCGCGCCAGCAGCGAGCCGCGCACGAACAGCCCCAGCGACCGCTCTTTTTCCTCGTCGGTGCCCGGGTAAACCTTCATCAGATCGAACAGCTGCTGCCGGGCCTCGAGGCTGTCCTGGTCCGAAAACGAGATCTTGGCCGATTCATGCATGTGCGTCCCCCTGACCGTCGGGAAAACCGATCTTCTCGCGGATGAGGTAGGAGGGACGGTCCTGCACCTGG
Source organism: Myxococcota bacterium (assembly GCA_046734815.1). Taxonomy (GTDB): domain Bacteria; phylum Myxococcota_A; class Polyangia; order Fen-1088; family Fen-1088; genus CAVYGB01. Next base: position 4,749 of record JBKPRZ010000628.1, on the reverse strand, counting down.
GTCAAGATCTTGCCCAGGTACAGCCCGCACAGCCCCACCACCCCCACCTGGATGCCAAAACACATCAGCAAGATCGCGATGGTCGAGCTCCAGCCCGGCACCACGTTGCCGATCACCACCCGGTTCACCACCAGGAAGGCGGTGGCGCAGAACCCCAGCGCCGCCATGAGCAGGCCCAGGTACACCGTCGCCTTCAACGGTCGATCGGAAAACGAGATGGCGGCGTCCACCGCCAGCTTCCAGCGCTTGTACAGGGTGTACGACGAGCGGCCGTCGGCGCGCTCGCGGTGCTCGGTGGGCACGTAACGGACCTGGAAGCCGAACCAGCTTTCCAGGCCCTGCATGAAGGGGAACTTGTCGTTGACCCGCTTGAAGGCGTCGGCCACCCGCCGGTTCATCACCCGCAGCGGGGCGGTGTTCTGGGGGATGCGGCCGCCGGTGAGGGCGTTGAACACCCAGAAGAACATCCGCGCCGACACGATGTCCAGCCAGCGGCTGTGGCGCTTCTGCTGGATGCCGATCACCAGGTCGACGTCTTCACTGTCCATCACGCGCAGCAGCTTGGGGATCTCCGAGGGGGGATCCTGCATGTCGACGTTCATCCGCCCCACGTATCGACCGCAGGCGGTGTGGTAGCCGCACAGGATGGCGGGGTGCTGGCCGAAGTTCCGGGACAGGTCGATGATGCGCACGAACCCGAACGTCGAGCGCAGGCGGCGCAGGGTGGCCAGCGAATCGTCGGTGCTGCCGTCGTTGACGAAGATCAGCTCGACCTGGGACTGGATGTCGGCGCTGCCCAGGTACTCCTGGAAGACGGACTGGAACTGGCGGCAGAAGGCGTCGGCGAGGTACCCGTCGTTGTAGATCGTGACGACGAATGAGTACGTGCACGCCATCCCGTCCCCACCATCGCCGTAACTATGGCGGAACTTTAGGGATTCGAGGGGACGGCGGGGGGCGCGGTCAGTTGACCACGACCTTGACGATCTTCAGGCCGCCCAGGCCGGTGGCGACCATCAGGTAGCTGCCCTTGTAGGCCACGTGGTTGGCGGAGTTGGCGTCGCCCAGGCGCAGCTGGCCCAGCATGGTCAGCTTGCCGCCGGTGTCGATCTTCGAGACGTTGTTGGCCACCGAGATCCCGGCCTCGCCGTTGCAGGCGAACAGCAGGTCGCCGTTCACCGAAACGCCGTTGGTGACCACCACCGAGGGGGACAGCCCCAGCGAGGCGGCGTCGGGCCGGGCCAGGCTCGCCACCACCGCGCCGGTGGCGATGTTCAGCACCTGCACGCCGCCGGTGCCAGCGGCGATGAACGCCTTGCCGTCGCTGATCTCGACGGTGGTCTTGGCCTCGGCCACGTCCGCGCCGGTGAAGCTCCAGGTCCCCACGGCGGCGCCGGTGCTCTTGGAGTAGACGGACAGCTTGCCCGGAAGGCCGGTGACCACCGCGATCCGATCGTTCAGGAAGTGGACGCCGCGCGCGTCCTGCATGGAATATTCCCAGCGCTTGACGAAGTGCTCGGTGGCGTACGAATACGACACGAAGCTGCCCTGACTGCCGGAGGTGGCGTAGATCTCGCGGTCGCTCGACACCGAGATGCTGGTGCCGGCGTAGCTGGGCAGCGTCGCCCGCTCGGTGCCGGTTACGTCCAGCACGCCCTTCCACAGCTTCATGGCTTGCATGAAGGCGGGCGTGGTGGGGGGTTGGTTGGGGGTGGCGCCCACGAACCAGACGTATCCGTCGTCGAAGTCCGAGGCGATGATGTCCGACGAGTCGAAGGTGGCGCGCGAGACCAGCTCGGGGCGGTCCTCGTTCTTGGTGTTGATGACGTCCAGCGCGCCGGCGGCGGGCTCGCCGCGCACCATGTAGCTGATGATGGCGTAATCCTTCTTCAGGGTGACGCCCGCGGCCTGCAGGGTCATGCCACGCACCACCGGCGGGCTCACCGTCGCCAGCAGGGTCAAGGTGGCGGTGGGCGGGGTGGCCGCCACCAGCCGCAGCGGCAACGTGTCGGCGGGTGGGACGATCGGCACGTCCTCGTGCGTGCGATGCATCTGCTGCTCGAGGGCACAGGGGTCGTTGTAGACGACCACCTCGCCCTCGGCGTGCATCGCCGGACCGGTGCCGTCGCAGCTCTGCGGGACGGCTTCCTCCTCGCCGCAGGCGCTCAGGCCACCCACCGCGGCCAGGCCGGCAACCGACAGCCAGGTCCCCCGCGATCTCAGCCAGGACCGGCGCTTCATGCTCGTCACTCCTCCTCCATGATCATAATCGTAAGTTGCCGTACAAAAATTGAGGGCGCGAGAATCTGCGAAGCGATCGTGGGTCGGCGGTGAGAGAGCGGGAACAAACTCCTGTGGTCACCCGACAGCCACCGACATCGTCCGCCCGGTGGTGGCGAGGCCACCCGCCCGGGATGCGCGTATAGTGAACGGGCGATGGCCGAGCCGATCTGGGTCAAACGGTATCCCAAGGGTGTGCCCGCCACGATCGACCCCGACCGCTACAAGTCGATCAACCACGTTTTCCGCGAGGCCTGCGATCGCTACGCCAAGCGGCCCTGCTTCACCAACCTGGGCGTGACCCTCAGCTTCGCCGAGATCGACCAGCTGAGCGCCGCCTTCGCCGCGTTCCTGCGCAAGGACCTGGGGCTGGCCAAGGGCGACCGCATCGGCCTGCAGATGCCCAACCTGCTGCAGTACCCGGTGGCGATGTTCGGGGCGCTGCGCGCGGGGCTGGTGGTGGTCAACACCAACCCGCTGTACACGCCGCGCGAGATGGAGCACCAGTACCGCGACTCGGGCGTCAAGGCGGTGGTCATCCTGGCCAACTTCGCCCGCAACCTGCAGGAGGTGCTGCCCGCCCTGCGCGACAAGGGCGAGCTGCGCCACGTGATCGTCACCCAGATCGGGGACCTGTTTCCGGGGCCCAAGCGGATGCTGGTCAACGCCGCCGTCCGCTACGTCAAGAAGATGGTGCCGGCCTACGACATCCCCGGGGTGATCGACTTCCGGGACGCGCTGGCGCGCGGGCGGCGGCACGGGGTGCTGCCCGACGTGGAGGTCTCGAACACGGACCTGGCCTACCTGCAATACACCGGCGGCACCACCGGCGTGTCCAAGGGCGCGATGCTGACCCACCGGAACATCATCGCCAACATGGAGCAGGCGGGCGCCTGGATGGCCCCCCGCCTGAACGCGGGCGAGGAGGTGATCCTCACGCCGCTGCCGCTCTACCACGTGTTCTCGCTGACCGTGAACTGCCTGCTGTTCATGAAGTTCGGGGCCGAGAACGTGCTGATCACCAACCCACGCGACTTCAAGGCGTTCATCGCCCTGTTGCGATCGCAGCCGTTCACGGTGATGACGGTGGTCAACACCCTGCTCACCGCGCTGATGAACCAGCCGGACTTCAAGGACATCGACTTTTCGCGGGTGAAGTTCGTGGTGGCGGGGGCGATGGCGCTGCAGCGGCCGGTGGCCGAGCGCTGGCGCGAGATGACCAAGACCACGGTGATCGAGGGCTACGGGCTGACCGAGGCCTCGCCGGTGGTCTGTTGCAACCCGGTGGACGGCAGCGACCAGCTGGGCACCATCGGGATGCCCTTCCCGTCGACCGAGGTGAAGCTGATGGGCGAGGACGGCAAGGAGGCGGGGCAGGGGCTGCCGGGCGAGCTGTGCGTGCGCGGCCCGCAGGTGATGCAGGGCTACTGGAACCGCGCCGACGAGACCGCCCAGGTGCTGCGCGACGGCTGGCTGTTCACGGGTGACGTGGCCCAGATGGATGACAGCGGTTTTCTGCGCATCGTGGATCGCAAGAAGGACATGATCCTGGTCTCGGGGTTCAACGTGTACCCCAGCGAGGTCGAGGAAGTGGTGGCGCAGCACCCGATGGTGCTCGAGGTGGGGGCGATTGGGGTTGCCGATGAGAGATCCGGTGAGGCGGTCAAGGTGGTGGTGGTCAAGCGTCAACCCGAGCTCACCGAGGAGGAGCTCATCCGCTTCTCGCGCGAGCGCCTGGCCGGCTACAAGGTCCCCAAGGTGGTCGAGTTCCGCACCGAGCTGCCCAAGACCAACGTCGGCAAGGTGCTCCGCCGCGCGCTCCGCTGACCGCCGCGCCCGCGGGGGGCGCGCGTGAAGTCGCTGGAGTCCACCTCGCCCGCGCGGATCGCCGCCGGGCTGTTCGTCCTCGCGCTGGTGCTGCGGCTGCTGCACCTGGCGCTGCTGCAGGCCGCCCACCCGGAGATCCTCGCCCAGCCGGTGGTGGACGGCGCCTATTACCACCGCTGGGCGCAGGACATCCTGGCGGGCGGGCCCATGAGCCGGCAGGTGTTCTTCATGCACCCGGCCTACCCGCACGTGATCGCCGCCCTGTACGCGGTGTTCGGGCCGCGGCCGGTGGCGGTCGGCGTCTTCCAGGCGGTGCTCGGCGCGGCCGGCGTCGTCCTGTTCTTCCAGCTCTGTCGTCAGTGGTTCACGCTCACCACCGCGGTGCTGTCGGCGCTGGTGCTGGCGCTCTACCGCCCGCTGATCATCGACGACGCCGTGCTGGAGACCGTGGAGCTGGGGCTGTTCTTCCTGTTGCTGGCGCTGCTGCTGGCGTCGACCGGGCCGCAGGGGCGGCCGGGCTGGCGGCGCTTTGCCGCCGGCGTGGCGTTTTTCCTGGCGGTGCTCAACCGCGGCAACCTGATGTTGTGCGCGCCGGTGCTGCTGCTGGCGCCGGTGCTGGACACCGGCGGCCCGGCCTGGGTG
>JBKPRZ010000627.1:0-4468 GCA_046734815.1 Myxococcota bacterium | reverse complement strand
CGCTGATCCAGCACCCGAAGGTCGGTGAGCCGCGCCGGATGTCCACCGCCACGTCCAGCACCGCCCCCCGCAGCACCCGCACCAGCTTGGCCTGCGGCCGCTCCAGCTGGTAATGCAGGCCCCGCAACGTCCCTGGCACCGAGAACGATTGGTTCTCCTGAACGAACGTCGGCAACCCGGCCGCACCCAGCTGGTCGGCGCGGAAGCTCTCGAACAGGAAGCCGCGCGGGTCCCGGTGGACCACCGGCCGCAGCAGCAACACGCCGGGCAGCGAGGTCTCGCGGATCTCCACCGCTAGCGCTCCCGCCGTCGTCGTGGCCGCGTCCGCCGCCATTCTGGCCGCCCGCCACCGCTCGCCTCCACCCGCCCGTCACCGTGTGCCGCCCCCCGGTTGCTTCGCCCCGACCGCCCGTCGATCTGTCCCGACGGCCCGTCGCTCCGTCCTGTCCGCCCTTCGCTCTGCCCCGCCTGCCCGTCCCGCGACGCGCGCGTCACGACCGTCTCACCGGCTCCTGCGCCAGCCGCAGGACGTAGCTGCCGTATTCCGAGCCCTTCAGCTCCGCCGCCGCCCGTTCCAGCCCGGCGGCGTCGATGAAGCCCATGCGGTAGGCGACCTCCTCGGGCACGCCCACCCGCAGCCCCTGCCGCTGCTCCAGCGAGGCCACGAACTGCGCCGCCGCCAGCAACGAATCGGGCGTCCCCGTGTCCAGCCAGGCGTACCCACGCCCCAGCACCTGCACCTGCAAGGTCCCCCGCCGCAGGTATTCGGCGTTCAGGTCGGTGATCTCCAGCTCGCCCCGCGCCGACGGTTTCAGCGACTGCGCGATCTGCGTGACCTCGGAGTCATAGAAGTACAGGCCCGTCACGGCATAGTTGGACTTCGGCGCTTTTGGTTTTTCCTCGATGCTCAGCGCCCGTCCGCTGTCGTCGAAATCGACCACCCCGTAACGGCCCGGGTCCTTTACGTAATAGGCGAACACGGTCGCGCCGGCGCGCGCGGCGGCCGCCTTCTGGACGGTCTGGGCCAGGCCGTGACCGTGGAAGATGTTGTCGCCCAGCACCAGACAGGCCGGCCCGTCGGCCAGAAAGCGGCGCCCGATCAGGAACGCCTGCGCGATCCCCTCGGGCCGTGGCTGCGGCTCGTACGCGAAGCGCACACCCCAGCGCTCTCCGTCGCCCAGCAGCTCCTGCAGGCGGGGCAGGTCGTGTGGTGTCGAGATGATCAGGATGTCTCGGATGCCCGCCAGCATCACCGTGCTCAGCGGGTAATAGATCATCGGCTTGTCGTACACCGGCAGCAGCTGCTTGCTGGTGACCCGGGTGGCCGGATAAAGGCGCGTGCCCGCGCCGCCGGCCAGGACGATGGCCCTCATCCGGCCCGCTCCAGCCGCTGGCGGTATTGCGAGTCGTAGTACTGGGTGTATTCGCCGCTGGTCACCCGCCGCCACCAGCGTTCGTTGCCCAGGTACCACTTCACCGTGGCCTGCAGCCCGCTCTCGAAGTCGTGCCGCGGGCGCCAGCCCAGCTGCCTCAGCTTGCTGGAATCGATGGCGTAGCGGCGGTCGTGCCCGGGACGGTCCTGCACGTATTTGATCAGGCTGTCGGGCTTGCCCACGAAGCGCAGGATCCGCCGCACCACCTCGAGGTTGGGCTGCTCGTCGTTGCTGCCGATGTTGTAGACCTCGCCGGCGCGCCCGCCCTCCATCACCGCCACCAGCGCCGTGCAGTGGTCCTCGACGTGCAGCCACTCGCGCACGTTCTGGCCGTCGCCGTAAACGGGCAGGTGCTTGTCAGCCATCGCGTTGATGACCATCAGCGGGATCAGCTTTTCCGGGAACTGGTAGGGCCCGTAGTTGTTCGAGCAGCGGGTCACCACCACGTCCATGCCGAAGGTGCGGTGGTAGGCCAGCGCCAGCAGGTCGGCGCTGGCCTTGGACGCCGAGTAGGGGCTGGACGGGCACAGGGGAGTCTCCTCGGTGAAGCGCCCGCTGGGCCCCAGCGACCCGTACACCTCGTCGGTCGACACCTGCACGAAGCGGCGCACCCCCGCCAGGCGGGCCGCTTCCAGCAAGGTGGCGGTGCCCAGCACGTTGGTGCGGCAGAAGACCTCCGGCCCCAGGATCGATCGGTCGACGTGGCTCTCGGCGGCCAGGTGGAGCACCACCTGCACCTGGTGACGCTCCAGAAGCTCGGTCACCAGCGCCCGATCGCCGACGTCGCCACGCACGAAGATGTGGCGGGGATCCGACTCCAGGTCGCTCAGGCTCTCCAGGTTGCCGGCGTAGGTCAGGCAGTCGAGGTTGACCACCTCGACGTCCGGCCGCACGGCCAGCAGGTGCCGCACCAGGTTCGAGCCGATGAACCCGGCGCCGCCAGTGACGAGAACGCGCATTCCCACTGTTCTTACTACGGGAACGCCCGGGACGGGCGGGGACGCTACGTCACTGACTCGCCTGGAACACGAATGGGAAGCTGACCTCCACCGCCCCGCCGGACGGGGTGGGGAAGCGCCAGCGCGCGATGAGGGCCTTGATGCACGAGCCGACCTCGGGGTCGCCCATCGTGTCGGAGTCGATATCGACGCCCTGTACCGTGCCCGCCGGGGTGATGGTCCAGCGCACGACGATCTTGCCGGACAGCTTCGGGTTGCGCTTGAGCGAACGCTCGTAGCAGCCCTTGATGGCCAGCATGCGCTGGCGCACCTCGCGCGCGATCACGCCCGGGTCCAGGGACCCGTCGACGGTGGGCGGCTCGCTCGTCTTGACCACCGCCGAGACCCGCCGCTCGGGCCCCACCGTACCGGTGCTGCCGCCGGCGATCTCGCCGCTGCCGCGCAGGCCGGTGATGCTGGCCACCTTGCCCGACCCGCCGGTGCCGGTCTTGATCCCGCGCAGGGCCGCGTCTCCGGTCGCAACCGTCAGACCGCCCACGCCCTGGAAGGCCTTCTCCTGGTCGCGGTCGACGTCGCCCTTGCCCAGCACGTCGGCGATCGAGCCCTCGCCCTCCGCCTTGGCACCCAGCAGCTTGAGGATGCCGGTGTTCTTGACCGCCTCGGCCAGGCGCGCGCGCCGCTCGGCCGCCTGGCGCTCCTTCTCGGCCGCCGCCGCCGCCGCTTGCTCGGGCGTCAGCTCCTTCTTCTCGGCGGCGACCTTCTTCTTCTCTTCCTTCTTGGGCTCGTCCTTCTTCTTCTCCTCGACCTTGGCCTCCTCCTTGGGCTTGGGAGGCTCGGGCTTCTTGACCACCATCTGCACGAAGCGATCGGGGATCGCCTCCACGTCCACCTTGCGGGGCCAGTCGACGTTGCGCAGGTAGGCCACCAGGGCGATGTGAGCCACGAAGGAGGTGGCGGCCACGGTGGTGAAGAACCAGTCCAGGTTGGTGGCGAAGGTTCCGCGCACCGAGGCGGGCAGCTGCGGCCGCGGCTGCAGCGGCGGCGGGGTGACGAACTGGAACAGCACCGTCACGTCGCCGAAGGTGATCTTCCCGCGCGAGCGCTCGTCCAGCACCATCACCCAGGCAGGGCCCTGCTTGCGGATCTTCTGGCTCTGCTTCAGCTGGGCCAGGGAGATCACCTCGTTGCCCACGGCGATGCGGGCGTCCATGGCGTCGGCGAAGTGGGCCACGTAGCCGCGCGGGCCTACCGTGAACAACACCCACTGCCGCGGCAGCGCCTCGGACGGCACCACGAACATGTTCTTGGCCGACTGTCCGATGGTGATGTTCTCGCGCTGGCGGACCAGACGCTCTTCCACGATGCGGCCACCCTGCACGATGCCGATGCGAAGGATCTTCGGTTTGGAAAAGCTATTGGAATCGCCGTAATTTGCTCTCGCCGCCTGACTCGCCATGGGGTACGTCTACTCCGCTTTAAAACGGCGCCTGCGATACGCTTTCGACAATCTTGGGAATGAAGTCCTGCTTCAGATCCTGCCAGTCGTAATTGATGCTCGACTTCTGCAGGACGTAAAAAGCTTCGGGCTTCTGGATCTTTCCCTCGATCTGCATCGCTTCGGTGATGCGGTAGACCTTCCGGCCACCCGCGCCCCGCTCCACCTTCACCTTCGGATCTTCTGCCGCGGTCCCGGCGGCGCCGGTCGCGCTGCCGCTGGCGGGCTTGCCCTTGCTGGCTGCCGCCTTGGCAGGTTTGGCCGGCGCGCCAGCGGGCGCGGCGGGCGCCTGGCCCCACACCATGCCCGGGATCACCAGCGCGGCCACGCCGGACAGCACGCGCAGCCAGGTTCGAATGGTCGACTGTTTCATGACGGTCCTCTTCATCTATGAAGCTGCCAAGCTATGAAACGCTCACGGCTGCGACGGCGGCAGCGGCTTGTCTGCCGCCGGCGGAGCCTTCGATTCCGGTTGCGACGGCGGCAGGGGCTTGTCCGCCGCCGGCGGAGCCTTCGACTCGGCGGGCGGTGCCGCCGGCGGAGCGCCGCCCGGCGCGGGGGCAGCCCCCTCGGCGGGGGCG
>JBKPRZ010000626.1:0-8517 GCA_046734815.1 Myxococcota bacterium | reverse complement strand
CATCCACACCTTGCGCACGCCCGTGCTGGTGCGGCTGCAGCTGCCGCCCGACTGTGCGGGCGGGACCGTCGAGCTGACCGGTTCGTCGCGGCGGCGGCTGCGTCCGGAAGCGGGCGCAGACCAGGTGATGCTGTCGCTGCCCGCGGGGACGCACCGGTACCGCAGCCGTTGCGGCGGAGCGGCGGGCGCGTCCGGCGCGCTGATCGTCCGCCGCGACGGCAGCACGCGCCGGCTGCCCGGGACCGCGCCCGCCAACACCATCGATGCCGACGGGCACCGCTACATCATCCACTACCAGAACCGCCTGCCCGCGCTGACCTTGTCCTGGCCCGAACCGCCGGCCAGCCCCCGCTACACCCTGCACGTCCAGCAGCGGCGCGAGGTGCAGAGCTACGACCTGAAGGCCGCCGAGCACCGGCTGCCCGAAGGCGCGCTGACCGAGGGCGACCACAGCTTCTGGTTCACCACCGCCGACGGCAAGCCTTCGCCCACCACCCAGCTGGCCATCCGCTTCGACAACGCCGCCACCGCCGCGCAGATCCTGGCCCCGGCCGATGGCAACGGCCCCGGCGACAGCGCCGTGGATGTGGCGGGCGTCGCGCTGGTGGGTTCCTCGGTGGCGGTGGGTGCCACCGCGCTGGCCACCGACGAGCAGGGCCGCTTCCACGGCCGCGTCCCGCCCCCACCGTCGGACGCCCGCGCCCTGGCCATCCGTCTGCAGCACCCCGCCAGCGGCGTCCACTACTACATCCGCCGCCTGCGCGGGCGCTAGGGCGCCAGAGCAAAAACTCGATGCGCGGGCCGTCGTCCGGCTGTCGGGTCAGCGCGCGCGGACGCGTGCCGGACGTCTGATCGGCTCGCGCAAGAGGTTCTCGATCACGTCGCGCGCCTCGCGGCTGGGCAGCAGGGCCTGCGTGCGCAGCACCTGGACCTGTTTGCGCAAGGTCGGCGGCACGGGATCGGGCAGCCGGACCGGCGCCGCCTCTTTGAGAGCTGCCTTGATGCTCACGACCCGCAATCAGTCTGTCAGACACTGCACATCTGTCAAGGGTCGGCCAGCTTGCCCAGCAGCAGGCTCTTGCCGAGCTCGACCAGAAGGTCCATCGCCGGTTGCCGCTCCTCACCTCTCCGATCCGTCCACAGGGGCCGCCGGTGGGTGGAGGTGGCGACCGTGACCCCCACCGGCAGCCAGCGCTCGTGCGCGCCCCCGAAGATCGGCACCGCCACCAGCGAGCGGAAATCCCGCTCCCACGCCTGCCGCATCGAGGTGGTGAACCGGAGATTCAGCCCCTGCCGGTTGGTGGCGTGAGCCGCTTGCCCGCTGGCGAACGCCATGCCGGCCACGCCCTGCTCCTGCCCGACCCGCACGCTCAGCCGGCGTGCACGAGCGTGCCGCCTGGCCTCGGCGCCCGTCCGCGCCCGGTCGACTTTGCTGTCGGCCACCTTCACCAGGGCGCCCCCATCCGCCGCCAGCCGGAACAGGGACAGTTGCACGCGCTCGCCCCGCCGCGGCCACCGCCGCTGCAGGTGAGCGCGCAGCCTGCGCAGCGCCCGCCAGCTCCGCTGCTGCCACCGATCCGAAAATGGATCCTCGCCTTGCTCCTCCAGCCAGCGCCCCGCCGATTCCAGCCAGGCCGGCGCCTGCCGGGGCGGCGCCTGCCCGAACTGTATGTTCCGCAACATGGGCGCGAGCTCGGAGTAATCCGACAGATAGATGAGCGCGATCTTGCGCGTCCTCCAGTGCGCGTCCTGGTACTGGTCGGCCTCCCTGCTGGATGCCTTGATCACCGCGTACGTGGGCGCGGCGGCAAAAGGCGAAAGGCTGCGCCGGTACAGGATGCGCCGCAGATTCTGATCGGCCAGGCTCATGCCCACGATCAGGACGGCCCCCTCGCCGTCCAGGATCTCGCTCACGTCCCGGTTCGGGGCCGCGCCGGGGGCATTCTGCAGCTCGATGTACTGCGATTCGGTGAGCACGAAAGTGCCGCCCCAGGTCCCGTCGGGATCGACCCAGCCATGGATGTGGCGGATCAGGCCGGGGCCGGCGCGCCCGATCCCGTGGCGGAAGCGCCGCCAGGCGGCGTCCCCGGCCGCGACCCGGGGATCCTCCAGCCGCAGCCGCGCCAGCTCGAGCAGCGGATCGTAGTTGGTCGTGTACGTGCGCGCCTGGGTCGACATCGCGGCGAGCTGCAGGGCGACCGTGGGCAGGAGCAGGTCGCTCGCCTGGCGGCCGCCGTACAGCACCTCGGCGAACATCTCGAAGAACGCCCCGGCGCCAGCCCGGTCCTGGCTCGACCAGACGAAGTCCGCGGCCGCGTCCCGGCCCAGGGCGCCGCAGATCTCCTGCGCCAGCCGCCGGTTCGAGGGGTCGTGGGCGCGCGAATCGGCCAGCGATCGTTCCAGCAGCGCCAGGTTCAGCTGGTCCCAGCCGGGGAAACCGGCCGCGCGTGACACGCCGGCGCCCACCAGGATGCGCAGACTGCCGGCGGCGAAGTATCGGTGCAGCTGATCCACGTACCTGTCGACCGATACGGGCACGGCCGCAGAATCTGTCGCTGCCGACGGCGAGTCAACCGACGCCGGCCGAGGCGGGCGTGGACGCTAGCGGCGGGCGGCGGGGGCGGAGGGGAGGCGCAGGTGCAGGCGAAGGCCGCGGAAGTGCTTCTGGGCGGGATCGGGGAGGTCCTTGCAGCGGAACGGGCCGACGGGGACGCTGCCGTCGTCGCTGAGGACCAGGATCTGGTCGCGGTCGTCGGGGGCCAGCACCGCCTCGGCGTGCAGGCCGGCCAGGTCGGCGGTGTCGACCGGGCGCGGCCGGTCGCGGCCGTCCCAGGTGTAGAGGTGCGAGGTGCCGCCCTCGCCGGGATCGCCGGCGACGACCAGGTAGCGCCCGCGCCACCAGGACAGGGCGCGCACGCCCTGCCCGCCCAGGTCCAGCAGCACCGGCTCGCCCAGCCGGGCGCGCGCGCCGTCCATCATCTCGCGCGGGTTCAGCAACGGCACCAGCAGCGCGCGGCCGCCAGGGACTGGATTGCGGAAGCCGATGTACATCGCGCGTTCGCCGGGCATGGTGGTCAGCCCCTCGATGTTCAGCCCGCCCGGTTCCTTGGGCGCCCGCTGCGACGCCGCCGCCAGATCGAACCGGCGCAGCGGCTCGGCGGCCAGCAGATCGTCGAGCAGCAACCGGTACGGCTGCCCCTCGAGGCGCACCGGCTGTCCCGGGCGTGGCAAGGTGGTGGCGAAGAACATCAGCCGGGCGGTCTGCAGCTTGCCCTTGCTGGTGCGGCCATGCGACGTCAGCCAGTACGCCGCGCCCCCGAGCGTGGTCCCTGCCTCCAGGTCCGTCTCGCGCGGCTTCTTGCCCGGCCGGGGCGGCTTGATCCGCAGCTCGTCGGGCGCGCGCAGGGGCAACATCGGCGACAGATCGATGAGGCGCAGGGGCGCGCCGCCGGTGCGGGCGTCGTACACGCGCAGGATGTTGTCCTCGTCGTCGGCCACCGCGAAGGTGTGGGCGTCCAGCGCCACCGCGGCCGAGGCGTCGCACATCCCGGTGAACACCACCGTCTCGGCCGGCCGCGCGACCGTCGCGAACGCCACGGTGTCGCCCGCCCGCGCCGGCGGCGCCGCGGCCAGCCCCACGAGCACCGCCAGCCACTTCGTCACACGCACAACTATGCTATCGGCCGCGCGGCGGCGCCGCTGCAGTCCCTGCGCGGCGGCGTCATCCCGCGAGCAGCGCGGTCGGGGACGCGCCGACGGGCAACAGGCGGCCGCCCGCGTAGGCGGGCTGCAGCCCGCCGGCGCTGAAGCGGCGCACACCGTACAGGGTGGCGAAGGTGAATTTCGGCGCGGCGCCGCCCTGGCCGCTGACGATCTCGCCGCCGCGGCGGACGTTGTCCTGCATCCAGGCGGGCATCATCAGATGATAGGGATTGCGCTGGACCTCGCCGGCGTGAAACGCGGTCGCCGCCACCAGGTCGGCCACGTCCTGCGCGCTGGACTCGACCATCAGGTTGGGCGCGGCCATGGGCGCCCAATATTCGGTCTCGACGACCAGGCCGGCAAAATTCGTTCGCGCCAGCGCATCGACCAGCAGCAGGTGGGTGCCGATGTGGGTGCTGTTCCAGTCGCCCGCGTGGGGGAAGAACACCACCTCCGGGCGCTCGCGTTCGAGGATGCCGGCGATCACCTGGACGGCCGCCTGCCAGTGGGCCGGGTCGCCTGCGCGCGCCGGCGGGTTGATGCGCTCGAGGCCGGCCGGGCCGGTGGTGCGCAGCTCGAAGCCCAGGAACGTGCAGGCACCCCGCAGCTCTTCCAGGCGCGCGGCCTGCCGCTGGCGGTTGCTGCCCTGGGTGACGGCCACGTCGATGACCCGCCGGCCTGCCTCGCGCAGCAGACGGAGCGGCAACCCACCGATCAGGCACTCGTCGTCGGGGTGCGGAGCGAACACCAGCACCCGCGGCGCGTCCGCCCGCAGCACCGGTCGCGGCGCGTGCGGCAACCCACCCAGCGGCAACGCGCGCGCCTCCTCGATCAGGCGCGCCTGATCGGCCACGAACCGCCGGTAGGGGTTCATCCAGTCATCACCCACGGCAGCCCAGACTGCCACGAAACCGGGGCGCTGATCTCACGCATGCGCGGTCAGCATCGGCAAGCTGGCGGCGGCGATGGCCTGGCCGTGGCGCTTGTTCTTCTCGTCGGGGGTGTGGAAGGTGACCCGGCCGTGCAGCTCGGGGAAGTCCACCCGCAGCACCTCGGCAGCGGTGTCGCGCAGGACGGTGCCGCCCTGACCGGTGGTCACCCGACCCAGCACCAGGACGTGGCGGAACGGATAAAAGGACGCGAAGTGCGCCACCGCGTAGCCGAGGTAGACGCCGACCGTCTGATAGATGCGAGCGGCGCGCGCATCGCCCACCTCCATCAACGCCTGCACGCGCTCGAGCCGCTTGGGCAGGGGCATCTCGGGATCATGGGGGATTCCGGCGGGAGCCAGCAGGCGGCCGACCGCCTGCTGCGACAGGTACTGCACGCCGCAGCCCCGGTCGCCCGACCACTCGTCCACCGGCGCCTGCGGGTGGTAATCGACCGGCGCGAAGGCCAGCTCGTTGAGCCACGAGGTGATGTTTCCCTCGGGCGTGACGTAGCCGGCGGCGGTGCTGGTGCCGAGCGCGATGCCCAGCACCGCGTTCGCCCCCAGCGCCATCGACCCGGCCAGGGCGGTGACCTCGCCGTCGTTGACCACCTCGAAGGGCAGGTCGTGCCAGCGGTGGCGCAAGTCGAGGAACAGGTTCTTCACGTCCCGCTCGAAGCGGTCGCGCGGCACGCCCCGGAACAGCGAGGCCACCTTGACCTGGCCGTTGACGTACACGCCGGCCGCGCAGCCGCCGATGGCATCGACCCGCGGCAGGTGGGCCGCCGCCCGCTGCAGCGATTCGTCGATGCCGCGCCGATGGTACTGCGGGTCGCCCTGCGGGTAGGGGTCCCACTCGACCTCCTCGCTCCAGACCACCCGCCCGTCGATCACCGCCGCCGCCTTGCGGTCGCTGCCGCCCAGATCGAAGCCGATGCGGCAGCCGTCCAGGTGCCGACCGAGCGGCGCGGTGGTCGACCGCTCGGGCGGCGGCTCGCCCACCACCACCTCCAGCGGGCGGCCGTAGATCCGCTGGCCCACCGTCTCGGAGTCGAAGCGGCCGGTGGGCGTGTCGCGGTAGTGCGCGGCCAGGCGCTGCGCCAGCTCGGGCGGCCCGTCGAAGTGGAAGCGGAAGCCGCCGCGCGACCACAGCGCCAGCTTGGCCAGCCGCTCGAGGTGCGCGAAGTTCGCGCCGGCGCGCGGGTGTCCGGCCGGAAACAGCGGGGTGCTGAAGGCGAACACCGATCCGTCGGCCTGCTCGAGCGCCAGGCGCGCGCTGGTCGCGCCCGGCACGGCCGCCACCTCGCGCCGGAAGGCCCGGCTGGCCAGCGCGGCGGGGCGGAACTGCGGATCCAGGCTGGGCGCCAGCGCCGGCCGGATCTGGGGCAGGCCGTCGGTCTCGTTTCCGGTCATGAAACGGGCGATCTGTAGACGAGCGCCCCCGGCCCTTCAACGCGGATAGCGTTCGGGCAGGGGCCTTGAGTGAAATCCGCAAAACGCAGCCCGCCTTGTGCACCGCCGTTGATTCGAATGCGCAAGGGCGGGACCTCCTGTCCCTGCGGCCCGGATCGAGCGGACATTAGAATCGTGTGTTCTGGCCGGCGTGCCGGTGCCGCATATGCGTCTGAATATCTTGACACCGCCGCCGGGCCTGGGCTACGAGGAGCGCTGGGAGACACCGATGCCCCAGGACCTGGGCCGCGCCCCGACCATCGTCACATTCCGATGTCTGCTGGCCGGGCTGCTGCTGCTGGTGGCGGCGGGCTGTCCCGGCGACGACCACCCCTGCGTGGTGGGCACCCTGGCCTGTCCCTGCACCGCCGGCGGGGCCTGCGATCCCGGCCTTCGCTGCCTGGCCAACCAGTGCGTGGATCCGGGCGGCGTGGCCAGCACCGACGGCGGATCGGCCGGGACCGGAGCGGCCATCGGCGCCGCCTGCGTCGACCCGGGCGAGTGCCGCGAGGGCCTGTGCCTCAAGGCCGACGTGCTGACCGGCGGGTACTGCTCGAAGAACTGCGGCGGCCAGCTGCTGTCGGTGGGCGACTCCTGCCCGGCGGGCTCGGCCTGCACCCAGCTGAACGAGGCCACCTCGATGTGCATGGCCCTGTGCGATCCGGCGGCGGCGGGCACCTGCCGGGCGGGCTACGCCTGCGCCTCGTCCGATGGCGCGTCGGTCTGCCTGCCCCGCTGCCAGAGCGACCGCAACTGCCGCCCCGGCTACGGCTGCAACACCAGCACCGGCGTGTGCCAGCTGGGGGCGCGCGAGCTGGGCCGCTCGGGCGCGGCCTGCGCGGCGGGCGGCGAATGCCGGTCGAACATCTGCCTGACCGAGGCCGCCAGCGACGGCAAGTTCCCGGGCGGCTATTGCACGCGCGCCTGCACCGCCGCCGACGAGGACATGCCCTGCCCCGACGGCGACGGCATGTGCATCGGGCTGCCGCGCCCCGACGGCACCAAGACCTACGCCTGCTTCGGCTCGTGCACCACCGGCGTGGACTGCCGGGGCGAATATTTCTGCTCGGCCGACATCGACCTGCGCGGCTCGAACGGGCTGGGGGTGTGCGTGCCCCGCTGCGAGAAGGTGGGCTGCCGGGAGGGGTTCACCTGCGACCCCACCGTGGGCGCCTGCATGATGGGCGGCGACAGCGCCGGCCCCGCCCAGATCGAACGGCAGGAGGTGGGGGTGGTGACCTTGGGCCAGCAGAGTCCCGACTTCAAGATGATCACCCTCGACGTGCCGCCGGGGGCGGTCTCGTTCACGGTGATCGCCGACCCGCTCACCCCGGGCGTCAACGCGGCGCTGGCCAAGGTGACCACGCCCAGCGGGCAGGTGGTGTACGACTACTTCGATTTTACCAAGACCGCCTTCACCCGACCCAACCCCTCGTACGCCGGCCAGCCGTTCGTGATGGTGTACCCGAACGCGCCGCGGGTGAACATCATG
Source organism: Myxococcota bacterium (assembly GCA_046734815.1). GTDB lineage: Bacteria > Myxococcota_A > Polyangia > Fen-1088 > Fen-1088 > CAVYGB01. The sequence goes on along the minus strand of JBKPRZ010000626.1, from coordinate 943 downwards.
CCGGGCAAGTACGAGATCGTGCTCGGCACCAGCTCGCCCGGCCGGACCATGTTCAACGTCACCGTGCTGATGAAGAAGCAGACCGGGCTGCTCAAGGGCGGGCCGCTGCCGGTGGTGTTCTGGTTCGCCAAGCAGAAGTACCTGAACGCGCAGACGGCGCAGACCGACCAGCGTTTCCAGGGCGCGGTGGCCATCATGGTCGACATCTACAAGGCCATCGGGGTCCAGCTGGGTCCCATCACCTACACCGACCTGGGCCCCGAGTCCGAGGCGGTGGCGGTGTTGACCGACCGCGATCAGATGGGGCAGCTGTTCGCGCTGGGCAAGGACTCGAAGGTGCCCGGGCTGAACTTCTACTTCATCGATCAGTTCAACGAGGAGGGCGGCAGCGGCACCATCGGCCGCTCGGGCGGCATCCCCGGGCCGGTGGCGCTGCCGGGCCTGGCCCGCGGCGGGGTGGCGGTGGCGCTGTCGGTGCTCAACCGCACCGAGACGTTCGCCACCGCCATGGCCCACGAGGCGGGCCACTACCTGGGTCTGTTCCACGTCAGCGAGCGCGACGGCCGATCGTTCGATCCGCTGCTCGACACGCCCGAGTGCCCGGCCAGCGCCGACGCCAACGGCAACATGCGGGTCGATCCGGCCGAGTGCATGGACAAGGGCAGCGACAACCTGATGTTCTGGCAGGCCAGCGGCATGCCCATGCGCACGATCACCAACGATCAGCGCTTCGTCATCCTTCGAAACCCCATCTTGCAGTGAGGAGGTCGCCATGAGCCCCGTGTCCATCGCCTTGCGGACCGGCCTGGGCAGCGCCCTGCTGGCGACCGCCCTTTGCGCCTCGTGCTCCCGCCGTCAACCCACACGCGTCATCGCCCCGGCGCCCGCCCCCGCCCCGGCTGCGGCACCCGCCCCGGCTGCGGCACCCGCCCCGGCTGCGGCA
>JBKPRZ010000625.1:0-6356 GCA_046734815.1 Myxococcota bacterium | reverse complement strand
GATCCGCTTGTTCGGAGGTACTGAAGGCGTTCGTGACCAAGGGTCCCTGGAATCAGCAGTCGCGATGGCCCAAGCAGCGTTCGCGGGCCGATACCTGCATGATGGAATCTTCGAGATGGCCGCAGCCTACGCGTTTCACATCGCAGAGAATCAGCCCTTCTTGGACGGTAACAAGCGAACGGCACTGAACGCGGCGATCACATTTCTTGGACTCAACGGGCAGGTGGTTCTAGATCCCAACGAAGAGTTATATGAGGCAATGATGGCGATCAGCCGACGCGGCCTCGACAAGAATGGGCTCGCTAGCATCCTCCGAAGGCTCTCAATCGCCGAGCCAGAGGAGGATGAAGCGTGAACTGCCGCCCAACCAGGCGTTGCAGCGGACCTGGTCCTCGCTGGCGCTCGGCACCAGGCCGCTAAACGCCAAGGTCGTTAGACAGCTTGGCAGACGATGGCCGCGGCGGACGACGATTGGAGACTCAACGGGCAAGAGCAGGATCTGCTTGGCGTCACGCTGATCCGCCGTGCTTACCGCCGGTACCGCGACAACCCCGAATGGGACCACGACCATTGCCAGTTCTGCTGGGCCAAGTTCATGGTCGACGACGAGCCCGGCGTCTTGCACGAGGGCTACTCCACCGAGGACGAGTACAGGTGGGTGTGCGAGACGTGCGTCGCCGACTTCAAGGATCGGTTTCGTTGGACGCTCAAGTTCGAGGGCGCTGTCTAACCCGGCGATGAAGCGGACGAAGCCCGCGACGGTCAGCCTGGAACCTGTACACATTCCGAGGATCCGACCGACATGGTAGCCTCCACCATCGCGATGGGCTTCGCCGCTTATCGCCAAGGTCGTTCGGCAGCTTGCGAGAGTTTCGATGGATGCGGCGGACAGAGAGCGCAAGAAGAAGTGGAAAGCGCAGGAGCGAGCTGCTGCACGCGCCGCATTCCCTCTTTCCGACGATCTCTTGCGATCGCTGTTCGACGCCGTTGAGGCATCGGTCGCGGCCCAGGGGTGCGATCACACTCGTCGATTCACCGAGCGGTGGCTGCTCGCGCATCCAGAGGAGCGAGAAAGGGTGATCGCTTGGCTCGAAGATAACGGTGGCTTCTGCGACTGTGAAGTCGCCGCGAATTCTGAGGACCACTGGCAGCAGAACCGATGATGCTTCTCACCCGTGCGCTGCCGAACCCGCCGTTGCAGACGGACCTGGTCCTCGCTTGCGCTCGGAACCAGGCCGCTGAACGGCAAGGTCGTTGGGCAGACAGGGCTCATGGGTATTCTTTTCCTCGCTGACGGAGCGGGCATCCGCTGCGCAAATTGGGTTCTGCGAGAGATCATGCGGGACGTGGCGCCAGTCTTGACTCGGGATGGCGCACCCGAACTGGCCGCATGGCTGACCAGCGAGGTGTCCCCCGCCGAGTTGTATGGTCACCTCGACGTACGCGAACTCACTCCCGAGAACCAGAAGGCCTTTCGGAACGCTCTTGGCCCCGCGTTCGCGGAGAGCAAGGCCCGCGGTCCGATTGGTTGGAACGATGCAAAGTTCTGGCCCGGTTACATTCGTCTACTCGGAAGCCTGGCCGAGCAAGCTGCTTTGCTTGAGCGCGGAGAAAGGCCAGTAGTCTTGCCGAACCTATCGGGTGTATCGGAATACAACGGGAGTCGAAGCGGCCCCGGCTGGACGTGAGAGGGCGCGCGTGTTCGTGTCGTGCCTAGGCGCTGCCCAGCCCGCCGTTGCAGCGGACCTGGTCCTCGCTTACGCTCGGAACCAGGCCGCTGAACGGCAAGGTCGTTGGGCAGACGAAGCATGCGTGGCTCGCTGCTTATCGCGATGCTAGCTGCCATAGGGTTGAGTTCGTCCTCCACCCACGCGGACGAACGCCGCTATGGACCGATCGACAGCGAGATCAGACGTGTAGAGACCGGGGGCCAGTGGAAGGATCGCGATCGCTCAGGGCGGTACCGGGCGGTTGTGAGAACGCATTGCTCGCGCGAACACTGCTACGACGACCTCTTCATCGAATGGTTGGAGTTCTCGTGGCCCGCCGACGACACGGCAGGTCCGAGTTCGAAGGTCACGGCCACCAAGCGCATCGCGGAGGTGGGCGGACTGACCAACGTATCGCGGCTTCTATTCCGCGTTTCGGCCGCCGAAACTCGACTCGAGGTCGAGCACAGCTCCATCGACGTGGAGGACAAGTGGATCTTGTGCCTGGCCCTCGGCACGCCCGGCAAATACACGAGCAGGAACGGGCGTTGCCGGCCGGCTGGCTAAACTAACCCCGCGATGAAGCGGACGAAGCCCGCGACAGTCTACTCGGAACCTGTGCACATCACGAGGACGCGACCGTCATGGTAGCTTTGACCATCGCGATGGGCTTCGCCGCTTATCGCCAGAGTCGTTGGGCAGCTTCGTGATGAGTGGACGGAAGCCGAAGGACATCGTGCAGTCGGGGTACGATCGGTGTGCCCGCGCTTACCTGGCAGCGCGTTCTCCGGATCCCCCCTCCGAGCTCGTCCTGCTTTTTGAGAAGCTTCGGTCCCCCAGCCGGATCCTGGACATAGGGTGCGGCGGGGGTCTGCCGGTCACCGCGGCGTTGGCGCGAATGGGAACGGTGGTCGGGGTCGACATCTCATCCACGCAGATCGAATTGGCGCGCGAGAATGTTCCTTCCGCACAGCTGATTCACGGCGACATCATGGCGCAAGACTTCGCGCCGGCGTCGTTCGACGCCGTTGTCGTCTACTATGCTCTGTTTCACCTTCCGAGATCAGAGCACGCGGAACTCATCGCTCGCATGAGGTACTGGACAGCTCCAGCCGGGTACCTTCTCGCGACCCTGCCACGGTCGGACGACCCGGCGTACATCGAGAATGACTTCTTCGGGGCCACGATGTACTGGAGTCAGTACGATACGTCCTGGTATCGCGAACGTCTGGAGCAGGTTGGATTCCGAATCCTGCATCTCGGCGAGCGGGGTCACGGGTACAGAGATGGCCCGGAAGTCGAGCCAGAGCGGCATCCGATTGTTTTCGCCCAGCTGCCCAACCAGGCGTCGCAGTCGGACGACCACCTCGGTCGCTCTGCTCCCTCGGCTGGTCGCCGCTGAACGCCGGTATCGTTCGGCAGCTTGCGAGCATGGACTGGAACCCAATCACCGGAGCGCCCTGGGCGTCGCTCTGCCGACCGGCCGAGGACCACGTTTCGGTCGGCCGAGCTCAATCAGCGGTCGTTACCCGAAGAGGCCGGGGAGGGCGGGCGAGACACCCGCATTGCGACGAGCGCGGTGGGATGCGACCTTGTGGGCGATGTGCTCCGCTCCGTAGTCCTGGTCGGCCGCATGGTGGTTGTGGACACGGCACCGAAGCGCGAGGTTCGCCGCCGTTGCCGGTCCTCCCATGGCGAACGGATCGTGATGGTGCAGCTCCTTAGTGCCGGGCGCTGCAACGGCGGCCGGCGCTGCCCACGAACGCGCAGCAACCCCGATCGCGCTTCCACACCTCCCTCCGAATGGCCACCGGCACGTACGGGCTCCCCGACGGAGGCTCCGTCGCCGAGCTCTTCCTGCCGGCACCGAATCGCCGCCGCTCGACCTGGGCCAGCGTTACGCGCACGCACTCATGGAGCACCTCCTCCAGACCGCCACCCGGCAGCTTGTGCGACAGCGCGTGCCGAACCGCCCCCAGATCGGCCACGAAATCGGCGCTCACCGTCACGCGCAGTAGCTGTCGCTCGGGAGCAATCGCCTCCAGCCGCGCCCCAGACCCGGTCTCTGCCCGGACCGCCGCGGAAGTAGGTGGTGCGGGCACCGCCATCAGGTCCGAGGCCGGCGGCGGTGCCGGCTCGACGGTGTGGGCGGCCGGTGGCGGCAGTGCCGGCTCGACGGCGCTGGCGACGGACGGTTGCGGCCCGGAACCACCGCAATAATTCCGCGGATTTGGGAGCTTCCGCAGCAGGTCTGCCGGGACGGGCGGGGGCCGAAGCGCGGCCAGCAGTTCCTTGACCTGCTCCTCCGTTCGCCCCGCAGCCAGCATCTCCGGCCGAGCCGGCGGGGCTCGTCGGCAACGACCTCGGGTTCAGCCACTCGGTGCCGGACATGACCAGCTGGAGCAACGCGCTCCTGCCCGCCGAGCGGCCGTTCGATCGGGTGAGTTGGGTGCAAACGCTGACTGGCAGTCTCCTCGCCGCGAAACCTGTGGTGAGTAACTGACAGTTCGATCGACCTCACAGGCCTGAAGCGTCGCCGCTCTTTCACTGCCGCGGCCCCCTTCGCGCTGTTCTGATAACGTGGCCATCGTGCCCTCCGCGGCCCACATCGCTCTGATCGGGGACCATGACCCGGCCATCACCGCCCATCGCGCGATTCCCGAGGCGCTGCGGGTCGCCCGCGCCGAGCTGCGCGTGGACGGTCGCTGGGAGTGGATCCACACCGCGAGCCTGGCGGTCGATCCGGCAGCGCAGCTGTCGTCCTACGCCGGCGTCTGGTGCGTGCCGGGCAGTCCCTACGCGAACACCGCCGGGGTGCTGGCCGGCATCCGGTGGGCGCGCGAGCGCGGGCGGCCGTTCCTGGGCACCTGCGGCGGGTTCCAGCACGCGCTGCTGGAGTATGCCGCCTCGGTCTGGCGGCTGCCGCGCGCGGCCCACGCCGAGCTGGAGCCCGACGCGGCCGACCCGGTGATCGCGCCGCTGGCCTGCTCGCTGGTGGAGCAGCGCGGGGAGGTGCGATTCGCCGCGGGCTCGCGGATCGCTCAGGCCTACGGCGCTTCCGACGCCACCGAGGGCTACCACTGCCGCTACGGCCTCAATCCCGCTTTCGCTGCTCGCCTGAACGACGGCCCTCTGCGCGCCACCGCCCGCGACGCTGCCGGCGAGGTGCGCGCGGTCGAGCTCGACGGACACCCCTTCTTCGTCGGCACCCTCTTTCAGCCCGAACGCGCCGCCCTCGCGGGCCAGACCCCGCCGCTGGTGCGGGCGTTCGTCGAGGCCGCGGCGGCCGGCTGATGCCGCTCACCCCGGCGGCGATCGCTCAGTCGACGATCGCGGACAGCACCAGCGACTCGATCAGCTGGCGGTAGTGGGGGCGCAGGGTGCCGGGGGTGTGGGCCATGAGCACCACCACCAGCTGCTCGTGGGGGTCGACCCAGAACTGGGTGCCGTAGGCGCCGCCCCAGCCGAACTCGCCGACCGAGCCCATGTACGGGGCCACGCCGGGCTGGGTGCGCACGGACATGGTCAGGCCGAAGCCGCGGCCGCGGCGGGTGGGGTCGGTCTGGGCGGCGCCGTTGACGATCTCGGTGCCGAGGTGGTCGCTGGTCATCAGCTCGACCGATTTGCGGCCGAGGATGCGCACGCTGCCCAGCCGGCCGCGGTCGAGCAACATCTGGGCGAAGCGCAGGTAGTCGCCGGCGGTGGAGACCGCGCAGGCGCCGCCGCACTCGAATCGGTACGGCCGGGTCGAGTCGCCCACCACCAGCGGCTGGCCGTTCTCGGGATCGCGCGGCAGGGCGCGGGCGTAGCGCTTGACCTGATCGCCCGGGATCACGAACCCGGTGTCCACCATGCCCAGCGGCCGGAACACCCGCTCCTCCAGCAGCCGCCCCAGCGACTGGCCTGCCACCGACTCGACCAGCAGCCCCAGCACGTCGACCGACACGCTGTACATCCAGAACGTGGCGGGCTGGTGGATCAGCGGCAAGGTCTCGAGCAGCGCCAGGAAGCCGGGCCCGTCATACTGGCGCGCGAACTCGGCGGCCGAGTTGGGCCACAGCTTGAACACGGGCGTGTTGCCCTCCCAGCCGTAGGCCATGCCGGCGGTGTGGCGCATGAGGTCCTGGATGCTGATCGGCCAGCGCTGCGGCACGGTGCGGGTGGGGTCGCCGGTCGGGTCGGCCACCACCTTCATCTTGCCCAGCGCGGGCAGGTACTTCGATGCCGGCTCGGCCAGGTGGATCTTGCCCTCCTCCTGCAGCAGCAGGGTGGCCACGCCGGTCAGCGGCTTGGTCATCGAGGCGATCGAGAAGATGGCGTCGCGGGGCATGCGCGTGCCCGCTTGCCGGTCCAGGTAGCCGAAGGCCTCGTAATAGATCAGCTTGCCCCGCCGGGCGATGGCCACGACGGCGCCGGGCATGCGGCCGGCGGCGATGTCCTGGTCGAACACGCGCCCGATGCGGGCCAGCCGCTCGGACGAGACGCCCAGCGCGTCCGGGCGGGCGCGCGGCAGCGGGTCGGGTCCTGTCTCTTATACACATCTCCGAGCCCACGAGACGGTCCGCTTCATCGCGTATGCCGTCTTCTGCTTGAAAATGGGGGGGGGGGGGGGGGGGGGGGGGGGGGGGGGGGGGGGGGGGGGGGGGG
>JBKPRZ010000624.1:0-4470 GCA_046734815.1 Myxococcota bacterium | reverse complement strand
GCAATGGCACGCGCGCGCCCGCTGTTTCCCGGCCTGGCCGAGGCCCTCCTGCCACCCCCCTGGTCGCTCGGCCGCGGTTACGCTGTGATGGTCCGGGCGGCCGTGGCCGTGATGCTCGTCGGCGGCCTGGCGTGGCTGGTGCTCCAGAAGGTGTTCGGCATCGCCGGTCTCGGCGCCGGATTCGCGGCGGCGGCGGTGACGGTCCTGCTCTTCCTTCGTCGCGACCTCCTCGAGCCGCAGCAGATCGGGTGGCGAGACGCCTTCGGGCTGCGCCTGCGCGCGCCCGCGCGGGGCGTGCTCGCGGTCGTGGCGGTGCTGGTCGCGACCAACCTGTTGCTCGGCTGGCTCATCGACCTGGCCGGCGCACGCCTGGGCCGCCCGCCGCCCTGGCCCGAACGGCTCGACGGTGTGTTGCTGACCGGCCGTGCAGCCGATGTCGCCTCGACGCTGGTCGCCTACGTGCTGGGCGCCCCGCTCGCCGAGGAGCTGTTCTTCCGCGGGCTTCTCTACGGCACCCTGCGCACGCGCCTGTCACCGCTGCCGTCCGCGGTCATCAGCGCCGCCGCCTTCGCACTGGCGCACGGATATTCGCCGGCGGGCGCCGCCAGCATCTTCCTGACCGGCGTCCTTCTCGCGCTGGTCTACGAGCGCACGCGCAGCCTCCTCCCCGCCGTCCTGGACCACGCCACCAACAACGCCCTCGCCGTCCTTTCAGACCTCCTGTTGCGTTAGAGCGGGCTCCAGGCGCGAGCCCGATCATCTTCCCGCGGTCAGGTGGCGTCCCGGCGCGCGCACCGACCGCCCTTCGCCTCCCTCCCGGGACGCCGCCTCACCACGGGAACGACGAGGCCTTGAGTACCACTGAACTCATGTTCAGTTCAACCCGCCACCGGCCGCTTTTTGGCGATGGAACGCTGGCAATCACGGCGCATCAGCAGGAACAATGAGAGCCGGCCAGAATTCCGTAAGTTCGCGAAAAATTTGCGGAAAATAGGTACGATACGCACAGTTAGTGTAGTCCTTATACGTATAGGGACGCACACTGACTCTGCCGCGATCACACTTACGTCCCGAGGGAACAAGCCGGGCCCGCGTCAGGGCGGCGCCTCCAGGACGTCCACGAAAGGAGTACCCATGAGAAGGACAGCTATCGGTCTGCTGGCAACGTTCTTGGTGCCGGTGGCCTGCGGGAACATCGACGACCAGGCGGTCGAATCGACCTCCCGGGCGGTCACCACCACCGCGAACGAGGTGATGAAGATCGGCGTGATGATCGCCGACACCGCCGCGGGCCGGAGCGACTTCGTCGCCGCGGTCGACCTGGCCATCAGCCAGCTGAACAAGGGCATGCAGGACGCCAACGCCGCCATTCGCTTCCAGGCCGTCACCGTTCCCTACACCGCCGCGAACTACACCGCCGACAACGCGCAGCTGCCGGCCATCGATCTGGTGAACAACCAGAACGTGCTGGGCATCGTGGTCGACGAGAGCTTCGCCACCGCCGACGTCAACCAGCTGAATTACGAGCCCACCCCGCGCATCAACCACCAGGTGCCGATCACCTGTTTCCAGTGCTCGAGCCACCACATCCACAGCGCGGAGTTCTACGCCGGCTTCACCGATCCCGACCTCTGGATCTGGCGCACCTTCTTCAGGAGCAACTTCGAGGGGGCGGCGAGCGCCCGGATGGTGCACAACCGCGTGCGCGGCGGCGACGTGAACAACGACGGCTTCGTCAAGGTGGTCGTCTACTTCGACCCGGAACACGACTATGCGGCCAGCAACTTTTATTACTACTTCGACCAGCTGACCACCGCCCCGCATTCCATCAAGTTCCTGGTCCGGATCGGCGGCAATCCCGACTACGACATGACCCAGGTCTTCGATCCCGGTCCCGACGGCCACGCGCCCGACGTGGTGGTGATGATGATGGACCGGCGCGACGGCCTGCCCGGCCTGACTGCCTTCAAGAACTACTCCGCGCCTTCCAAGCCGTCGTTGCAGCTGAACGATGACCTGCGCCGGGACGCCTACCTGCCGACCCTCACCGCCCTGGGCGTGCCGATCGAGGGCAGCTCGGTGCTGCGTCTGAACAGCTCGCAGTCGGGCAACCTGTTCAAGACCGCCTTCACCGGTGCCACCGGCCATCTGCCCGAGCAGACCGCTTCGTACGCCTACGACGCCGTGGTCATGCAGGCCGGCGCCATCGGCTGGGCCTGGCACTTCGAGAGCGAGGACATCCCGCTGGCGGTCAAGGGCTACTTCCTCCAGCTGGTGCAGCCGGCCGGGACTGTCATCCGGCCGCGGACCTCCGACTTCAAGCTGGCCGCGCAGATCATCAACAGCGACCAGGGCTACATCAACTACGAGGGCGCCTCCAACCCGATGGACATGGACGTCTACACGCAGGAGAACTACCCCGACCTGGTCCACTGGAAGCTCGACAAGGGCAAGTTCGTCGAGCTCGAGTCCTACGGCTGCAACCCCGACAACGAAGCCTGCTTCCAGCGCTGAGCCAGGCCTGACCCCCGGGACGGCCGAGGGGCCGTCCCGGTTTCCGTGGTAGAGATCCCCGCGTGTCGAAGGGTCCCGCGGACAGCGTCCGGCTGGCCGAGCTGACGACGGCGCTGTCGCTGGCCACCGACGTGGGGCTGGGCGAGCCGTTCGAGCACGGGCAGCGCTCGGCGCTGCTGGCCGCCCGCCTGGCCGAGCTGGCCGGGTTGCCCACCGCCGAGGCCAGCACCGCCTATTACCTGGGCATGTTGAGGACGGTGGGCTGCGCCGGCGACGACGACATGGGTTTCCGGGTCCTGGGCGAGGACCTGGGCGAGTGGATGGGCCCCATCGGGGGCGCGGGGATGATGGAGGCGCTGGGGCTGTTCATCCGCAACGTCGGCAAGGCCGAGCCCGCCCCGCGCCGCCTGGCGAAGGTGCTGGGGGCGCTGGCCGGCGCGCCCGCGGTGATGGCCGCCTCGGCCGGGCACTGCGAGGTGGGCATGGCGCTCGCGCAGCGGCTGGGCCTGGGCCCGGCGGTCGTGCGCGGTCTGGGCCAGGTGTTCGAGCGCTGGGACGGCGGCGGCCAGCCCCACAAGATCAAGGGCGAGGCGCTCGATCGGCCGGTGCGGGTGGCCCAGGTGGCCGCCGACGCCGAGACCGCCCACCGCATGTTCGGCGCGGAGCGGACCCTCGAGCTGTTGCGGCGTCGTGGCGGCAAGGGCTACGACCCGCGGCTGGTGGATCTGGTGTGCCAGACCGGTCCGTCTTTCTTCAGCGCTTTCGAGGTGCCCTCGGTGACCGAGGCGGTGCTGGCGGCCGAGCCGGGCCCGCCCGAGACGCTGTCCGGCCCGCGCCTGGACAGCGCCATCCGGGCGATGGGCGAATACGCCGACCTCAAGTCGCGCTACACCCGAGGCCACTCGGCCGCGGTGGCGGAGCTGGCCGCCGCGGCGGGCGAGCGGGCTGGCCTGTCCGCGGACGATCGGAGCGCGCTTTTCCGCGCCGGGCATGTGCACGACCTGGGGCGCGCCGGGGTGTTCCAGCGCATCTGGGACAAGGAGGGCGCGCTCAGCGAATCGGAGTGGGAGCGCGTCCGCATGCACACCTATTACACCGAACGGATCCTGGCGCGCCTCGAGGCGCTGGGCCCGGTGGCCGCGATCGCCGCCCTGGCGCACGAGCGCCTCGACGGCACCGGCTACCACCGCCGCTTGCCCCCGGCGGCGGTCCCGCTGGCCGCGCGCCTGCTGGCCGCCGCCGACGCCTACCAGGCCATGACCGAGCCGCGCGCCCACCGCCCCGCGCTCTCGCCGCAACAGGCCGCCGAGCAGCTGAGCAAGGAGGCCGCCGCCGGCCGGTTCGACCGCGACGCCGTCGCCGCCGTGCTGGCCGCTGCCGGCCACCGCGTGGCCCCCACGCGCGCCAGCTTCCCCGCCGGCCTGTCCGAGCGCGAAGTCGAGGTGCTGCGGGTGCTGTCCCGCGGCCGCACCAACAAGGAGATCGCGAGCGAGCTCGACATCTCGGTCAAGACCGCGGGCAACCACGTCCAGCACATCTTCGAGAAGATCGGCGTCACCACCCGCGCGGCCGCGACGTTGTTCGCCATGCAGCACGACCTGCTGCCCCCCGCCTGACGCCGCGATCGTTCCGACCTCGGTGTGGCGGCGGCGTGCATCTCGTTGGTCACATCCAATCGTGGCCCGCGCGGGCGTGTCGGTTCCGCGCGCAGAAGGGAGCGCTGGGTGCGCGCTCGGATCACTTAAGAGAATCCTGCCAGCGCCTTCCGCGCCGGCCGGGCCCATTCGCGAGGTGTCCCGATGAAGACGTTTTCGCTGTCCCTGATGCTGGTTCTGGGCCTGGGCGCGTGCACGCCCGACAACGGCACGGGCTCGACGCCCGGCACCGGCGGTTCCGGCGGCAGCGGTAACCCCAGCGGCAGCGCCGGCACGGGCGGCGGCTCGGCCGGGTCGGGCG
>JBKPRZ010000623.1:0-3710 GCA_046734815.1 Myxococcota bacterium | reverse complement strand
GTGACCCCACCGGGAATCGAACCCGGGATTGCGCCGTGAGAGGGCGCCGTCCTAACCGCTAGACCATGGGGCCAGGTGCCCTATTCAGTTTTTCTGTCGTCGTCGCTTCCGGGAGCTGGTTCGGGGACAAGGATTCGAACCTTGATAGCCAGATCCAGAGTCTGGCGTCCTGCCGTTAGACGATCCCCGAGGAATCCCCGCCGCGCGGGACCAACATTTGTAGCAATGCTTCCTTCCCTGTCAAGACTCTCGCCGAAGGATCGTCCGGGCCCCCCGGCCGCGCCGGCGGTGAGGTGGGGGCGTTCCGGGGGAAGCTTGCCCGATCCGCCAGTTCAGTGTAAGGGAGCGAGGAGGTAATCGCGCGACCGGCCGCGAGGGACATATGGAGCTGAGCTTCTGGGCCGCCACGGACGTCGGGCGCAAACGCGAGCACAACGAGGACAACTTCCTCGTCGACAAGAAGCTCTCCCTGTTCGTGGTGGCCGATGGGATGGGGGGGCACGCCTCAGGGGAGGTCGCGTCGCATATCGCCGTCCATGAATTTCGCAACGCGATAGAAGGCAAGCAGGCGGTCCTCGAACAGTTCGCCAAGAACGATCCCTCGGTCAGCACGCAAGATGTGCTGGCGGTGCTCGAGCAAGGGGTGCACGCGGCGGGGATCGCCATCTTCGAGCGCGGCAAGCAGGAGCCCGACAAGCGCGGCATGGGCACCACCGTGTCGGCGCTGCTCATGGTCGGCGAACGCGGCTTCATCGCCCACGTCGGCGATAGCCGGGTCTACCTCCTCCGGCAGTCGCAGGTCGTCCAGCTGACCGAGGACCACTCGCTGATCAACGAGCTCATCCGCCGGGGCAAGGTCACCAAGGACAACCTGGCCCGCTCGCCCTACAGCGCTTACAAGAACGCGGTCACGCGCGCGGTCGGCGTCTACGAGACGGTGCAGGTGGACACCATCGACTTCGATGTCCTGCCCGGCGACCAGTTTCTCATCTGCTCGGACGGGCTGCACACCTATCTCGACGACGACAAGGTCCGCGAGCTGTTCAGCGGCGACGAGATCACCGCCATCCCCAAGCGGCTGATCGACCACGCCAACGAGGCAGGCGGGCAGGACAACATCACCGCCATCGCGCTGCGGGTCGACAAGGGCGGGGCCGAGACGGTGGACGCCCGGGCCGAGGAGCTCACCCGGAAGATCGAGGTGCTCAAGCAGATGCCGCTGTTCCGGCATCTCACCTACAAGGAGATCATCCGGGTCCTCAACCTCACCGAGGTGTCCGACTACGGGCCCGGCGAGGACATCATGAAGGAGGGCGAGCCCGGCGACGACCTGTACATCATCCTGCGCGGCCGGGTGCGCCTGCACAAGGACGGTGCCTTCATCACCAACCTGGTTCCGGGCGCGTTCCTGGGCGAGATGGCGCTCATCGATCGCACCCCCCGCTCGGTCACCGCCACCGCCGAGGAACGCTCGCGCCTGCTGATCCTGCGGCGCCAGGAGTTCTACGAGATCATCCGCAAGGACCCGCCCCTTTCGGTCAAGCTGCTGTGGAGCTTCGTGCAGGTTCTGACCGAGCGGCTGCGCAAGACCACCGCCGATCTGTCGGGCGCCCGGCAGGAAGCGCTGGCCGACGACCTCACCGAGGAGGTCCTGTTCGACGAGTGAGCCCGCGGGCGGTCAGTTCCCGCGCGGGGCGCGGCTGGCCGGCAGGACCTCGGCGCAGTCGGTGCACAGCGGGAGCATGCCGGCCCGGTAATACGGACGAACGGCGTCCTCGCGCCCGCAGGCGGTGCAGGTGGTGGTCTCGACCTCCTGCTCGGTCTCGGGCTCGGTTTCCAGCTCGATGGAGGCCAGCAGCGAGCGCGCCGGCGGCTTGCCGGTCAGCTTGGACAGCCGGTCGCGGGTGATCATCCCGACCAGGAACGTTCCGGTGACCACCGGCAGGCAGCCCACCTCGTTCTGGTCCATGATGTCGACCGCGTCCTTGACGGTGGTGTCGGGCCCGATGCACAGGACCGGGCTCTTCATGCAGGCGCTGACCAGCGACGATTCGCGCGCCTGCCGCAGGTCGCTCTGGCAGACGATGCCGGTCAGGCTGCCGTCCTCGATGACCAGGAAGTGGCGTATGCGCCGGGCGCTCGCCAGTCGCAGGGCCGACGCCACCACCGTATCGGGCGTGAGCGTGAACAGCTCGGTCCCCATCACTTCGGCCACACAGCAGGAGGGATCGATGGAAGGTCCCATCGGAGAGGAGCGTACCCCTTGAGCCCGAGTGCGACGACGCATCTTGCCTTAGTGACCCCTTCGGGTGGCGGCGATCCGGTTTCACCCGCCCGCTTCCACCACTCCTAAAGATCTTAGTCCCGCGGATCCCGGTTGGCCACCTGACTACATGTGACCCGCCGGGGTAGATTGTGGGCCATCCGCGATTAGCGGAACGATCTCGTGCGTTTCCCGCTCATGTGGACGCGCGGGAGTCGAACAGTATTCGTTCGACGCGTCGGCCGGCGTTAATTGATGCGCTGCCGAAGAGCCGACAGGGCGGCGACCACGGTGGGTTCGTCCGGACACAGGTTCAAGGCCGATTCGAACTCGCGGATCGCTTTGCGGACGCGTCCCTGGGCGGCGAACACCCGACCGAGGTTGATGTACGGAAAATGGCGTGGCTCGTACCGGGGCGCGCGCTTGGCCTTCTCCAGCCAGGTCACCGCCTCGTCCATCTTGCCCTGGGCGATCAGGTACGAGCCGATGTCGTTGTACGGGTTGCCGAACGACGGATCGACCTCGATCGCGCGCTTGCACTCGTCGATCGCGTCCTCGAGGCGATTCTGAAAGCTGTAGGCCCAGGCGCGGAAAGTGTGCGCCTCGGCGGTGGGATACACGGCGATCGACTGGTCGTACCGTTCGATGGCCGCGGCGAGGTCACCTTCCAGCTGGAGCCGTTGCCCCTCCTGCCAGAGCCCGAGCGCGCGCTTGCGGATGAAGATCTCCTCCACGACTGCGCACGCTACCGCCTTTTTAGCGTCAGCGGCTCAAGAACTGCTCGGCCGCCCGGCGTTCGTTGATCATGCTGGGCGGTGCCTCCTCGAGAAAATTCTTTGTCTCGCGGCGCCCTTCGTCCATCTGCCCGCTGGCCACCAGCGCCTCGGCCAGCAACATCCGCGCATAGGGATACGGCTTGCGCAGCCGGAGCGCCCGGCGAGCGGAGTTGATGGCATCGGCGAATTGATTCCGTTTCAGGCTGACGAACGCCCGGATGTACGCGACCTCGGCGCGGCGGGGTGCCGCCTGCTCCAGGGCCAGCAGCTCGCGGTCGGCCTCGTCGGCGATCTGGGCGAGCACCAGCAAGCTGACCAGGTTGATGCGGAACTCCAGGTTGGCCGGCTCCGCCGCCACCGCCTGCCGCATCTCCTGGAGTGCGCCCACGACGTCACCGCGCTTGCCGAGTAGCTCCGCCCGCGCGCGGTGCGCGGCTGGCAGGTTCGGGTCCGCGGCCAGCGCCTTCTGGATCGCATCTTCGGCGGCGGCGATCCGCTCCTGCCGGATGTGCACCATCGCCAGAGAGGCATGGGCCCGCGCGTTCTGCGGCTCGACCTCGCACAGCTTGGTCAGCTCCCAGCGGGCGTCTTCGGTCCGGTCCAGCCGGAGCAACACGTCGCCCAGCCCCTGGCGGGCGGCCCCGAAGCCTGGGTCGATGGCCAGCGCCCGG
>JBKPRZ010000622.1:0-8198 GCA_046734815.1 Myxococcota bacterium | reverse complement strand
TGTTCGCCGGCCGGGCCCACGACCTCGTCCACTTCCAGCCGCTGGGCTACTTCGCCGGATACCTGAACATCGCCGCCAGCCGCAGCGCCGGGGTCGAGCTGTCGGCCAGCGGGCGCTGGGGGCGCTGGGGCCGGCTTTTCGTACAGACCACGGCCATGGACCTGCGCGATCGCAGCGGACTGTCGGGCCGCGATGGCCGGCAGCTGCCCCATCAGCCGCGCTGGCGTGGGTACCTGCGGCCCGAGCTGGCCGACCTGTCGATCGCCGCCCGCTGGCGGGCGGGCCTGTACGCCGACGCCGAGCTGACCGGGCCGCAGTTCCACGACGCCGCCAACCTGATCCGCCAGCCCGGGCGGGTGGTGCTGGGTGCAGGCGCCCACCTCGACCACGGTGGATGGCGCGTGCTGGTGAGCGGCTACAACCTCGGCGACACCCGCGTGGCCGACGTGGTCGAGTTCCCCCTGCCCGGGCGATCGTTTTTCCTGACCCTGTCTTATTGCTACCCCGCGAGCTGAACGAAAGAAGGAAGAGATGAGAAATCGATTCGAGCGCTGTGGCCTGGCCGCGCTGACCCTGGTTTGCCTGCTCGGCTGCTCGGAGGAAGAGCCCCTGGTCCGGGCCGGCGGCGGCGGCATGGCGGTGGTCGGCAGCGACTACATGTCCTCCGTCGTCTCGCTGGTGGACGCGGCCAGCGGGCAGGTGGTGCGCGATCGCTGCCTGGATTCGGGCACCCGCGCGCCCATGCTGTCGGCGGTGCTGTCGGGCGACGTCACCTTGCCCTCGGCGCCCCAGCCGGGGCACGAGCTGGTGCTCATCGACCGCAAGAGCGGGACCCTCACCTGGCTCGACCCCGACCGCTGCGAGGTGCTGCGGCAGATGAACGTGGGCGACGGCTTCTCGGCCAACCCGCAGGACCTGGTGGCAGGCCCCCCCGGCAAGGCCTACGTCACGCGCTACGACCGCAACCCCGGCCGCGCCGACGAGGGCAGCGACCTGCTGGTCATCGACCCGGCGAAGGCGGTGGCGCTGCGGACCATCCCCCTGCCCGCGCCCGCCCCCAGCGATGCCGGCGGCAAGTTGGTGAGCCCCCGCCCGGCCCGGGCGCTGCGGATCGGCGACAAGCTGTACGTCGCGCTCAACAACCTCAGCGACGATTTCGAGGCCGCCGGACCCGGCCGGGTGGCGGTGGTCGATACCACCACCGACAAGGTGAGCGGCACGATCGATCTGCCCGGGCTGAAGAACTGCGGCGCCCTGGTCCGCGCCCAGGACACGGCCGGTCGTCCCGCGCTGGTGGTCGGCTGCGATGGGCTTTATTCCGACGGGGCCGGGCAGATCGACACCGCCGGCTTCGCCTGGATCGATCTCGAGCCCACGCCCTCGGTCAAGGTGGTGCCGGCGCGGACGTTCGAGCGGCGCGCCTCCGGCTCGGTGCTGGCGGTCGCCGGCCCCGACCGCGCCTTCACGGTGTTGCCCGGCGACCTGATGGGGCCGGCGCCCGACGCGGTCTGGGCCTTCGACTTCCGGGGCGGGGCGCCGCGCAAGCTGGCCGAGGCGGGTGGCAGCTTCGTGCTCTCGCTGGCCCTGCACCCCGACGGCGGCAAGCTGTACGTGCTGGATGCCAGTCCGAAGCAGCCGCGCGTGAACGTCTACACCCTGGGCGCCGATGGCAAGGCCGACGCCGCCGGCAGCTTCGTGGCCAGCCCCGCGACCGGTTTGCCTCCGCGGGCTCTCGCATTCTATTGATAGCGGTGGCCCGCCGGATCTTGCTCAGCTACCTGGTGCTGCTGGCGCTGCTCGCGCTGGCGGCGCTGGCGGGGCTGCTGTTCGGCGCCGGCGACCTCCACGACCCCGGGCTGCGCGCGACCCTGCTGGGCCTGCGCGGAACCCGTCTGGCGGCGGCTTTCCTTGCTGGCGCCGCGCTCGCGGTTGGCGGCGTGGTGGCCCAGGGGCTGTTTCACAACCCGCTGGTCAGCCCCTCGATCCTCGGGACCACCGGGGGCGCGATGCTGGGCGGGCAGATGGCCCTGCTGGCGTTCGCCGCCGTCCCGGCCCTGCGCGACCTGCCCCACCTCGGTCCGACCATGGTGCTTCCGGTCGGGTGCCTGCTGGGCGCGCTGTTTGCGCTGCTGCTCCTGCTGGCCTTCGTGCGCCAGCGCAGCGACGCCCTGTCGTTGCTGCTCACCGGCTTCATCCTGTCGTCGCTGTTCCTGGCGCTGGGCGGGTTCATCACCAGTCTGGCCCAGGACTCGTGGGACCTCGCCCGGGCGGTTGTCAGTTTCACCCTGGGCGGCGTGGGCGGAGCCACCCGCCGGCAGATCGGCCTTTGCGCCCCGCTGGTGCTGGGCGGGATCGCCGCCTGCTGGGGGTGGGGGCGCAGCCTGGACCTGCTGCTGTCGGGCGAAGACGAGGCGCGCGCGCTGGGGGTGGACGTGGTCCAGGCGCGCCGCTGGCTGACGGTGTGGCTGGCGGTGCTGACCGCGGCGGCGGTCTCGGTCGGCGGCAACGTGATCTTCGTCGGTCTGATCGTGCCTCACGCGCTTCGCCCCTTCGTCGGCGTCCAGCACCGGCGCCTGGTACCCGCCGCGGCGCTGGGCGGCGGCGGCTTCGTGATGGCCTGCGATCTGCTCGCCCGCACGCTCCCCACCCGCAGCGAGGTGCCGCTGGGGGTGGTCACCGGTCTGATCGGCGCACCGGTGTTCCTGTGGCTGCTGGCCGCCACCCGCCGCGAGCTGGCCCATGGCTGAGCCCGCCCTGGTGGTCTCCGGCCTGACCGTGCGGCGGGGCGATCGCGACGTGCTCGAGGACGTCAATCTGACCGCACCGGCGGCGGCGATCTCGGTGCTGCTGGGACCGAACGGCGCCGGCAAGAGCACCTTGCTCAAGGCGGTGCTCGGCTTTTTACCCCACGGCGGCCGCATCACCCTGGCCGGAAGGGACGTGCGCCAGCTGGACCCGCGGGCGCGCGCCCGCCAGTGTGGCTACGTGCCCCAGCACTCGGCGCTGGAGGCGCCCCTGCCCGTGCGCGAGGTGGTGGCGCAGGGGCGGTTCGCCCACGGCGCAGGCGGCGCTTTCGCCACGCCCGGCCGGGCCGACACCGCCGCGGCGGACGCGGCCATGGAACGGACCGATATCGCCCGGCTGGCGGATCGCCCCTTCACCACCCTGTCTTACGGCGAGCGCCGGCGCGTGCTGGTGGCGCGGGCGCTGGCCACCGGTGCGCCGCTGCTGCTGCTGGACGAGCCCACCGCCGCGCTGGACGTGGGGCACGCCCTGGCCCTGTTCCGCACCCTGCGCGCGGTGGCCCGGGACGGGGCCGCAGTGGTGGTGGTGCTGCACCAGCTGCAGGAGGCCGCGGCCATCGCCGATCACGCGGTGTTGCTGGCGGGCGGGCGCTGTGTGCGCGCCGGCGCGCCCGCCGAGGTCATCGCCCCCGGTCCCGTCCGGTCGGTGTACGGCGTGGAGATGGTCCCCGCTGCCCAGTTCGCCTGCCGCCTGCCCGGCGCGGAGGGACCGTGACCCGCACCGGCCTGGCCAACGCCGCGGTGCTGGCGGCGGCGCTGGCGCTGGCCGCCTGGGGCGGCCTCGAGCGGCGGCTCACCCGCCCCTCGACGACGCCGGTGCGCCTGGAGATCGCCGTGACCGCCGTGCGCCGGGTGTCGTTGCCCGGCGGCGGTCAGGGAATCGCCGACGCCTCGGGGCACCTGGTGCCGCTGCGCAACTACCGGCGGATCGTCTCCACCAACCTGATGAGCGACCGCTTGCTGGCCGAGCTGGCCGAGCCGGACCGCATCGCCGCCTTCAGCACTGGCAGCGTCGAGCACTCACCCTGGCGCTGGCGCTTTGCCGGCAAGCCGGCCATCGAGGGCTTCGGCCGCCTGGAGCCCATCCTGGCCCTGCACCCGGACCTGGTGCTGATGAACGTGTTCGGCGGCGACGGTCGGATCGCCCGGCTGCTGGAGGCGGGCGTCGAGGTGTTCAACCTGGGGGAGCTGCACGGCCTGCGCACCTTCGTGCCCATGGCCGAGGTGATCGGCGAGCTGCTGGGCGATGGCGAGCGGGGCCGCCGGCTGGCCCGCTCGCTCGTCGCGCGCCTGCAGCGCGTGGCGCTGCCCCTGGGTAACAGCCCGCGCCGCCGCGCCCTCTACCTGTGGGCGCTGGGCGGCCACCTGTACGGCGCCACCCGCGACACCAGCGCCGGCGACGTGCTCACGCACGCCGGCCTGGTCGACGTGGCCGCCGGGCGCTACACGGGGTGGCCCGAATACCGGGCCGAGCAGGTGGTCGCGATGGACCCCGAGCTGATCGTCACCCAGGACGGTTACGCGGACACGATCTGCACCCACCCGGGCCTGGCGCGGCTGCAGGCCTGCCAGACGGCGGGGCGGGTGCTGACCGTGCCCGCGGGGCTGATGGAGGAGCCCGGCGCCGCCATGCTGGACGCCGCCGAGCTCCTGTTCGGAAAGGCCTATCCGGATCTCGCGCCCTGAGGTCAGCGGGTCGGGGGCGGCGGGGGCAGCGTCGTGGTGGGCTGTCGCGCCTTCTCGGCGGCGGTCCGCGCCGCAGGCATGTCGCCCCAGCCCGCCTGGGCCATCTCCTTCACCTTCCACCGGCCGTCGCGCTGGGTGAGCACCGACATCGAATTCCACTTCCCCTTCATCTTCCCGCTGACCGAGGTCTCCTCGATCGCCACCGCCAGGGTGTCCGAGAGGAAGGTCACCTGATGTTTGTGCGACATCTTGGGCATCTCGTCCTTCGGCATGTTCATCGACTTCATCATCGACACCCACTGCTCCCGGGTGGCGAGCAGGTGCTTGGGCTCCCCCTTCGAATCGTCGGTCAACATGATGACCGGGAAGTCGACCAGCTCGGCGACCGCCTCGACGTCGCCCGTCTTCCAGGCCGCCTCCATGTCCTTGAACAGCTGATCGACACCCTTCTTGTCCGGGTTCTTGACCATCCGGGTCCAGGGTCCGTGCTTGGTCATGTCCGTTGCGCCTCTGGCCATGTCCTCGGCGGCGCCCTTCGCCGTGTCCGCTGCGCCCGCCGGTGCGGCCGGCTCCTGTGCCAGCGCCGGTGCGGCCAGAGCCAGAATCCCCAGATACGTGACTGTCCTGATCATGGCATCCCTCCTCCCTCGACAGAGTCCACTCGCGAGCATGACCCTGCGCGCGGAGGGGTCAAGGCGCGGTGTAAAAAGCCGGCGAGTCTCTGACATCCGGGGCATCCCCGGGCCCGCGAGAGTAAGCTGCGCCCGTGTCCAACCCCGTCCCGGTCACCGGCGCGGACGGTCCGCTGGCGGAGCTGCTGGCGGACCAGCGGGGCAAGATCCTTGTCAGCGCCTGCCTGCTGGGCGAGCCGGTCCGCTACGACGGCGGCGCCAAGACCTGCCTGCACCCGCGGCTGGTCGACTGGATCGAGGCCGGGCGGGTGGTGCCGTTCTGCCCCGAGGTGGAAGGTGGCTTCGGCGTGCCCCGCTCGCGCGCCGAGCTGCGCGGGGGCGACGGAGACGACTTCTGGGCCGCGCGCGCAGAGGTGGTCAGCGAAGCCGGACTGGACCTGAGCGCTGGCTACCGCCGGGGCGCCGCGGCGGCGCTGGCGCTGTGCCGTCGTGAGGGGATCCGGCTGGCCGTGCTGAAGGAGGGCAGCCCCTCGTGCGGGCGGCGCCGGATCGCCGACGGGTCGTTCAGCGGGACCAGCCGCCCCGGGCTGGGCATCACCGCGGCGCTGCTGGAGGCGAACGGCATCTGTGTGATCAGCGACGAGGAGCTGTGAGTCGCGCCGTGACCGCGCCTCAGGCGGTCACCCGGAGGGCGAGCGCGGCCGCGGCGAACGCCAGCAGGCAGGCGCTGCGGGCGACCCGCCAGGCGAGATCGACGGTCTCCGGCGTGACCGGGGCGGTGGCGTCGCCCAGGGCGTAGTGCCCGGGTTTCTCCAGCCGCACGCCCAGCAGCCCGGCCATGGCGGCCATCGGACGACCGGCGTTGGGGCTCTCGGTACGGCCGCCGTCGCGCCACAGGATGTGCCAGCCGGTGCGCGCGTCCAGCTTCTGCCAGGCACCCGCGATCAGCAGCAGTCCGGCCGCCAGCCGGGCGGGCACCCAGTTGAGGAGGTCGTCGAGCCGGGCGGCGGCCTTGCCCAGGAATTCGTAGCGGCCGTGATAGCCGATGCGCGCGTCCAGCGTGTTGACGGCGCGGTAGAAGATGGCGCCCGGCAGACCGAACAGGACGTAGAACAGCAGCGGCGCCACCACGCTGTCGGCGGTGTTCTCCGCGACCGACTCGACCGCACCGCCGGCGATGGCGGCCTCGTCCAGCTCGGAGGCGTCACGGCTGCACAGGCTGGCCAGGGCCGTGCGGGCGGCGCCCAGATCGCCAAGAGCCAGGGCGCGGCGCACGTCGGCCGCGGCGGCGCCCAGCGCGCTGACCGCGAAGGTGGACTTGAGAAGCCAGATGCTGACCAGCACGCGCAGCCACAGCGTATCGGCCAGACCGGTCAGCACCACCACGCTGGCCAGGCTGAACAGCGCCGGGACGCCCAGCGCCACGGCCGCTCCCTGCGCCAGCTGCGACAGCGGGGACCGTCGCTGCATGCGTTTTTCACACAGCGAGATCACGCGACCCATCCAGACCACCGGATGGATGCCGGCGGGTGGTTCCCCGAACAGCCGGTCCCACAGCAGCGCCCCGCCCAGGACCAGCAGGCTCTCGGTCGCGGACACAGCGATGTCGCTCATGGCGAACGGTCCCAGTTTCTCAGGACAGGCCGGCGGGCGCCAGTCCCGCGCGTCCCCCCGATTCCGGGCGCCGTCAGGGCGTCTGCCCGGGGGGCAAGGCCGTCACGGGACCCGGGTGCAGGCGCAGGACCAGGCCCAGGATGGCCGCGTAGGTCTCGTCGGCGGCCGCGGCCAGCCTCTGGTGCGCCAGGCCGGCCAGGTCGCGGAACGCCCGGCCCAGCGGTGTCTCGGGGACCACGCCCATGCCCACCTCGTTGGTCACCACCAGGGTGGGGGCTGCTCGCGCGCGGGCGGTGGCTGCCAGGGCGTCGACCCGGGCCAGCACCTCCGCGGAGGGGACATCGTCGAGCAGCAGGTTCGAGAGCCACAGGGTGAGGCAGTCGATGACCGTGACCGCGTCGGCGGGGGCGGCGGCGAGCGCCTCGGGCAGGGCCCGGGGAGCTTCGCGGGTCTCGAAGTCGGCCCCGCGCTCGTCGCGGTGGCGGGCGATGCGGGCCCGCATCTCGTCGTCGGCTGCCTCGGCGGTGGCGACAAAGAGGCGGCGGCCGCCCAGGCGGCGGGCGTAGGCCAGCGCGAAGGTGCTCTTGCCCGATCGGGCGCCGCCACCGATCAGGATGAGCCGCGGGACAGTCATGCGCGCGAAAGTTTCGGGGTGCCGATGGCGCGGGGCAAGGGAGAAGATGCATCCGCTTCGTCGCGCTTGTGTCGGCGGCGTCGGGCTGGAAACATCAGGACGGTCATGGTGCCCGGTTCTGCAGCAACGTCGCAAGCCAGCGATCCGCCGCGGGGTACGTCGGCGCGCGCGGTGATCGGAGGCGCGCGGGCGGCCGTGATGCTGCTGACGCGCATGCCGGTGGGGGCGACCGTGGACGTGCAGGGACGGCGCTGGGCGGCCGGATGGATGCCGCTGGTGGGGCTGGCGCTGGGCGCGCTGGGCGCGGCGGTGCTGGCGGGGCTTCCGGCCCGGCTGGGAGGGCGGCTGGTCGCGGCGCTGACGGTGGGGCTGATGCTGCTGGTGACCGGCGCCATTCACGAAGATGGGCTGGCCGACACCGCGGATGCGCTGGGCGGCGGGCGGGATCGCGAGCGGGTGTTCGCCATCCTCAAGGACAGCCGGGTGGGGACCTTCGGGGTGCTGGCGCTGCTGCTCACCGTGCTGGTCCGCATCGAGTCGCTGGCGGAACTGCAGGCGCGCGCGCCCGCCACCTACCTGCTGGCGGCGGTGCTGTCGCGGGCGGCGATGGTCGGTCTTATGGCCGCCCTGCCCTACGTGACCCCGGCCAGCGTGTCTCGCAGCGCAGATCTCGTCTCCTCACCCGCCGCGGCCGTCGCTCTCGCCACCACCACCGCCGTGGCCGCGGCCGCCGGTGTGGCGGCGCTGGGCTGGCTGCCCGTGCGGGCGGTGGTGTGCGCGGCCCTCGCCTGCGCGGCAACCGCCGCCGGAGCGGGCTGGCGCTTTCAT
>JBKPRZ010000621.1:0-10677 GCA_046734815.1 Myxococcota bacterium | reverse complement strand
CCGGTGAACCATCCTTTGTATCGCCGGTGCACGTGCGGCCTGGCGACTACCTCGGCTCACACTGGCAACGGTTCCTCACCGCGGTTTACAGCTGGTGCGATTCTCCTATCCGCGCGGCAGCAGGGACCGCACGCGATCGATGGTGTCAGCCTCCGACGCAGATTTGTCGGGGCGATAGCGCTTGAGGCGGGCGAAGCGCAGGGCCACGCCGCCGGGGTAGGTCGGGCTGACCTGCACGTCGTTGAAGGCGATCTCGACCACCAGCTCGGGGCGCACGTGCACGATGTGGCCCTCGCGCCCGATCTCGCGCGACAGCAACGCATCGGTCTGCCAGCGCAGGATCTCGTCGGTCATCCCCTTGAAGGTCTTGCCCAGCATCACGAAACCGCCGGCTGCCGGGTCGCGGGCGCCGAGGTGCAGGTTGGACAGCCAGCCGCGCCGGCGCCCCGAGCCCCACTCGACGGCCAGCACCACCAGGTCCAGGGTGTGGGCCGGCTTCAGCTTCAGCCATTCTTGACCACGACGGCCGGCGCTATAGATCGACGCCAATCCCTTGGCCATCACGCCCTCGTGACCGGCGGCGGCGGCGCGGGCGGCGAAGGCGTCGGCCTCGTCGGGGCGGGCGGTGGTGATCCGCGGGACCAGGCCGGTGGCGGACGTCGCGGCGGCCAGCGCCTCCCAGCGCTGGGCAAGCGGGTGGTCGATCAGTGTGTCGTCGTCGACCCGGAGCACGTCGAAGAAGAACACCTCCAGCGGCAGCTCCTGGCGCAGGCGGGCGACGTCCAGCCGGCGGCCGAAGCGGCGCATGGTCACCTGGAAGGGCAGCGGCCGGCCCTCTGGTGTCAGCGCCATGGTCTCGCCGTCGATCACCAGACGCCGGGCCGGCAGCGCCTGCACCCGCTCGACGATCTCCGGCACCGCCGGGGTGACGGGGTTGAGCGCGCGGCTGTAGACCTCCACCCGGTCGCCGTCCTTGTGGATCTGCACCCGGGCGCCGTCGAGCTTGAACTCGAAGGCCGCCTCGCCGGCCAGCCAGTCCAGCGCCGACTCCACGTCCGGCGCGGTGTCGGCCAGCATGGGCTGCACCGGGTGGAACAGCCGCAGCTCGAAGCGCGCGAGCCCGGCCGGTCCCGCCTCGGCCAGGGCGGCGGCCACCGGCGCCACCGCCCCGCCCAGCATGACCGCCCGCCGCACCTCCGCCGCCGGCACCGCGAAGGCGCGCGCCACCGCGTCGATGACCACCCCTTCCAGGGCGCCCTGCCTCAGCTCGCCGATCACGAGGCGCACCAGAAGGTCCTGCTCGACCTCGGTCGCCCGCGCGAGCAACCCGCGCAGCAAGGTCGCCCGCCGCTGGGCCGACCCGGCGCCCGCTTCGCTCTTGATGGCCGAGAACACCCGGTCGACCTCGCCCAGGTCCAGCGACGGCTCGGCCGCCGCCGGCCCGCCGCGCAGGTCGCGCAGCACCGCGTACCCCACCCCCAGCCGCCCCTGCGGCAGCTCGCCCGCCAGGTACGACACCCCCACCGCCACCAGCGGCGGCGGCAGCCGCTGAAACAACGCCGCCAGCCGCGCCACCTTCTCCAGCCGCGACTGCGTCCCCGCCACCGCCCGCGAGGTCTCCGCCAGCTCGAACAGGAGCATGCTCCGCCGGTCCTACCCACTCGCGGCCGGATCATCAATGCCGACCGCCCCCCGACGCGCCAGGACGGCCGCCGCCACCAGAACCGCTGACCGCCCCCCGTCGACGCGGCGGGACGGCACGCCCTCAACCCCCGTCCTCGGGGCACCGATGTGACGACGGGTAGAGCAACCAGTGGGTGGGGTGACGACGGCATGAGCCTCGCGACGAGCAGCGAAGCGACGGATCGGATATCGGCGCTCGAGGGCGCGATGAACAATGGCGACCGCGAGGGCGCCATCCTGGCTGCGCTGGGCGACCCGTCGACCCTGGTGCGCGAGCGCGCCATCGCCCTGGCTGCGCGCCACCTGACTCCCGAGACGCTGGGCGGGCTGCTGGCCAACGGCGAGAACGCGGTGCTGCGCAACTCGGCCTTCGCCGCGCTGGAGCGCCAGGGGCCGTATGCCGTCCCACACCTGCTGAAGCTGACCGTGGACGGCGACCCCGAGGTGGCGATGTTCTCGGTGCAGATCCTGGCGCTGATCAACGACAGCACGGCCAGCCGCGCGCTGCTGCCGCTGCTGGACCACCCCGACCGCAACATCGCCCAGTCGGCCATCGAGGCGCTGGGCAACGTGCAGGCGGTCGAGGCGGTGCCGGCGCTGATCCGCCTGCTCAGCGCCGACATGTGGCTGCAGTTCGCGGCGGTGGCGGCGCTGGGCAAGCTGGGCGACCCGCGCGCGGTGCGGCCGCTGCTGGAGCTGACCTCGCACGAGGTGCTGGCCGAGCCGGCCATCGAGGCGCTGGGCCGCATCGGCTCGTCCGAGGCGCTGCGCCCGCTGGTCGAGCTGCTGTACTCGAGCGACCGCATCCCCCAGCGCGACCAGGTGCTGCGGGCGGTGTCCAACATCCTCGAGCGCAACCCGCCCGGCCCCCAGGCCGGCAGCCGCGCGCGCGCCGGGCTGACCGAGGCGGGCAAGCGCACCGGCCTTGCCGACTGGCTGCGCGGCCTGCTCGGCTGCGACGACGTCGAGCTGGCCCGCGCCGCCGCCACCGTGGTGGTGCACCTGTCGCTCTGGGATCTGCTGCCGCACGTCCTGCTGCGCACGGCCGACCCCGAGGAGGCGCGCTGGACCGCGGCCTTCCTGCGCCGCTGCCGCAAGCAGACCCAGGGCCCGCTGCTGCAGCTCTTGCGCAGCGAGGACCTGCGCGTGCGCCGGGGCGCCCTGGCCTGCGGCTCGTTCGACGGGCGGGCGGTGACTCCTCTCCTCGCCTGCATGCAGGACCCCGAGGCGGATGTGCGCGCCGCCGCCTGCCGGGCGCTGGGGGCCCTGCACAAGCCGACGGTGATCCCCGCCCTGTGCAAGAGCCTGCACTCGGACAGCGCCCAGGAGCGCACCGCCGCCGCCCACGCCCTGAGCCAGATGCCCGGCCCGCGCCTGGACGTGCTGGCCCCCGACCTGGACGCCGCGCTGGACGCCGACCGGATCGTCACCGCGCTGGAGATCCTGGAATCGGCGCGCAGCACCTGCCTGGCCCCGCAGGTGATCGCCCTGCTGCGCGATGCCCGCCCGGCCATCCGGCGGGCGGCGCTGCGGGTGCTGCGCCACCACGGCGGGCGCGGGCCCGACGACCGGATCATCGAGATGCTGGCCGACGAGGACGCCTCGGTGCGCACCGAGGCGGTCGAGGCGCTGGTGCGGCGCGAGTGCCGCAAGGCCGAGTCGGCGCTGGTGCCGCTGCTGGGGGCGCCCGACCCGCTCCGCTACCACGTGATCCGCGGGCTGGGCCGCCTGCAGGTCAAGGGCGCGGCCGGCAAGCTGATGGAGATCTTCGCCGACGCCCCCCCGCACGAGCGCATCGAGATCGTCGCCGCCCTGAACCTGATGGCCGCGCCCGGCCTGCTGCCGTTCCTGAAGGAGCGCCTGTCCGAGCACGATCTGGAGACCCGGCGGGTGGCCTCGGACGGCCTGGCCCGCCTGGCCACCGCCGCCGACGCCGCCGACCTGGTGGCGCTGTCGAGCGACATCGACTGGACCGTACGCAACCACGCCGCCTGGGGACTGGGCCGCCTGGCCCTCCCCTCCACCCGCGACGCCATCATGCAGCTGTGCCGCGACGTCGAGCCGGTGGTGGCCCGCACCGCCCGCGTGGCGCTGGCCAAGCTGGGGGGCGCACGGGCCGCGGGGTGACGGGCGCGCGCGGATGAAGCACCTCACCGACGAGGAATGGAAGCTCCTCTCCGATCTCATCAGCGAGCACTTCGGGCTGGTGTTCCCGGCCACCAGGCGCGCGCTGCTGGAGCATCGGCTGCGCGTGCGCCTCGATCGCCTGCACCTGACCTCCTTCGCCGAATATTACCGCTACCTGGTCTGCCACCCCGAGCGCCAGGCCGAGCTGCGCGAGCTGCCGCTCCTGATCACCAACAACGAGACCTACTTCTTCCGCGAAGCCCACCAGTTCCGCCTGCTGACCCGCCACCTGCTGCCCGACCTGAGCCCGCGGCTGCGCAACCGGCCGCTGCGCATCCTGTCGGCGGGCTGCTCGTCGGGCGACGAGGTCTATTCGATCGTCATCTCGCTGTACGACTGGTCCGAGAACCCGGGCGGCAACGCCTGGCAGGTGGACGCCTGCGATCTGAACCGCCAGCGCCTGGCCCAGGCCCGCGAGGCGCTGTACGAGCCCAACCACCTGCGCGCCTGCGACGAGGTGATGCGTTCGGCCTACTTCGACCCGCGCGACGGCCGCTTTGCCCTGCGCCGCAAGTTCCTCACCGGCACCCGCTTCTTCGAGCTGAACCTGGCCGCCAGCGACCTGAAGTTCCCCGGCGCCCCCTACGACTTCATCTTCTGTCGCAACGTCCTCATCTATTTCTCGAACCCGGCCTTCGACGGCCTGATCACCCGCTTTCACGAGTCCCTGGCCGACCACGGCTACCTGTTTCTGGGCCATGCCGAATCGCTGATCGGCCGGCGCGACGACTTCCGCCCGGTCCGCCACCAGGGCAGCATCGTCTACGAGAAGAAGGCGCGGGTCCTCCAGGCACAGCGATGATCCGCGTGTTCGTGGTCGACGATTCGCCGTTCATCCGCAAGGCGCTGGCCCGCATCCTGGCGCTGCGGCCCGACTTCATGCTGGTGGGAGCGGCCGCTTCGGGACCGGAGGCGATCGAACGCATCCCGGTGGCCCGTCCCGACGTGGTGACCCTGGACGTCGAGATGCCGGGGATGGACGGGCTCGAGACCCTCAAGCATCTGATGCGCAAGCACCCGGGGCTGCCGGTGGTGATGCTGTCGGCCCACACCCGCGACGGTGTTCCCACCACGCTCGACGCCATGGCCATGGGGGCCATGGACTTCATCGACAAGAGCGGCCTGAACGTCATGGACTTCGATCGCCTGTCGCACGAGCTGCTGCGCAAGATCGAGGCCTGCCGCTCGCCGCGCAAGCCCTTCAAGTGGGACCGTCCCGGCCGGCCGCCCGCCGGCTCGACGCCGCCGCCGTTCACCCTGCGGCCGCGCTCGCAGTCGCTGCCCCAGGTGGACTGGGCGGCCTACGACCTGTGTGTCATCGGCGCCTCCACCGGCGGGCCGGCGGCGCTGCAGGCGGTGGTGGAGAAGATCCCGGCCGGCTTCCCGGTGCCGGTGGCGGTGGTGCAACACATGCCGGTGGGTTTCACCAAGCCGTTCGCCGATCGCCTCAACGGGCTGGCCCGCATCCGCGTGCGCGAGTCTCTGGACCAGGACCACCTCGAGCCCGGGGTGATGCTGGTGGCGCGGGCGGGCGCCCACCTGCACGTGACGCCCGACCTGCGCACCGCCGTGGCGCTGGACCCGATGAACGCCAAGCACATCCCCAGCGTGGACGTGCTGATGACCTCGGCGGCGCGCGCCCGCGGCAAGCGGGTGTTCGGCGTGCTGCTGACCGGGATGGGCGACGACGGCGCCGAGGGGATGTTGCAGATCCAGAAGCAGGGCGGGCTGACCGTGGCCGAGAGCGAGGAGACCTGTGTGGTCTTCGGCATGCCCCGGGCGGCTCACATGCGCGGCGGGGTATCGCACCTCTTGCCGCTGCCAGACATCTGTCAGCTGTTTTCGGCGGAGGATTGAGGGGGTCCATGCAGGTCAGCAACGACGGTCCAGGCGGCAACAACGGAGGTCCACAGGCACCCTTGCGCTGGCGGGCGCGCCTCATGCGCGTCTTCTCCGGCGTGCGCATCTGGCAAAAGCTGGTGATCATCTGCCTGGTCTTCTCGACCCCGACCTTGCCCCTGCTGTGGTTCTTCGTGCGGGCGCTCGATCGCGACATCCAGCTGCTGCACCGCCAGTCCTGCGGCAACGGCTTTGCCGAACGGGTGCACGACCTGCTGGAAAACGCGGTCCGCCTGCGCCTGCAGACCGCCGCCCCCCGCGGCTCCGGCGGCGCCGACCGCGACACGCCCGCCTCGCTGGCCAACGCGGTCGAGCGATCGCTGGCCGGGCTGGGCGAGCTGCAGAGCCAGCGCTGCGGCGCCCGCGCGCTGGGCGAGACCCTGGACACCGCCGACCTGCTGGCCACCGTGCGCGGCTCCTGGGCCGAGCTGTCCCGCCGGGCCCCCGACTATCCACCCGATCTGTACCGCCGCTTCCTCGATGACATAACCGATCTGCTGCGCCAGGTGGGGCTGTCCTCGAACCTGGTGCGCGACTCGGGCCTGGACACCTTCTACGTGGTCGAGGCGACCATGCACAGCCTGCCCGCCGCCGCCCGCAGCCTCGAGCAGATCACCACCGAGGCGGCCAGCGACGCGCGCGCCGGCGACCCCGAGGTGGTGGTGCGCGGCCGCGCGCTGGTGGCGCTGCTGGACGAGCAGGGCCGCAACCTGCAGATCGCCTATCGCCAGGCCGCCGACGGCAACGAGGCCGGCTCGTCCCGCCTGGCCGAGGTGCTGGATCCTCCCTTCCAGGCGCTGGGCATCGGCGCGCGGCAGCTGCTGGCCCGGGTGGGGGCGGGGGCCGGGGGCGGCGCCGCCCGGCGCACGCCCGAGGCCACCGGCCGGGTGCTGGATCAGGCGGGCGTGACCCTGACCGCGCTGGTCAAGACCCAGGAGGCCGGGCACCAGTGGATCGCCCACAGCCTGCGCGCTCGCATCGACCGCTTCGAGGCGCAGAAGGCGCGCAGCATCGCGGTGGTGCTGGTGTTCTTCGTGCTGGCCGCCGGGCTGGTGCTGATCATCGTCCGCAGCATCACCGTGCCGCTGAGCCGGGCGGTCAGCTGCGCCAACGCCCTGGCCGCGCAGAACCTGACCATCGAGATCCCGGTGGGCGCCGAGGACGAGCCCGGGCAGCTGCTGGCGGCCATGCGCACCATGGCCATCAACCTGCGCTCGACCATCTCGGCCATCGTCTCGTCATCACGCACGGTGGCCGCCGCCAGCGAGCGGATCTCGTCCTCGGCCTCGCAGCTGGCCAAGGGGGCCGAGACCCAGTCCACCGCCACCGAGGAGACCTCGTCCAGCATGGCGGAGATCGCGGTGCAGATACAGCAGCTGGCCAAGACCGCGGTCTCGCTGGCGGCCAGCGTGGAAGAGACCACCGCCGCCATCCAGAAGATGGACCAGACCCTGGGCCGCACCGCCAGCAACGGCGAATCGCTGACCGCCGCGTCGGGCGAGACCGCCACCACCTTGAACCAGCTGGCCGACAGCGTGGGCCACATGGCGGTGCGCGCGCGCGAAGCGGACTCGCTGTCCAAGAGCTCGCTGACCGGGGTCAAGAGCGGCGGCGAGATGTTGCAGCAGTCGATCAACGGCATCGGCGACCGGGCCCAGGAGGTCAGCAAGATCGTGCGGGTGATCGAGGAGATCGCCGACCAGACCAACCTGCTGGCGCTCAACGCCGCCATCGAGGCGGCCCGGGCGGGCGACGCCGGCCGCGGCTTCGCGGTGGTCGCCGACGAGGTCCGGCGGCTGGCCGAACGTTCGGCCGGCGCCACCCAGGAGATCAGCGACATCATCGACCGCGTGCAGAAGGACGTGGGCGGCTCGGTCAAGCTGACCGAGGAGGTGCTGGTCAAGATGGTGGCCTCGCTGGACAGCACCTCGAAGGTGATCGAGGACAGCGCCTCGACCGCCGACGAGCAGACCCGCGCCGCCAAGGCCATGCTCGAGACCGCCGAGCGCATGTCGGGGCTGGCCCGCCAGATCGCCGTGGCCTCCAAGGAGAACGCCGGCAGCGGCAACGAGATCGCCAAGGCCGCCCAGGAGATGACCGAGCTGACCAACGTCATGCTCGACGCCACCATCGAACAGAAGAAGGGCGGCGAGATGGTGGTCAAGGCCACCGACTCGATCGCCACCGTCGCCCGCCAGAACCTGGCCGCCGTCGAGCAGATCACCGTGGCCGCGCGCAACCTGGCCCAGGAGGCCGAGGTGCTGCGCAAGCGGGTGGAAGAGTTCGCGGTCTGAGAGCCGCTACGGTGCTACCTTCCGCTTCAGGACGTCGTACATCGCGCGCGACTCGGGGGGGAGCGCGGCCGGGTTCACGCGGGCGAGCACCGCCGCTGCCCGCGCGCGCTGGCCGGCCGACAGCCACAAGGTCGCCGCCGCCATTGCGGGGCGCGGATCCGTGGGGGCGCAGCTGGAGGCTCGCTCGTATTCGGCGGCCGCGCCGGCGATGTCGTTGCGCTGGGCAAGCAGTCGTCCCAGCTGGGCGGGCAGGTTGCAGGCGGGGTGGCCCAGCCGGGTGGCCTGGCGCAGCTCGCGCTCGGCGCGGGCGTGATCGCCCAGCTCGAGGTGGGCCAGCCCGGCCTGGTAGGCGGCCTGAGCGTGGTAGCGCGGCTCCAGCGCCTGGTGCTCCAGCTGGCCGGCCACCGCGGCCGCGTCGGTGAAGCGGCCCAGCTGGTTGAGCGCGATCAGCCGCAGCAGCCCGAAGCGCCCCGGTTGCGGACAGTCCGGCGGCACCTCGGCCCCGCGCGCCACCGCCACCTCTGGAGCGCGCGCGCGCAGGGCCTGGTGCAGCAGGCGCTCGACGTGGTCGCAGCGGTCCTCCAGGGTGCGCAGGCGTTCGGGCAGCGCCTCGTATTGCTGCTCCTGGAACGCCGCCAGCGTCTCGGTGTCGCGGAAGGGGGCGTGGGTGGCGCCCGACAGCGCCAGGGTGGTCACCACCCACAGCCCGGTCAGGGCGGCCACCGCGACGGACAGCGCCCGCCGGTTCAGCCCGGCGACGATCACCGCCAGCACCAGCGCCGCGCCGGCGACGGCCGGCAGCGCCCAGCGGTCGGCCAGGGCGTAGCGGCTGGCCGCCACCGGGACGTTCAGCTGGCGCACCAGCAGCACCGGGGCCAGTGACAGCGGCAGCAACGCCCCCAGCGCCAGCGCCGGGCGCGCCCGCCGCCAGACGAACACGGCAGCTGCGCCGAAGAACAGCCATCCCAGAAGCGCGGTCACGGGGACCAGCAGGTCCAGCCGCGGATCGCGCGGGATGGGCGCGATGGCCGATCCGATCCGGAGCGGGAACAGGCCGTAGAAGTAACGTCCGGCGCTCACCAGCCAGCGCAGCGGATCCAGATCCAGCCCCGGAGCGGCGCCCGCCCCGATCACCAGCCGCCGGCCGATCATGTACAAGATCGTCAACACCCAGGCCGGCGCCACCGCGCGCAGCCAGGCCCAGCGCCCCGCAGCCGTCCGACCGGTCAGCGGCTCGACGGCCCGATCGGCCAGCCGCTCGAGCGCCACCACCAGGGTGAGCGCCGGGGCCAGCACCACCGCCGTCTCCTTGCTGGCCAGCGCCGCCGCCAGTGCCAGCCCGTGCACCGCCGCCCAGCGCGCGCCCGCGCCGCCGCGCCAGCGCAGCCAGGCCGCCAGCGCCACCACCAGCGCGGTGGTGCAGGCCACGTCGGAACGGGCCATCACCATCGACACCGGCTCGATCAGCGCCGGATGCAGGCCGTACCACAGCGCCGCCGCCATCGCCCAGCCGCGCGATAGCCCCAGCTCGCGCGCCAGCCAGGCCACCGCCAGGGTGCCGCCCAGGTGCCAGGTCAGCTGCACCAGGTGGAACAGCCCCGGCCAGCCGCCGCCCAGCGCCTGCTCGATCACCCAGCTGCCCTTGGTGAGCGGGCGCCAGTAGGGCAGCGAGTTGCCGCTCGACGACCAGAAGTAGTCGTGGACCAGGTTGGCCCACAGGGCTCCGGGCCCGCGCAGCCTCAGGTTCTCGTCGATGAGGAAGGCTGCGTCCGACAGCAGCCCGAACGAGGGCGCGTGGCGGAAGGCGATCAGCACCACCGCCGCCGGCAGCAGCCACCACGCCCGCTCCCAGCGCCCCCACGACATCCCCTTCATGATGCCGGGATCGGGCGGCCAAGAAAAAAGGAAAAGCGCGGTTGGACCTGGGTGCAGGTCGGCGCGGGTGCGACCTCCGCCCGGCGCTCGATGGCCAGGGCCCGGCGTTCGAACCCCGAGCGCGCGCGCCGCTACTGAGTGTTGCGGCGGCCGCGCCAGATGCGGACGTCGTCGAGCAGGCCGGTCAGCGGCCCGCCGTCGAGGTCAGTGGTGCCGATGCGGGTGCCCGTATCGGACCGCACCGGCAGCCGCTGGAACGAGCGCCCGTCGGCGGCCGAGCGGCCGTTGACGTACACCTCGACGTCCTCCTCGTCGAAGATGCACATCACCCGGGTCCAGGCGTTCAGCGGCACCGCCCGCCGGGCCACGGCGTTTGCCGAAGGGGTGCGGCACTCGAGGTCGCCGTTGTTGTCCTGCAGGAAGACGCCATACTGGTCGGGGCCGTGCACCAGCCCCGCGCGCCGGCCGTTGACCGGGTAGGCGGAAGGCTGCACCCACAGCTCGACGGTGATGATCCGTTCGGGCACCACGAACGACTGGCGCACCTGCACCTCGCGGCCGGGGCCGAAGCGCGCGGCCAGCCCGCGCCGCCCCGGCTCGAAGGTGACGCCCGAGGCGCTGGTGTCCCGGCGGTCGGGGCCGAGGTCGTTGGCGTTGCCATCGAACGGCAGGCAGACCAGCAGCGTATTGCCCGTGCAGAAGTCGGCCGGGGTCGGCGGCGGCATGGCGCTGGCGGGCG
>JBKPRZ010000620.1:0-9017 GCA_046734815.1 Myxococcota bacterium | reverse complement strand
TCACGACGGTGATGAACGACGTGCAGAGCCAGATGAACGACTGCTACCGCCGCCACGGCCAGCAGGGCGCCGCCGAGGTGCGCGTGGAAGTCACCCCCGACGGCAGCGTGGCCCGCACCACCGTGCGCGGCGAGCTGGCCAACACCCCCACCGCCGCCTGCGTGGAAGCCAAGCTGAAGGCCGCCGTCTTCCCGCCCTCCTCGGGCATCGCCTTCAACTACCGCCTGATGGTCAAGTGACCGCGGCGCCGGCGCCGGCCCATCACCCGCGCCGGCGCAGCAGGTAGCGCAGAAGAGGGGCGGCGTGCAGCGCCTGCACCACCTCGCCCGCGTCGAGCAGCGCGGATAGCTGGGAGACGTGCACCAGCTGCACGCGCAGGTCCTCGGTGGCGTCGGGGTCGGGCGGGCGCTGCGCGGTCACGCCTTCGGCCAGGTAGGTGTAGGTGAGGTTGTCCTGCAGGGCGGGGTTTGCCGACAGCACCATCAGCGGCGACCAGTCGCCGCCGCCATACCCGGTCTCTTCCAGCAGCTCGCGGCGGGCCGCGGCGCCGGGGTCGGCATCCTTGGCGTCGACCACGCCGGCGGGGATCTCGTAGTGCACGTCGCCCAGGCCGGGGCGGTACTGGCGCACCATCACCACCTGGTCCTCGGGGGTCACCGCCACGACGTTGGCCCAGGGCGGGAACTCCGAGACCCAGTATTCGGGGATCTCGCGCCCGCTGGGCAGCCGCAGGTGGTCCTGCCGCAACACCAGCCAGGGCGGCCGCCGGAACAGGTACGACCGCCCCAGCAGCTGCCACGGGGCCGGGTCGTCCGCAAACCGCCGCCCCACCGGCGTCTACTTCTGTTCCGGGTAGCCGGCCTGGTGCCAGGCGCGGTAGCCGCCGTCCATCGAGATCACGCGGGTGTAGCCCATCTTCTGCAGGTTCTCGGCGGCCAGCGCCGAGCGGTAGCCGCCCCCGCAATAAAGGACGATGTCGGCCTGCTTGTCGGGGATGACGGTCTCGATGTCGCGCTCGAGGATGCCGCGGCCCAGGTGGCGGGCGCCGCGCGCGTGGCCGGCGGCGAACTCGCTCTCCTCGCGCACGTCGATCAGGTGAAAGGGCTCGCCGCGGTCGAGGCGCGTCTTGACGTCGGCGATGGTGCACTCGCGGATGTTGCGCCTGGCCGCGGCGACCAGCTCGAGGAATCCCGGGTTGTGTTTCATGGTCGCTCAGACGCCGCCGTCGGCCGTGCCCCCGTCGGGTGTGTCGGGGCCGTCCACGGGCGGGGCGGTGTCGCTTGGCTTGTCGGCCTTGCCGGCGTCGGGGACCTCGGCGGTTTGACACATACCGGCCGGCACGCAGGCGTGCATCTTGCCGTAGCTGCGCCCGTAGATGGGCCCCGGACAGCACACGTCGGTGGGGGAGATGCAGTGATCGCCCGGTGAGCAGGCCAGCCGGCACAGGTAGATGGGCTGGAAACGCGGCGGCTGGCCGCCGGTGACCTGCACCTGCTGCTCGTAGGTGTTTATGCAGACCAGGTCGTACGACGGCGAGCACTCGAAGAAGGGGTCGTCATCTTCCGTGCTGCTGCAATAGTGCCCCTCGTGCGAGCGATATACCGTCTTGCCACAACCCAGACCAAGCACCCCGCCCACCGCAAGTCCTATGAGCCAGCGCATGGCGACGGAAGTATGTAGTGGTGGCTCTTTCACCACAAGCATTTCGCCCTTTTGCAGGAGCGTCCGGCCCCGCGCGCTGCCTCCCGGGGGTTGACAACGCAACCGGGCGGGCGTCTTTGCACGGGCGGCGATTGACACGGACGGGGAACGTTCCTTAGCTTTTATCGACGGTGAGCGAGAAGCGCGATTATTACGAGGTGCTGGGCGTGTCGCGGGAGGCCGACTCCGCGGAGCTGAAGCGGGCCTATCGGAAGCTGGCGGTGAAGTTCCATCCGGACCGCAACCCCGGCGACAAGGACGCCGAGAACCGCTTCAAGGAGGCGGCCGAGGCCTACCAGGTGCTCGCCGATCCGGAACGGCGCGCGCTCTATGATCGATACGGGCACGAGGGCCCCGGCACCGGTGGCTTCGGCGGCTTCCGCGACGTGGGCGACGTGTTCTCCGCTTTCTCCGACATCTTCGGCGACCTGTTCGGCGGCGGCGGTGGGCGCGGACCGGCGGCCGGCGCGGACATCGAGACCTCGATCGAGCTGACCCTGCAGGAGGCGGCCACCGGCGTGACCCGCGAGGTCCGCTACCGCCGCCAGGCCACCTGCGAGGACTGCCGCGGCAGCGGCGCCGCGCCGGGCACCTCGCCCGAGACCTGCCCGCAGTGCCGCGGGCGCGGCCAGGTGATCCATTCGCAGGGCTTCCTGATGATCACCACCACCTGCGCCCGCTGCCGCGGCGAGGGCAAGGTGATCCGCCAGGTGTGCCCGTCCTGTGAGGGTTCCGGCGTGGTGCTGGTGGAGGACCGGCTGTCGGTCAGCATTCCCGCGGGGGTCGAGGACGGCGCCACCTTGCGCATCGGCGGGCGCGGTCAGATCTCACCGCGCGGCGGACGCCCGGGCAACCTCTACGTCGCCATCCACGTCAAGGCCGATCCGCGCTTCGAGCGCGACGGTGCCGACCTGCACGCCGAAATCACCATCAGCTTCGCCCAGGCCGCCCTCGGCAGCCGGGTCAGCGTCCCCACCTTGACCGGTGACGAGGAGGTGGAGGTGGAACGCGGCACCCAGCCCGGCGACACGGTGGTGCTGCGGGGGCGCGGCCTCCCGCGGCTGCGCGAGCGCGGGCAAGGCGACCTGCACGTGCACTATCGCGTGATGGTCCCGAAAGAGCTGAGTGAGGAGCAGGAGGCCCGGTTGCGTGCCTTCGCCGAGCTGGACGAGAGCGCGCCCACCGAGCCCCCCGAGGCCAGGCGCGGCCTGTTCGGCCGCCGCCGCAAGGGCTGAGACCTAAACCGTCCGGCGTCGGAGCACCAGCCGGTAGATCAGCAACACCACCATGGCGCCGATGATGGAGGCGATCAGCCCGGGGGTCTGACCCCGGCTGTACATGCCCAGCGCACGGCCTCCGTAGCCGGCCAAGATCGCGCCCACCACACCCAGCAACATCGTCACGATGATTCCGCCGGGGTCCTTGCCTGGCATGAACAGCTTGGCCAGGGCGCCCACCACCAATCCGACAATCAGCATCCACAACAGACTCATCTTCGCTTCTCCTTGGTTGGCACGAATGCCTGTGATCCAAGGTGGGGCCTGAAGGAGCCCACGCCAGCCCCCCGGCTCGACGGGCGCGTCATGGTCTTTGCGGGGTCTCACGGTAATATCGGCTCCGTCATGCACCTCATCGTCGGACGCAAAGAGCACTGGGTGGACCGTTGATGACTGACGGAAAGGGTCGGCTCGCGACCCTTGCACGTCGACTTCGGCACCGGTGACGGTGCCTACGTCCGCCGGATGGCCCGGCTGACCCCCGACCGTTTCTTCCTCGGCCTGGACGCCGTGGCCGGGAACCTGGGTGAGGCGTCCCGGCTAGCCGCGCGCAAGCCCGAGCGGGGCGGCCTGCCCAATGCTCTGTTCGGGCGCCTGTCGCTGGAACAGGCGCCGGGCGAGCTGGCCGGCCTGGCCGACCACCTGACGGTCCTTCTGCCCTGGGGCTCGCTCCTGCGGGCGGTGGCCC
Organism: Myxococcota bacterium; assembly: GCA_046734815.1. Taxonomy (GTDB): domain Bacteria; phylum Myxococcota_A; class Polyangia; order Fen-1088; family Fen-1088; genus CAVYGB01. The sequence continues at coordinate 5,351 of JBKPRZ010000620.1, read as the reverse complement.
GGCCGGAGGCCGACGGGCTCGCCCGCCTGTGCGCCCTATGCAAGCCGGGCGCCTCGCTCGAGTTCCTGTTCGGCTACGATCGCGCCGTCGACGGGGCCGCGGTCGAGGCGCTGGAATTGCTGCCGCTGCAGGAGGAGCGCCTGGCCCGCGCCTACCGGGACCTCGGCTTCGAGGTGACCGTTCGCCCGCAGACCACCCCCGGCCTGCGACAGCTGCCCACCACCTGGGCGCAGAAGCTCACGCGGGGTGCGCGCCGGCCAGGTGCGGATCGAAGGTTCGTTCTGGTGCTCGGCAAAGTTGCGTCCCTCCCTCGATCTGTTCGATGATCGTTCTGACCATCGACAGGCCCACTGTGTAAGGCGAACGCGCACGCAGGCGAACAGGCGGCGACGCGCGGTACGTGAGAAAGGAGCTTCCATGTTCCGGGTAGCCACGATTGCTCTGGGCGTCCTTCTACTGCCGGCCGCGGCCGTGGCGCAGGAAGCGCAGCCACCGGCCCCGCCGCCGCCTGCCGAGCCCGCGCCGCCGCCGCCCGCCGAGGCCGCTCCCGCCCAGGAACGCACAATCACCGGCGCGGTGAAGGAAACGGGCGGCGACTTCGTCCAGGGCGCGGTGATCCTGGTGCGCGGTACGGACGCCTCGGCGGTGACCGAAGCCGACGGCAAGTTCAGCGTGCGCGCGCCCGCCGGCCCGGTGACCCTGGAGGTGATGGGCCCGGCCCACGCCCCCAAGGAGGTGCAGGTGGGGGCCGACCAGGCCGCGATCACCGTCGAGATCTCGCCGGTGGTGACCGAGGTGGTGCTGACCGAGCGCGCTCCGGTGATCGCCAAGCAGAACCTGGCCAACGGGGCCTCGGTGGTGCGCTCGGAGGACCTGAACCGCGTCTCCGCCCAGACCATCGACTCGGCCATCCAGGGCAAGCTGGCCGGGGCCAACGTGCAACAGAACTCGGGCGCCCCTGGCGGCGGCCTGCAGGTGCGCCTGCGCGGCGTCTCGACGATCATCGGGCAGACCGAACCGCTGTTCATCGTCGACGGCGTCCTCGTCAGCAACGTGGCCATCCCCAACGGCATCTCGGCGGTCACTCTGTCCAGCTCGGGGTCGAACTCGTCGTCCACCCAGGACGATCAGGTCAACCGCATCGCCGATCTGAACACCAACGACATCGAGAGCATCGAGGTGCTCAAGGGCGCCTCCGCCTCGGCCCTGTACGGCTCGAAGGCGGCCAACGGGGTCGTCATCATCACCACCAAGCGCGGGACCAGCGGCGGCGTGCGGGCCAACATCACCCAGCGCTTCGGCACCTACCACATCTCGAACAAGCTGGGCCTGCGGGTGTTCAACAGCGTCGACGACGCGGTGATGGCCTTCGGTGAGAAGGCCCGCGACTATTACCAGCAGGGCCGCAGCTTCGACCACGAGGAGGAGCTGTCCGGCCGCACCCCCTTCGCCAACGAGACCACCATCAACCTGACCGGCGGCAACCGCGACATCACCTATTACGTGTCGCTGGATCAGCGCAACGACCCCGGGATCATGATCGGCACGGGCTACCAGAAGCAGTCCGGCCGCCTGGCCATCGACACCAACCTGGGCTCGCGGCTGCGGCTGGGATTCACCGGCAACATCATCCGTTCACTGGCCCAGCGCGGGGTCAACAACAACGACAACGCCGGCGTGGCCGCCTACATGACCCTGCCGTTCACGCCCAGCTTCCTGGACCTGCAACAGCGCCCCGACGGCACCTTCCCGAACAACCCCTTCATCGGCAGCACCAACAACCCGCTGCAGACCGCCGCCCTGGCCAACAACGACGAATCGGTCTGGCGGGCCATCGCCTCGGCCAACGCCAGCCTGGTGCTGTGGAACGCGAACCAGAATCTACTGATGGCACTGGCCAACTTCGGGGTCGACACCTTCGAGCAGCAGAACCGCCTGTTCTTCCCGCCCGACCTGCACTTCGAACCGACCGACGGCTTCGCCGGCACCGCCATCGACACCAACGGCGACAACCGCAACCTGAACCTCTCCACCGGCCTTCTGCACCGCTACACGGGCACCGGGTTCTCCACCGCCAGCTCGCTGGGCGTGCAGCTCGAGCAGCGGGGCCTGGACGTTTTGTACGTGGTCAGCCGCGGGGCCCGCCGGCCGAACGTCGATTCGGGCACCAACGTCACCTTGAACCAGAACCGCCAGCTGGTGCGCGACCGGGGCCTGTATCTGCAAGAGGAGGCGCTGCTGCTCGAGCAGCGGCTGTCCTTGCTGGCGGCGCTGCGGGCCGAGCAGAGCAGCACCTCGGGCGATCCCCACAAGGTGCTGTTCTTCCCGAAGGGGCAAATCTCCTTCGCCCTGCCGGGCCTGCCCAGGGCCGTCGAGCTCCTGCGGCTGCGGCTGGCCTACGGCGAGTCGGGCAACCAGCCCCGCTACGGTCAGAAGTTCACCGCCCTCAGCGTCACCGGCAACCTGCAAGGCAACAGCGGCCAGCGGCTGCGTGAGACCGGCTTTCTGGGCAACCCCGACATCCGGCCCGAGCGCCAGCGGGAGATCGACGCCGGCATCGATGTCATCTCCTTCGACGGCCGGGGGGTGCTCGAGCTGTCGGTCTACCAGAAGAGCATCAGCGATCTGCTGCTGCAGCGGACGGTGGCCTCGTCGACCGGCTTCCAGTTCGAGTTCATCAACGGCGGCGTGCTCCGCAACCGGGGCGTCGAGGTGATGTTGCAGGTCTCGCCCATCCGTCAGGGATCGATGGAGTGGCTGACCCGGACCATGTTCTCGCTCAACCGCAGCAAGATCGTCGACCTGCCGGTGCCGGCCTTCGAGACCGGGGGCTTCGGCACCGGCCTGGGCCTCTTCAAGATCGAGAAGGGCAAGTCGGCCACCCAGATCGTGGGCGCTCAGGGCAAAGACGCCATGGGCAAGGACATCGTGATCAAGATGGGCGACGGCGAGCCGGATTTCCGCATGACCTTCTTCCAGGCGCTGACCTGGGGGCCGTTCGGGGTGTCGGTGCTGGCCGACTGGCAGAAGGGCAGCGACGTGATCAACCTGACCAAATACCTGTTCGACCTGGGGCAGAACACGCCCGACTTCGAGACCGCCGGCAAGGACCGGCTGATGCGCCAGACCAGCGACGCCAGCGTCTACATCGAGGACGCCGGCTATTTGAAGATCCGGGAGATCGAGCTGCACGTCGACCTGCCGGCCGGCTGGGTGAACCAGCTGGGACCGATGAAGAGCGCCCGGCTCAGCCTGGCCGGTCGCAATCTTTTCACCTTCACCAGCTACACCGGCATGGACCCCGAGGTCAGCAACTTCGGCAATCAGCCGATCGCCCGCAACATCGACGTGGCGCCGTACCCGCCCAGCCGTAGCTTCTGGTTTTCGCTCACCGCCGGATTCTGAGAGGAAGACCCATGCACAACGACCTTCGTTTCTCCGGTCGGGTCGCGGCTCCGCTGGCCGCCCTGCTGCTGCTCGGCTGCGGCGACCTGGACATCGGCGACCTCAACGACCCGGGGCTGGACGACTTCCAGAACAACCCCACCCCCGCCGGCATCGCCGCCGCCGCCACCGGGTTGCTGGTCGAGAGCCGGCTCAACTACACCGCCGCCAACGGCTACGTTTCGCACCTGGGGATCCTCGGGCGCGAGTCGTACAACTTCGACACCGCCGATCCCCGGTACATCACCGAGCTGCTGGAGGGCGACCTGGTGGCTGGCAACAACGTGTTCGGCGGCAACTTCTGGCTGCTGGAGTACCGGAACATCCGCAACGCCAACATCCTGCTGGGCGCGGTCGACAAGGTGGCCGGCCTGACCGACGCCGCCAAGGAGGCCGTGCGCGGTTTCACCAAGACCATCGCCGCCCTGGAATACCTGGTGGTGATCAACACCCACGACACGAACGGGGCGGTGATCCAGAAATCGCCCGACCCCCACGTGGTCGAGCCGATCGCCACCAAGGAGCAGGTGTTTGCCTGGATCAAGCAGCTGCTCGACGAGGCCAAGACCCACCTGCTGGCGGGGGGCGACAAGTTCCCCTTCCCGCTGGGCAGCGGCTTCGAAGGCTTCGACAAGCCAGCCACGTTCCTCAAGGCCAACCGGGCGCTCAAGGCCCGGGTGGACGTCTACACCGGGGACAACGCCGGGGCGCTGACCGACCTGTCCGAGTCGTTCATCACCGCCGATCCGATGATGCCCAACCTGAACCTGGGCATCTATCACGCCTTCGGCACCGGCGCGGGCGACCAGACCAACCTGCTCAACAGCCCGAACCTGTACGCCCACCCGTCGATCAAGGCGGGCGCGGAGATGACCGCCAACGGCCAGCTGGACGCGCGGGTGGCGGCCAAGCTGACCATGGCCATGGAGCGGACGGTGAACGGTCTGACCTCCGACCAGGCCTTCACGATGTACAGCTCGCCCACCTCCAAGGTGCCCATCATCCGCAACGAGGAGCTGATCTTGCTGCGGGCCGAGGCCAACTGGGCGCTGGGCAACCTGACCCAGGCCGCCGCCGACCTGAACTTCATCCGCGAGAAGTCGGGCGGGCTGGCCCCGCGCGCGGACCTCGCGACGGCCAGCAAGATGGACGTGGAGGACGAGCTGCTCAAGCAGCGCTTCTATTCGCTGCTGTTCGAGGGCGGGCACCGCTGGCTGGACATGCGCCGGCACGGCCGGCTGGAGATGCTTCCCAGAGACAAGCCCGAGCACAAGATCCACGCCCTGTTCCCCATCCCGCAGGACGAGGTCAACGTGCGCAACCCGATGCCGTAGCGGGCGGGGCGGCGCTCAGGGTTGCTGGCCCGGGCAGTGCCGGGCGATGGCGGCCAGCGCGTCTTCCAGGGTCACCGGCTTCAGCAACACGCCGTCGGCGGGGACGCGGGCGGCGGCGCTGCGTCCGGCCGCGGTCAGCAACACGACCGGGATGCGGCTGAGCGCCGGGTCGGCCAGCTGTTCGCGGCGGAACGTCTCGCCGTCCATCACCGGCATCATCAGGTCCAGAAGAATCACGCAGGGGGGCCGCGGTGCCTGGCGTAGATAATCCAGCGCCGCCTTGCCGTTGGCGGCGCTGACCACCTCGTGTCCGGCGTCCACCAGCAGCTCGGACATCGCCTCGCGGATGCTGTCGTCGTCATCGACGACGAGGACACAAGGGCCGCTCGTCATAAGCCAAATTCCTACAAACGTCGGAGTGTTTCAGGAAGTTTACCGCGGGTTGCGTCCCGTAAACCGTGGGTCCGCCAGGGGAAGGCCCGGCGGGCCAAGACAGGGGTCACCCCGGAGGGGGCGCTGTCGCGAGCCGCTCTTGCGCTGAGCAAGGACGGCCCAACACCACGCGTGCTGGGC
>JBKPRZ010000619.1:0-5634 GCA_046734815.1 Myxococcota bacterium | reverse complement strand
GGCGGGATGGGCGGCCAGCTGGTCGACTTCCAGCCCGGCAGCTCCGGCTTCACCGCCCCGACCAGCTACCCCACCGCCAAGGGGGTCTTCGTGGCGCTGAGCCTCGGTAGCGCCAGCATGTGCCCGACGCCCGCCATGGGTGCGCAGGTGGTGGGCGTGCTGGTGTCGCCCGGATCGCCGGTCAAGCCGCAGGTGGCCTGGTGCTCGCCGCTGGCCGGGCAGCGTTATTCGCCCATCGCCACCACCGTCGACGGCAAGAACGAGGCGATCGTCTGGTACCTCAGCGGCCAGCGTCTCAAGGCCATCGACGGTGAGACCGGGCAGGTCATCTTCAACGGGACCGGCGACTGCCCCGGCGTGCGTCGCTGGACGTCGCCGATTGCCGCCAAGGGCCGCATCATCGTCGGCGGCGACGGGCACCTGTGTGCCTGGTCGCCGCAGTGAGGCGCCGGCGAAAGCCGGAATCGACTGAGTAGGCCGGGACCGTCCGCCGCGCCACCTTCGTGGGAAGGGGGTGTGCGGTATGGCAATGGCGAATGTCCCGGCAGGGGAGGAGTTCGAACGGCTGCACCAGCTGAGTCCGTTCGAGCTGAAGAACGAGCTGATCCGCCTGGCCCGGGACGACAGCCAGGGCAAGGCGCGCACCGACAAGATGCTCAATGCCGGCCGTGGCAATCCCAACTGGATTGCCACCACGCCGCGCGAGTCCTTCTTCCTCCTGGGGCAGTTCGCGCTGGCGGAGTCGAAACGGGTCTGGGACGAGCCGGGCTTCGGCGGCATGCCGCGGGCGCCGGGGGCGGCGCAGCGGCTGCTGCGGTTCCTCAGCGCCAGCGGCGACTCGCCGGGGGCCAGCTTGCTGCGCGGGTCGGTGGACTACGGGGCGCGCGAGCTGGGCTTTGACGCCGATGCCTTCGTCCACGAGCTCACCGACAGCATCATCGGCGACAACTACCCGGTGCCCGATCGCATGTTGCACCACGCGGAGCAGGTGGTGCATCGCTACCTGCTCCGCGAGATGTGCGACGATCGCCCGCCTCCCGGCCGCTTCGATCTCTTCGCCACCGAGGGGGGGACGGCGGCGATGTGTTACATCTTCTCGAGCCTGATCGAGAACCGCGTCCTCCACCGCGGTGACACCATCGCGCTGGGCACGCCCATCTTCACGCCCTACATCGAGATCGCGCACCTCGACAACTTCGAGTTCCGCACCATCTCGGTCGAGCAGTCGGAGATCGCGGGTGGGCGGCACGTCTGGCAATACCCCGAGGACGAGCTGGACAAGCTGGTCGACCCGCGCATCCGGGCCTTCTTCCTGGTCAACCCCAGCAACCCGGCTTCGTTCGCCATGCGCGAAGAATCGATCGAGCACCTGGTGCAGCTGGTCCGGACGCGGCGGCCCGATCTGCTGCTGATCACCGACGACGTCTATGGCACCTTCGTGCCGCACTTCCGCTCGCTGGCCGCCGAGCTGCCGCGCAACACCCTGCTCGTCTATTCCTACTCCAAGCACTTCGGCTGCACCGGGTGGCGGCTGGGGGTGGTGGCCCTGCACGAGGACAACATCGTCGACGAGATGATCCGGCGCCTGCCCGCCGCCGACCGCGACCTGCTGGCACGGCGTTACGGGCCGCTGACCATGACGCCCCAGTCGCTGAAGTTCATCGATCGCATGGTGGCCGACAGCCGCGCGGTGGCGCTGAACCACACCGCCGGGCTGTCCCTGCCCCAGCAGGTGCAGATGACCCTGTTCTCGCTGTTCGCGCTGCTGGACCCGGGTGACGGCTACAAGCGGCGCTGCCGGGAGATCGTCCACACCCGCCTGCGCACCCTGGCCGACGCCCTGGGCGTGGATTACCCGGACGACGACCTGCGGGCCGGCTATTACGTCGATCTGGACCTCGGCTTGTGGGGCCGGGAGAACGTGGGCGAGGAGTTCGCCGAATACCTGGACCAGCACCACGATCCGCTGGAGATCGTGCTGCTGCTGGCCCAGAAATACGGCACCGTCCTGCTCAACGGCAGCGGCTTCGACGGGCCGCCCTGGTCGGTGCGGGTGTCGCTGGCCAACCTGGACCCCGAGGACTACGCGCAGATCGGCGATCGGCTGGAGGACGTCATCGCGACGGCGGTGGCGGCGTGGAAGGCGCACCAGGCCGGCGGTCCGGGCAACGACCGCGGCAACGGGCATGGACCAACGGTGAGGGAGGGATGAACATGCGCAGGGGCATCGGTGGGGCAGCGGTGGTGCTGGTGCTGGCCGCGCTGGCGGGCGGCGCGCGGGCGGAGGAACGCAAGTCGATCAAGATCCTGGCCACCGGCGGCACCATCGCCGGCGCCCAGAGCAGCCAGCAGTCGTACGGTTACCAGTCGGGCACCTTCAAGGTGGACGACCTGATCAAGGCGGTGCCCAACATCAGCAAGCTGGCCGACCTGTCGGGCGAGCAGGTGGCCAACATCGGCAGCCAGGACATGAACGACGCCATCTGGTTGAAGCTGGCCAAGCGGGTCAACGCCGTGCTGGCCGACAACGGCGTCGACGGCGTGGTGATCACCCACGGCACCGACACCATGGAGGAGACCGCGTTCTTTCTCGACCTGGTGGTCAAGAGCGACAAGCCGGTGGTGATGGTGGGCTCGATGCGGCCGGCCACCGCGGTCAGCGCCGACGGACCGGGCAACCTGTACAACGCGGTGGCGATAGCGGCCAGCCCGGGCGCGCGCGGGCGCGGGGTGCTGGTGGCGCTGAACGACGAGATCCACGCCGCCCGCAACGTGGTCAAGACCAACACCACCAACGTCGACACCTTCCAGAGCCTCAATCGCGGACCCATCGGCCTGGTGCACACCGGTCAGATCGCCTGGTTCGAGAAGATGGACAGGCGCCACGGCAAGGATTCGGAGTTCTCCGTCGACAAGGTCGAGAGCCTGCCCCGGGTGGACATCCTGTACGCGCACGCCAACATGAGCCCCGACCTGATCAACGCCGCCCTGGACCGGGGCGCGCAGGGTCTGGTGATCGCCGGCGTGGGCGACGGGAACATGACCAAGGCGGCGCTGGACACCCTGGCCAGGGCGGCCCAGAAGGGCGTGGTGGTGGTGCGCAGCACCCGGCTGCCCGCCGGCATGGTCCTGCGCAACAACGAGGTGAATGACGACAAGATGGGCTTCGTGGCCTCGGGCGAGTTCAGCCCGCCCAAGGCCCGCGTGCTGCTGCAGCTGGCCCTGACCCGGACCAGGGATCCGGCACGGATCCAGAAGATCTTCGAGCAGTACTGAGGCGTCAGGCCATGGGCGGGCACGGGCGAAGCAAGGCCGCCGCGGTGGCGGGCGCCACCATCGGTCTGTCGATCACGGCGGTGGCGCTGGTGCACGCGGCCGCGGCGGCGGCAGCGCCCGCCTCGACGCCGCACGGACCGCTGGGCGGGTTGATGGCGGCGGCCGCGCGCCAGCCGTTCATCATCCTGTTCCTGGTGGTGGCGGCCGGTTACGGCCTGGGCAAGCTGCAGGTCAAGGGCGTGGGGCTCGGCGCCACCGCCTCGACCCTGGTGGTCGCGCTGCTGGTCAGCATCGCAGCCGCCCTGTCGGGCGTGACCATCAGCATCCCCGAGTTCGCCAGCACCGTGTTCTTCAACCTGTTCATGTTCTCGGTGGGCATGAAGGTGGGACCCCAGTTCGTCTCCGGGCTGCGCCGGGACGCGGCCCAGTTCATCATCCTGGGCGTCCTGATCCCGGTGCTGTCGCTGGGTCTGATGTTCGCGCTGCGGTCGATCTTCTCCTTCGACCCGGGCCTGTCGGCCGGCATCTTCGCCGGTAGCAACACCGCCACCCCCGGGCTCGGCGCCGCCCAGGCGGCCTACGCCGCCGGCGGTGCCCGCCTGCCGGCCGGGGTGTCGGCCCAGGCCGCCAGCGGGAACCTGTCCACCGCCTTCGCCTTCTCGTATTGCCTCAGCCTGGTGCTGCTGACCTTGCTGATGAAGTTCGCGCCGGCGCTGCTCGGCCGCGACATGAAGAAGGCGGGGCGGCTGTTCGAGGAATCGCTGCGCAAGGCCGGGGACGCGCCGCTGCCCGGCTCGGCCGAAGAGTTCGTGGGCCGGCCGATGCCGGTGGGCGTGCGCGCCTTCGAGGTGCGCGAGCCGAACGTGGTGGGCCAGCCGGTGGGGCAGCTGCGCATGAAGCACCCGTTCCTGTCCATCGAGCGCATCCTGCGCGGCGGCCGGGTGATGGAAGCCGGCGACGAGGTGGTGATCCAGCCCAACGACACCCTGGGCGTGCACGGGCGCATCGGGCGGTTGCTGGCGGCCGGGCCGCGCATCGGTCCCGAGGTGGAGGCGCCCGAGATCGAGGACATCGGCGCCGAGACCGTCAACGTGGTGGTGCACAACCAGCAGGTCATCGACCACACCCTGACCGAGATCGCCCGCGAGGCCGGGCACGGGCTGTTCCTGAACGCCATGTTCCGGGCCGGCGACCAGATCCCGTTCGGGCCGGACACGGTCGTGCGCCGGGGAGACGTGTTGCGCGTGACCGGCAGCCCCTGGCGGATCCGGCTGCTCGAGAAACACATCGGGCGGGTGGTGCGGCCCAGCCTGGCCACCGACGTGGTCACCCTGGCGCTGGCGCTGGCGCTGGGCGGCCTGATCGGCGCCATCACCATCCCGCTGGGCAAGATCAAGCTGACCGTGGGCTCGGCGGTGGGGCTGCTGCTGGTGGGCATCGTGCTGGCCAGCCTGCGCACGCGCAACCCCGCCCTGGGCGGGCCCTTCCCCGAGCCCGCCCGCCGGCTGCTGGAGGACCTGGGTCTGAACATCTTCATCGCCATCCTGGGGCTCAACTCGGGCGTGGGGGTGATCCGCGCCATCCAGGCGGGCGCGCTGGGCCCCATCGCGATCGGCTGCCTGGTGGTCGGGTTCATCCCGGCGGTGGTGGCCTGGTTCGTGGGCAGCAAGATCATGAAGATGAACGACGCCCTGCTGCTGGGGGCGGTGGCGGGCGGGCGCTGCAACAGCGCCGGCATGCGCGCCGCCCAGGAGGCGACCGCCAGCAACGCCCCGGCGATCTCCTACCCGGTGACGTTCGCCATCTCGAACGTGCTGTTCACCTTGATGTGTTACCTGGTGGCGTTGCTGGGCTGAACCGGGTTCACAGCCGCAGGGTCTGGGGCAGGCGCACCATGAACAGCAGCCCGCCCACCATCAGCACCAGGCCCAGCGCCATCAGGCCGGCGCGGATGCGCAGCGAGGAGACCTTGCTCTGGAACCCGGCGAAGAAGATCGCGCTGGTGAACAGCACCACCGCGAAGATGAAGTTGTCGCTGACGTGGTTCCAGCGCTCCGCCTCGGTGAAGTGATCCTGCGCGCTCGCCGCCAGCCGCTCGGCTTCCCGGGCGGCGGCCAGCTGGTATTCGGGGCGCTGGAAGGGGGTGCCTGGCGGGACCTCGCCGGCCACCCGCGTGCCGGCCCAGGCGTCGAAGGCGGGCACGAACTCGCGGCGGAAGCGGGCCTGGATGAAGTCGGCCGCGGCGGTGTTCTTCTCCAGGCGACTCTGCACCCAGGCCACGAAGACGCCCACGTCGATCTGCGTCTGCTGCAGGGCCCGGTTCTCCGCCCGCACCGACTCGGCTCGCAGGGTGTTGGC
>JBKPRZ010000618.1:0-11069 GCA_046734815.1 Myxococcota bacterium | reverse complement strand
GCCACAGAGCTGCGGCCCGGTGCCTCTGCAACGACCGCACCACACCCATCGAGCGCGCGGACTGACTTCGCAGGTAAGGTCGGGCTGTTTCCCGTCCGCACGGTGGGGTCATGCGACGATCGGCGACCGTCGGCGACCGTCGGCCGACTGTCGCGCAACCGGACCCGCGCGTCGCTCGTGGGTGGTGCCTGCCGCGGTCAGCGGCGGAAGACCAGGTCGCTTTCGCCGCCGATGTGCAGGACGATCTCGGGGGACGCGATGGTGCCGACGAAGATGTGGACGACCCGGGGGCCCAGGTCGGCGGTGAACATCAGGGAGCTGGCCACCTGTTCGTAGGTGCCGCGCTCCTCGCGCTGGTGCGATGGGGCCTGCTCGCACGGGCTGGTGTATTCGTAGATGAGGTGGAAGGTTCCGGTGACCGGCTCCATCCCGCGCGCCGGCTCCAGGGTGAGTGCACCGGCCTTGATCGTGCCGGGGCAACGGGGCGGAGTGGCCGCCACGCCGGCCACCGCCAGGTTGCCGTCGCGCCGCTCGGACAGCGGGAACTTGCCCTCGAGCAGCTGCGGCGCCGGGCCGTCGCTGTGCTGGAAACGCAACCGGATACCGAGGAGGTCGACATCCAGGGACTGTCCCTGCACGACGCCGTCGAAGCGGTAGAACACGCGTGGCCCGAAGCCCGGGACCTCGAACGTCAGACTGTTTCCCCGCACCTGGTATGAACCGGTGTCGCTCGGCTCGCTCAGCACGCTCCCCTCGCAGGTGTTGCGGGTCAGCCGGAAAAGCGCAAACCGTCCCCGTTCCACATCGAGGGACAGCGATCCTTCTGCCAGCACCTGGTGGCACGGCTGCGGACGATCAGGATCGCAAGGCGGCGTCGTCGGCACCGGGGGGCATTTGAGCGGCAACGGCCCGTTGTCTCGCGGCACGTTCTGGCCGTCGATCTGCACCAGCCGGTACATCGTCCCGCTCCCCACGCCCATCGCCTGCCCGCTCCCCGGCGTCAGCCCCGACCCGCTTCCCGTGCCGGGGGCCGGCGGGGCGTCGAGCGTGCCTCCGCAGCCACCGAGCACGCCGCAAGCCGCAAACGCCAGCAGCCCCGTCCGCGCGCGCTTTCCCCGGTCAGCGAAGCTCCAGCCCATGCGGCACCTCCGAATCGGATGATCGCCAGAACCCCATCGCGTCATTCGCCGTCCCTCCAAGCATCTGCGTGAGTCGACGCACGACCGCTCCCAGCGATCCGGCAACCACGCCGGTAGAACGAATGACGGTAGAACGAATGACGACGCTCGGTCCGCTGGTGGAACGGGCGCTGCTCGGTGACGGTTCACGAAAGGGAGACGGATGGCCTCGGCGCGCACAGCCTGTTTTCTTGCTGGATCCCTGGCGGTCGTCGGCTGCTTGCGGCACGGGGCGAGCCCGGCCGGCGGCTCGGGGGCCGCAGCCCCATCACCTGCGTCGGAGGGTGACGGCGAGCTGGTGGTCGGTCCGACCTACGACAAGCAACCGGAGCTGACGGACCGGGGCGCGCCGCGCGGCCGGCGCTTCGAATTCACCCTGGAGTCCAGCGCCAGCCACATCTTCCGCGGCGAGGACGTCACCCTCAAGCCCGAGCACCAGCATCCTTTCACCCGCAGGGTGTTCGTCTACGTGCCCGCCGCCTACCATGATGGGGTCACCGCTCCCTTCCTGATCATCCACGACGGCCCGGGGCCGTTCGAACGGGTGAGCTACGCGCTCGACAACCTCACCATCTCGACCGATCCACAGCGGCGGCTGCCGCCGTTCATCGCCATCGCGGTGGCCAACGGCGGCTCGGACAGCAAGGGGTCCGAGCGCGGGCTGGAATACGACACCTTGTCGGACCGGCTGGCCCGGTTCATCAACGACGAGGTCCTGCCCGCCATCACCAGCAACGCGGAGATCAAGGCGGCTTATCCCCACCTCGCCTTCACCACCGATCCGTGGGGGCGGGGCGTGCTCGGCTGCAGCTCCGGCGGCGCGGCGGCGATGACCATGGGCTGGTTCCGTCCCGACCTGTTCCGCCGGATCATCACCTACTCGGGCACCTTCGTCGATCAGCAGGACGACGATGCCCCCGAGGAAGGCAAATATCCGCTGGGGGCGTGGGAGTACCATTCGGGCAGCAAGCTGGTCGAGAACAGCCCCACCAAGCCCCTGCGCATCTTCCTGCACGTCTCCGAGAACGACCTGCGCTCCGGCGACCCGGAGGAGAGCCACCACAACTGGGTCATGGCCAACCGACGGATGTCGGCCGCTCTGCGCGCCACGGGCTATCCCACGCGTTTCGTGTTCGCCCGCGGCGCGCGCCACTGCGACCGCCGGGTGTTCGACCAGACGCTGGCCGACACCCTGGTGTGGATGTGGCGAGATTACCGGACGCCATGAAACGTGCCTCCGTCTGCCAGCGGTCCGTTCGCGGTGGCGCGGGCGGGCTCGCCTGCCTGCGCATCCATAGAGGCGATCAGACACTGTGCACAACGACCACGCTCCATCCGATCCACACGCGTAGGTAGAACGTACCCAAGAAGCGCTGGGCGGATACTGCGACGGAGGTTTGCCGGGCAGCAATCTCGCATTTCATTGATGTAGTCGCGACATGTGTCGTCGACGCCCTAACCCGTGGGTTGGCTCCTGCTCTCTGCGTGCGCGCTCTCTTGCCGCCCACACGAGTTGCTCCACGACCGACAGGGCTGGGTGCGGGTCTGAGACCCCGCGTCCAAGGAGGGGCCGTCGATCCACGGCGGCCCCCCCCTCAGCCCTCGTTCACCTCCCTACGCCGCGGCCTCCTCTCTCGGCGCGCCCAGGAAGATCACGCGGTTTGCTACCACGTCGGTGGCCCAGTGTTTCTTGCCGTCGTCGCCGTCCCAGGAGCGGTTTTCCAGGCGGCCCTCGATGTAGATGCTGCGGCCTTTTTTCAGGTAGCGGGCGCATTGTTCGGCGACGGGGCCCCAGGCGGTCACGCGGTGCCATTCGGTGCGCTCCTGGCGCTGGCCAGTGGCGTCCTTGAAGACGGCGGTGGTGGCCAGGCGCAGGTTGCACAACGTGCGGCCGGTGGTGGTCTGCTTGAGCTCGGGGTCGGCGCCCAGATTGCCGACCAGGATCACCTTGTTGACGTTTCCCATGGTTCAACCTCCTGCGCTCAGGCCGCCACCGGGTCCACCTTCGCCGGCGGCGCCGCCGTGCCGGCGTTCTCGGCCTTGCGCTTTTGTACCAGCAGCGCCCGGATCTCCTCGGCGGCCCTGGGGTTATCGGACATCCACTTGCAGGCGGCCTCCCGGCCCTGGCCGATGCGGTCGCCCTTGTACGAATAGTAGGATCCCGACTTCTCGATCACGCCCGCCTCGCTGCCCAGGTCCACGATCTCGCCGGACCAGTTCACGCCGGCGCCGTAGGTGATCTCGAACTCGCACTCGCGGAACGGCGGCGCGCACTTGTTCTTGACCACCTTGACCTTGGCCTTGGTGCCGATGGCCAGCTCGCCGTTCTTCACCACGCCCGTCTTGCGGATGTCCAGCCGGACGCTGGCGTAGAACTTCAGCGCGTTGCCGCCGGTGGTGGTCTCGGGGTTGCCGTAGACGACGCCGATCTTCTGGCGGAGCTGGTTGATGAACACCACGCAGGTGTTGTTGCGGCTGGTGATGGCGGTCAGCTTGCGCAGGGCCTGGCTCATCAGGCGCGCCTGCAGGCCCATGTGGGCGTCGCCCATCTCGCCCTCGATCTCGGCCTTGGGCACCAGCGCGGCCACCGAGTCGACCACCACCAGGTCCACCGCCGCCGTGCCCACCAGCCGATCGGCGATCTCCAGCGCCTGCTCGCCGTGGTCCGGTTGCGAGACCAGCAGATCCTCGATGCGCACGCCCAGCTTGCGGGCGTACGAGACGTCCAGCGCGTGCTCGGCGTCGATGAAGGCGCAGACGCCGCCGGCGCGCTGGGCCTGGGCGATCGCGTGCAGGGTCAAGGTGGTCTTGCCCGAAGATTCGGGTCCGTAGATCTCCACCACCCGGCCGCGCGGAAGGCCGCCCACGCCCAGGGCCAGATCCAGGCCCACCGACCCGGTGGGGATCACCGCGATCTCGGCCACCTCGCTGTTGCCCAGCGACATGATCGCTCCCTTGCCGAACTGCTTTTCGATGGCCGCCACCGCGGCGCTGACCTGCTTCCACTTCTCCTTCAATGTCGACATGCCTGCTCCTTTTGCGTTGCTCACACCACCCGGTCCAGAACCCGGTACTGCAGGGCCTCGCCCAGATGCGGGGCCCGAACCGTCTCGCTGCCCTCCAGGTCGGCGATGGTCCGCGCCACCCGCCGCACCCGGTCCAGTGCCCGCGCCGACAGCGCCATCCGCTCGACGGCGCGCTCGAGCAGCTGGCTGGCCTCGCCGTCCAGCACCACCACCTCGCTCAGCATCGCGGGCGGGATGGCGGCGTTGGCCCGCGGGCCCCGGCGGCGCTGCCGCGCCAGCGCCGCTTCCACCCGCGCGCGCACCGTCGCGCTGGGCTCCCCCGGCTCGGCGGCGCACAGCTCGCGGTAGGTCAGCGCCGGCACCTCGACGTGCAGATCGATCCGATCGAGCAGCGGCCCCGACAGACGCGCCCGGTACGCGTCGATCCGACGCTGGCTGCAGATGCAGGTGCGCCGCGGGCTTCCCAGGTAGCCGCACGGGCACGGATTGCAGGCCGAGACCAGCTGGAAGGAAGCGGGAAAGACCACCGCGCGCCGCGAGCGCACCACCGCGATGCAACGTTCCTCCATCGGCTGGCGCAGGGTCTCGAGCGCCTGGCGCGGGAACTCGAGCAGTTCGTCCAGGAACAGCACGCCGTTGTGGGCCAGCGAGATCTCCCCCGGGCGCACGGTGCCGCCGCCGCCGGCCAGGCCGACCGCCGAGACGGTGTGGTGGGGAGCGCGGAACGGCCGCTCGCGGATCAGCGCGCGCCCCGACAGGAGGCCGGCCACCGAATAGACCATGGTGGTCTCCAGCGCCTCCTCGAAACCGAGCGCCGGCATGATGCCGGGCAACCGCCGCGCGATCAGCGTCTTGCCCGCGCCCGGCGGGCCGCACATCAGCAGGTTGTGCTGGCCGGCGGCGCAGATCTCCAGCGCCCGCCGGGCCACCGCCTGCCCGCGCACGTCGGACAGGTCCGGCCCGCTGACCGCCGCCTCGGCGAACGTCGCCGGCGCCGCCACCGGTTGCAGCGGACCGCTCCCTTGCAGGGTGGTGGCCAGTTCCTGCAGGCGCGCCACCGGGAACACCTGCGTGTCGCCGCCGCCGGCCACCGCCGCCTCGGATGCGTTCTCGCACGGGACGTACAGGCGCGAAAATCCCCGCTTGCGCGCCCAGGCCGCCATGGGCAGGACCCCGCGCACGGGGCGCACGCTTCCGTCGAGCGCCAGCTCGCCGACGATGACCGCCCCCTCCGCGCACCCCTCGGGCAACACGCCAGCGGCGGTGAGGATGCCGACCGCGATTGGCAGATCGAACGCGGCGCCGTCCTTGCGCAGATCGGCCGGCGCCAGATTGACGGTGATCCGGCGCGGCGCCAGCTTGAACCCGGTGTTCTCGATCGCGCCGCGGATGCGGACGCGCCCCTCCTTCACGCCGGCGTCGGGCAGCCCGACGATGTGGCAGCCGGGCAGGCCAGGCGCGACGTCCACCTCGACGTCGATCGGCAGCGCCTGCACGCCCAGCACGGCAGCAGAGGAGACCCGGGCCAGCATGGCCCTTCCCTTCAGCGAGCGGAATGCCAGCCGCCCGCCCGCGCCGCCGCGCCCTTTCTCCTCGCCGCCTCCCCCGCATCGTCCGCGCGCCCGGATTTCTCCGTCCGACGCTCCGGTCCCGCGTCCGGATGACCGGCGCCGCAGCAATCTGTCCCGGCAACCGGAGAGGCCGCACGACGGGCCGTCATCGAGCAGCAAGCCGCCCCTGGCCAACCGGATGGGTGGACCTCGACGGGCGACCGGTTTCGGGGGGCGCGCGGCGGCCGGCGCGTCGCCTCTAAGGCGGCATGGGTGATTTATCCCGCGAGAACCGGGGCGTTCGGTCCGCCCACAGCTCCTACACTTGAAGCGTATGTCCTCTTACATAGGCAAACGCATCATATGTCTGGGGGCCCTCACCATGATCGGCTGTGTCGGCGAGATCCTTCCGCCTGAAAGTCGCTCGCAGCCGGCGCAGCCCGATTCGCCCGCTCCCGTGATGCCGGAGATCCTCGATTCCTTCGCCGAGCCGCTACGACCGATCACCGACACGCCCATCCCGTCGCTGGCCACCGCCGGCAGCATCGAGCTGTGGGTGAGCGAGACCGGCTTTCATGAATACAGCAGCGTGCACGCACGGGCACGCGGCTCGCACGTCCGGTTGCCGGTGGGGACCACCGTCCTGCGCGTCGTGCGCGATGAACGGGGCGCCATCACGAAATACACCGCCCTCATCCAGCGCGAGCCCGGTTTCGATCCGCCCGCCGACCTCTGGTTTGCCGCCTACGATTCCTCGGGCACCCCGCTGCAGAATGATGATGGCAGCGCCCTGCAGGGCAAGGCGCCCAGCTGCCTCGCCTGCCACCTCACGCGCGCCGAGGACGGCTACGTCTTCGGCCGCACCGACGACTGAGCCGGCCACGGGCTGGGGATCGCTGATCCCGGGGACTGCTCGCGCACGCTGCGGAGCGCGACGCGGATGCCGATCGCGGTCAGCGCCAGCAGGACAATCTGCGGAATGGCCGCGAGCAGCACCCGGCGCTCGAGCGACACGGTCGCATCGATCGGCACGATGATGTTCAGCGCGGCCCAGGCCAGGATCACGACGGCCAGCTGGCGCGGCGTGAGCACGGTGGTGGCGGCCAGCAACGTCAGCAGCCACAACGCCGGGAACACCGAATATTGCTGAGGCAAAAAGGGGCTGCGCAGGGTGCCCACGATGAGGACAGCCAGCCAGGCGATGGGCCGGACCTCCGGGGACAGGGGCCGCCGACCCAGCGCCACCGCGACCGCCACCCCGGCGGCCGTCGCGATCCAGCCGACCACCGACGCCGCGCCGAAGGACAGGTTCCAGACCCCCAGCTGCTTCAGCTTGAATACCAGGCCGGGGATCGAGTGGTTGACCGCGACCGCCTGCGGGCGTTTCAGGCCCGGGAACGCCTCGCCGCTCAGCAGCCGGGGCAGGTGGTCCATGAACGACCGGAAAGGCTCCCGGCCGACCAGCACCAGCGTCGCCAGCAGCAGCGCCGCCGTCATGCCCGCCGTCCAGGCCAGCGCGCGCCAGCGGCGACCGGCTGCCAGCTGAAGCAACAGCAGGCCGGGAAACAGCTTGCTCAGGGTGACGAAGGCCAGCAACCCGCCGCCGGCGGCGAACCGCCCTCGCTCCAGCAGCAGCATGGCCACCACGCTGAGCGCGATGACGGGCAGCTGCACGTTGCCCATCTGCAAGGTGTCCAGCGTGGGGATCGCCGCCCAGGGAAGCGGCGCCAGCAGCAGGGCACGCCCGGCCGCCACGCCACCCAGGGACGAGCCGACCATCAGGAAGCCCAGCAGCACGGCCGCGCCCTCGAGCCCGAACCAGATCATGCGCAGGCGCAGGAACCCGGGCGCGACCACGTCGAGCGCGCGCGGCAGCAGCAGGAAGGGCGGCGGGTACTCGAACATGTCGACCTTGAACGCGCCCAGCCGCCGGAACTCGCCCACGCGCTCGCGGGTGCCCGGCGAGCTGTAGTACACGTTCTCGTCGTACACGTTCGCGCCCGCCGCCGACGCCTGACCGGCGACGTAATACGCGGACAGACAGGAATGTTCCGTCTGCCAAGCGCTCCACGGCTGCATCGACAGGCCCGTGCGCTCGGGCGCCACCATGAAGCCGGCCAGCCGCCCCAGCTGCACCAGCGCGAGCACGGTCGCGAGCAATGACAGCACCGCCAGCGGCCGCCAGCGTGCGGCCTGGGCAACGGTGTCGGGCAGCCGCCGCCGCGCCACCAGCACCGCCCCGGCGGCCAGCAACGCCCCGACGGGGACCGCCGCCAGCACCGAGCCGGTCACGCCGGCCACGATGGTGAACGCGAAGATCCCCGCCGCCGCGCCCACCGCCAGGGCGGCGATCGTACGGGCGGGGCCTCCATTTCCGTTGGCGGGCTCCGTGGGCATCCGAGGAGAGTAAACGTGGACGTGGCGGATTCTCCCCGCTGGATTGGAGATGACGCGATTTTTCCCCGGCTCGCGATGGACCGTGTCGCGCGTTCCGCCCACCGGGGCCAGAACGCGGCCAGCTGGCTGTATCCAGCGAACGTTCCTCAGCCGGGCGGCGGCCGGCTGATCACGTCGCCGCGCGCGTCACGGTCCCTTCCGGAACACCAGCATCTGGTTGTTGGCGGGCATCTCCACCCGTTCCTCCAGGCGCAGGCCGCGGGCGGCGGCCAGCGATACCAGCGTCTCCAGATCCCGGACGCCCCAGCGGGGGTCGCGGCCGCGCAGGTCGGCGTCGAAGGCCTCGTTGCTGGGGGCCGTGTGCTGACCGGCGATGCGGAACGGCCCATAGACCAGCAGCAGGCCGCCCGCGCCCAGCACGGTGGCGGCTCCGCGCACCAGGCCGTCGCACACCTCGGCGGGCGCGATATGGATCATGTTGGCGTTGAAGACCGCGTCGGCGGCCGGCACCGGCCAGGGCTCGGCCATGACGTCCAGGCGCAGCGGGGGGCGCACGTTGCGCACGCCGCTGTGGGCGATCCAGGCCGCGATGCAGCCCAGCGCCTCGTCCTCGACGTCGGTGGGCTGCCAGTCCAGGCCGGGCAACTGCTCGGCGAACCAGACCGCGTGCTCGCCCGTCCCGCTGGCGACCTCCAGCACGCGCGCCTGCGGCGGCAACACGCGCCGGAGCACGTCGAGGATCGGACCGCGGTTGCGCGCGGTCGCGGGCGCGTGACGTCGGCCGTCGGCGGGAGGATCCATGCCCAGGCGGTGGGATGATATCCGACCCGCCGCAGCCAGGCACGCGCGCGGCGTGAAAATGCGGCCCCCTGGCCGCACATGGGGGACGACCCCAGCTTCCCTGTTGGTGGCGAGGCCGAATCCGAATCCGAATCCGAATCCGAATCCGGTGTCTCCCCGCTGGCCCGCCTCGGCGCCCGCCGGGCGGCACCCCCTGTTCCTGCTGGCCACCATCGCCGTGCTGATCGCGGTGCTGTCGCGCGGGCAGGAGGTGCTGATCCCCATCGCGCTGGCGCTGCTGCTGGCCTTCGCGCTCACGCCGGTGGTGACGCGGCTGGAACGGGCGGTGGGGCGGCGGCTGTCGGTGGCGCTGGCGGTGACGCTGGCCCTGGGTGCGATGGGCGGCTTCGCCGTGCTGGTCAAGCGGCAGCTGCTGGACCTGTCGGGACAGGTGGCGCAGTACTCGGACTCGATGAAGCACAAGGTGACCCAGCTGCGCGGCAACGGCGAGCCCGGGCTGGGCAGCCTGTCGAAGACCTTCGATCAGGTGATGCGCGAGGTGGACACCACGGTGGCCGAGACCCGCGCCGCCCGCCCGGTGCGGCTGGTGCCCGCCGAGGCCACCGCCTTCGAACGGTTGCAGGCGGTGCTGGAACCTGTCTTCAAGCCGATCGCCCAGGCGGTGATCGTGTTCGTGCTGGTCATCTTCCTGCTGCTCGACCGCGAGGACCTGCGTGACCGGTTCGTCCGCCTGGCCGGGCGGCGCAACGTCTCGCTGACCACCCGCACCCTCGACGACGCCGGCCGCCGCATCGGGCGCTTCCTGATCGTGCAGTCGACCATCAACGCCACCTTCGGGGTGGCGGTGGCTCTCGGCCTGCTGATCATCGGCGTGCCCTACGCCCCGCTGTGGGGCTGCCTGGCGGCGGTGCTGCGCTTCGTGCCGTTCGTGGGCACCCTGCTGGGGGTGCTGCCGCCGGCCCTGCTGGCCTTCGCAGTGTTCGCCGACTGGTGGCACTTGCTGGCCACCGTGGGGCTGTTCCTGGCGCTGGACCTGGTGGCCGCCTACGGGGTCGAGCCGGTGGCCATCGGCCGCCGCACCGGCGTGTCGTCGATGGCGATGGTGGTGTCGGCCGTGTTCTGGACCTGGCTGTGGGGCCCGCCCGGGCTGCTGCTGTCGACGCCGCTGACGGTCTGCCTGGCGGTGCTGGGCCGGCAGGTGCCGCGGCTGGAGTTCCTGGCCGTCCTGCTGAGCGACGAGCCGGCGCTGGAGGCGGAGCTGGCTTTTTACCAGCGGCTGCTGGCGCGCGACGAGGACGAGGCGGCCGAGATCCTGGAGCGCCGGCTGGCCAGCACGCCCACCGACGAGGCGCTGGACGGCCTGGTGGTCCCGGCCCTGCTGATGGCCGAGCGCGATCGCGCCCGCGGCGACCTGACCGAGCCCGACCACCAGAACATGCTGCGCTCGCTGCGCGCGGTGGCGCTGGAGCGACGCGAACCGGTGACCGACCCGGGCGCCGCCGGGCCCGAGGCGCGCTACCGCGTCCTGGGCGTGCCCGCCCACAGCGAGGCGGACGAAGTGCTGTGGCAGCTGCTGGCCCAGCTGTTCGATCCCGGGCAGGTGCATGTGCAGGCCCTGGGCGACGAGGCGCTGGCCTCGGAGGTGAACGCCGCCGTCGAGGCCCACGCACCCGACCTGGTGGTGATCACCTCGCTGCCGCCCGCGGGGATGGTGCACGTGCGCTACCTGTGCAAGCGCCTGCGCGCCCGCCGCCCCACGCTGCGCATCGTGGTGCTGCGAGCGGGACAGCGGCCCGAGATGGACGGCGCGGGCGAGTCGCTGGCGCCCGACGGGGCCAGTGCCATGGCCGGCACCTTGAAGGAGGCGCGCGACCGGGCCGTGCAGCAGCTGCTGCTGGATCAGCCTGGTTCCGAGGTGCAGGGCGTGCCCGCCGCGCAGCCGGCGCGGGCCAGCACCTGATCACTCGGCGCGCATCGCGGTCAGCGGGTCCACCCGCAGCGCGCGCAGCGCGGGCAGCAGGCTCCCGGCGGCCGTCATCAGCAGCGCGACCGCCGCCGCGGTGGCGTAGGTGGCGAGGTCCGAGGGGCTGACCCCCACCAGCAGCGCGCCCAGAGCG
>JBKPRZ010000617.1:0-11755 GCA_046734815.1 Myxococcota bacterium | reverse complement strand
CGCCGCGCCCGACGCGCCGGCGGACGCGGTGGCCGACGCCCCGGGCGGGTCCGACGGCCCGGCGACGGACGCCCGGAGCCCCGACGGCCCGCTGGTCGCGGACGCGGCGGCCGCCGATGGGCCGCGCGATGCAGCCCGCATCGACTCGACCACCCCCGTCGGAACCGGCGGCGGCGGCGGTTGCAGCTGCCGCACGGCCGCTGCGCCCGCGCCTGCGCCCTGGTTCGCGGCGCTGCTCCTGCTCGCTCTCGCCCTGCGCCGCCGCCGCTGAACGCTTCGCTTCCGGGGCGGGCGTTTGGTTGCTAAGGTGCCGGCCCTGATGGCCAGCGCTCCACCAGGATCACCTCCGCCCGCGCGCGCGAGCCAGTCCGCCGTGCGGCGGAGCGCGGCCATGCCGGTGGTGAACTTCCCCGAGCGGGACAAGGACCGCGACCGCGAGCGGCCCGCCCCCGCCACCACCGCCTCCGCCATCGCTGCGGTGCTGTTCCTGGGCATCGTCACCCGGTTCGGCTGGCTGTCCGACGACGCCTTCATCAGCTTCCACGCCGTCGACAACCTCATGACCGGGCACGGCCTGGTCTCGAACGTGGGCGAGCGGGTGCAGGCCTTCACCAACCCGCTCTGGACCCTGCTGATGGCCGTCCCCCTGCGGGTGACCGGCGACGTCTACGGCACGGCCATCCTGCTCAGCCTGGCGTGCAGCCTGGCCCTGGTGGTCACCCTGTGGCGGCTGCACCGGGGCGGCTGGCCGACGGTCTGGATCCTCCTGCTGCTGTCCACCTCGTTCAGCTTCATCAGCTTCTCGACCAGCGGCCTGGAGAACCCGCTGGCCCACCTGCTGCTGGCGCTGTTCTTCGTGACCGCGATCAAGGAACCGGTATCGCTGGCCCGGCTGTGGCTGCTGGGCGCGCTGGTGGTCCTCAACCGGATGGACCACGCCCTGCTGGTCCTTCCGATGCTGGTGCTCAGCGTCTGGCGCCGGCCGGTGGTCTGGCGGTCGGTGGCCCTGGGTCTCGCTCCGCTGGTCACCTGGCTGGTGTTCGCCGTCGTGTATTACGGCTTCGCCTACCCCAACACCGCTTACGCCAAGCTGAACGTGTCGATCGGGCGCGACATGTTGCTGGCCCAGGGCCTCACCTACCTGGTCGACAGCGTGCTCACCGACCTGCTGGTGCTGCCCGCCATTGCGCTGGCCATCGTGGGCGCGATCTGGGCGCGGCCGCGCTCGCGCACCTCGCTGGCCTTCGCGGCAGGCCTGGCCAGCTACCTGCTGTACATCTGCTGGATCGGCGGCGACTTCATGTCCGGTCGCTTCCTCACCGCCCCCTTCCTGCTGGCGGCGCTGCTGCTGTCGGTCACCGTGCAGCTGCACCCGCGCGGCGCCCTGGCCCTGGCCATCGTCGCCCTGTTCGCGGGCCAGCGCCTGCTGCTGCCGGTTCCCGTCGACGTGGCGACCCAGTGCCCGGTCCCGACCTCGGGCGTGGTCGACGAACGCGCCTGCTACGTCGAGCACACCGGCATCGCCCAGAACATGCGGGTCAAGAAGTTCAAGCGCCACCCCTACTTCCTGGAAGGCGCCAAGCTGCAGGCCGCCGGCAAGAAGGTCGTGGTCAGCTCGCTGGTGGGCATGGGCGGCTTCGCCGCCGGGCCGGGCGTGCACCTCATCGACCCCTACGCTCTGACCGATCCCCTCCTCGCGCGCATCCGCTTCAGCCCGCGCGGCGACTGGCGCCCCGGGCACCTGCTGCGCCCGCTGCCGGACGGCTACGCCCTCAGCGTCGAGCGCGGCCAGAACCTGGTCGAGGACCCTTGCATCCGCGACCTGCTCACCGACGTCTGGCTGATCACCCGCGGCCCGCTGTTCACGCTCGAGCGCTGGAAGGCGATCGCCCGGCGCAACCTCACCGCCCGCACCTGCCCCCAGCCGGGCTGATCGACGCCAGGGCCGCCGACGAGCAGCGGCCCTGGCGCCCCTGCGATCAGCGCCGCTTGCCCGACGCCGACCCCACTTTGGCCAGCTCCTCGTCGATGATCGTCTTGAGGTCAGCCAGCGGGCGCGCGCCCACCACCTTGCGCCCGTTGATGAACATCGAGGGCGTGCCGTTGATCCCCAGGTTCTGCCCCTGCTTCATGTCCGCGTCCACCAGCTGCGCGGTGGCCGCGCTGCCCATCGCCCCCTTCCACCGAGCGAGGTCCAGTCCCAGCTCCTGGGCGTATTTTTCCAGGTTCTCCGCCGCCAGGGCCTGCTGGTTCTGGATCAGCTTGTCGTGCATCTCCCAGAACTTGCCCTGCTCCCCCGCCGCGTGCGCCGCCAGCGCCGCGCTCCGGGCCGACTCGTGGAAGGGCAGCGGGAAGTTCTTCCACACCACCCGCACCTTGCCCGGGTACTCCTTCTCCAGCGCGGTCAATGTCGGTTCCACCCGGCTGCAGAACGGGCACTGGAAGTCCGAGAACAGCGCGACGGTGATGGCCGCGTCCCGCGGCCCGCGCGCCGGCGCCCCGCCCACCTCGACGGTATAGACCTTGCCGTCCACCTCCGGCACCATCGCGGCCCCGCCGCCACCGGCACAGCCCGGCCCGCCGCCGGCGCAACCCGGGCCCTTGACCATGGGCCCGCTTGGCCCGCCGTCACGCTTGTCCAGCCCGCCGCGGGTCAGCTCGTCGTACAGCGCCGCCCGGGAGACGCCCGCCGCCAGCTTCTGGTCCGCCTTCTTGATCTCCTCGTCGATCAGGCTGCGGAAGCGCTCGGCGGGCTGCGCACCCACCAGCGCCCGCCCGTTGACGAAGAACGTGGGCGTGCCCCGCACCCCGAACTGATCGGCCAGCTTCTGGTCCGCGTCCACCCGGCTCTTGGCCCGGCTCCCCGCCATGGCCGCTTTCCAGCGGGAGAGGTCCAGCCCCAGCTCGGTGGCGTATTTCTCCAGAGTCGCCGGGTCCAGCACCTTCTGCTGGTTGCAGTCGGGACGCGGGTTGACCCCGCAGTGCCCGCTAAACAGCTTGTCGTGCATCTCCCAGAACTTGCCCTGCTCGCCCGCCGCCTCGGCGGCCAGCGCCGCCGGCAGGGCCCGGTCGTGGAACGCCAGGGGACGGTGCTTGAACACCACCCGCAGGTCGTCGCCGTAGCTCTTCGCCACCTCTTCCAGGGCGGTGCTGGCCGCGCGCGCGCAGAACGGGCACTGGAACTCGCTGAAGGCGATCAGGGTTACCTTGGGCGCCTTGCCCCCGCGGGCGGGCGAATCACCCAGCGGGATCTTGTACACCTCGCTGCCGTCGGTCGGCTTGACGACGACCTTCTCCGCCGCCTTGTCGGCCGGCTTCTCCGCCGCCGGCTTCTCCGGCTGCGGGCCCGCGCCCATCTGATCGCATGCCGCCGCCAGCAGGGCGGCTCCGACGGCCAGCGCCGCCCGGATTCCCGATGTGGTCATGTATCTGCCTCCGATGTTGGGCGTCGCGTTCCCACGCGACTGAAAGCGAGCTCGCCCAGCAAGAACACCGGAGAGCGGAGGCGGTATCGCGGGCACCGCCCGCGGGCGCGTCACTCGATCAGGCTGATGCCGTCGTCGCCGGTTCCCGCGGCGGGCAGCGCTTGCGCCGGCGTCCTGTCGACGGCGCCCAGAGCCGGCGCCAGCGCCTTCAGGTCGGCGGGCGGCTCCTGGCCCGGGCGGATCACCCAGTCCTTGCGCGAATACAGCTTGAAGGTCTGGCGCTGACCGCGCAGCTCCAGGCACAGCTCGAAGGGCCTGGGCGCCTCCCCCTGGCAGGCCCAGGTGCGCGCCTTCATGCTCAGCCGGCGGTTGTCCTGGGGGAACAGGGCGTTGACCACGTCGTCGCGCACGTTCCACTGGAACAGATCGAAGTGGCTGCGCCAGCGCGAGGACCGTCCGGTGACGCCGATGCGTCGGTCCTCGTGCTCGACCATCAGCAGCTGGAAGAACATGTCGCGCTCGTCGCGCGGCATCCGCTCGATCCACACCTGGTTGACCAGCCACTGCGGCCCGGCCGCCCGCCAGCGCAGGAACCAGTGGCTGCCCTGCCAGACTCCTGTCAGGACGAACACGGCCAGAACGCAGGCCGCGGCGATCTTGAGGCGCTTCATGGCCCGATCATACGCCAGCCGCGCCGCGAGAACATCAATTGACTCCCTGGTTGAGCAGGACCCACAGCCCCAGCTTGCTGGGCGCGGTCAGATCGAGACGGCCGTCACCGTTCAGGTCCACCACCTCGTACTGGCGGCCCAGCGCGATGTTCTCGCCCTTGTCGGCGATGGTGTGTCGGGTGAACGTCCCCGCCTTGCGGTCCCAGCTGTAGTAGTAGATGGCCGGCGGCTCGCCCGCGCCCGGGTCGCCGCCGTTGTGCGCCCAGATGCACTTGCCGGCGATCAGCTCCTCCTCGCCGTCGCCGTCCAGGTCGGCGAACCGCAGCGCGTGCGCCTGCGACCAGGACTCGTCGATCACGTGTTTCTTCCAGACCGTGGTCCCGTCGGCCTTCGGCGCCTCCTGCTCCCACCAGTAAAGGCCCACGTTGTGCCCGCGCCCGAAGACGATGTCCAGGCGCCCGTCCTTGTTCAGATCCTTGACCACGAACGGGCAGCTGGGGTGAGGCAGCGCCGTCTCGGCGTGCAGCTTCCAGGGCCGGGCCCAGATGTCCCCCTCCGGCCGCTCGTACCAGCCCACCTCGGTCAACACGTCCTCGCGCCCGTCGCCGTTCACGTCGCCGAAGGCAAAGCCATGACCGCCGCCCTCCGCGCCCAGCACGAACGGCTCCAGCGCCGGCGAGCCGTCGGCGGCCTTGCTCCAGCGCCACACCTGCTGCGGCCGCTCCTTGCGGTAGCAGGCCCCGTACAGCTCGGGCACCCCGTCGCCGTCGAAGTCGTGCAGCGCGAACATCTCCATGTTGCCGCCGGTCTTGGCCAGCAGCGACGCCTTCCAGGGCAGGTGCATCTCCCAGGGCGCCTTGCGCTCCTGCGGGCCGTTGCCGGGATTCTTGTACCAGTAGATGCCGTCTTCGTTCCAGCCGCCGGCCAGGATGTCGGGCCAGCCGTCCTTGTCGACGTCGTAGATGAAATCGCTGTTGGTGCGGACGAAATCCGCCGACACGTGGCTGGGGCGGAAGGTGCGGGGCACGAAGTCCGGGCCGGCGAACCAGTACGGCCCGTAGACGATGTCCACCTTGCCGTCCTTGTTCAGATCACCCACCGCCGCGCTCTCGTTGGGGTTCACGATCAGCTGCCGCCGGGAAAAGCTGATGGTCCTTCCACCGGCCTTGCCGTTCCCCCCACACGCCGTCAGCACCAGCACCATCAGAGAGAAAAGTCCGTTGCGCACGTTGGTCCTCACAGACCCCTGGGTCTCCAGGGCGAACGATAGGTCCCCAGGGCCAGCTTGCTGGCCTGGGCGTCCCCGATGATCTGCTGCCGGGCCGCGTCCCAGTGCAGGGTGCGACCCACCCGGTAGGCGATGTTGCCCAGCCGGCAAACGGTGTTGGTGTGCATCGCCGTCTCGATGTCGGCGTTGGGCCGCTTGCGGCTCTTCACGCAGTCCAGGAAGTTGCGCACGTGGGGCCCGTGTTGCTGCGAGCTGTCCGACTGCTCGGGCAACACCTCGGTGGTGTAATAAAAACCCGGCTGCCGGCTGTCGGTGGTGGGGATGGGCGGGGGCTGGTTGGGCTCCTCGTGGCGGACGGTCTGGGGGGTGATGCGGAACCCGCCGCGGTCGATGAACAACGTCCCCTTGGTGCCGTGGAACTGCATCCCGTAGCTGCCGAAGCGGGCCGCCCCCACGTCCCCGTTCAGCCCGTAGCTGTTGTGGCTGAGCACCGAGTAGTGAAACAGGAACTTCGGGTAACGGTAGGTCACCTGCAAGGTGTCGGGGATGTCGCCCTCGCGGCGGAAGAACTGACCGCCCGAGGCGCTCACCGTCTCGGGCCCGGTCACCTTCATCGCCCAGAGCACCACGTCGGCCAGGTGGCAGCCCCACTCGGTCAGCATCCCGCCGTGCAGCTCGAAGTAGCGGTTGCGGCCGTGGGTCATGACCTCGTCGTAGGGCAGCTTCGCCGCCGGCCCCAGCCACATGTCCCAGTCCATGCCGGGCGGCGGCCCACCTGTCACCTTGGGCCGCGGCTCGGGCCGGGGCGAGTGGTTCCAGCAGGTGGCGTAATGGACCTCGCCCAGGCGGCCCTCCTGGATGTAGCGGACCGCCCGCTGGAAGTGGGCCCCCGAGCGCTGCTGCGAGCCCACCTGCACCACCCGGTTCTTGCGCCGGGCCGCCTCGACCATCAGCTGTCCGTCGCGGATGTGGTGCGAGCAGGGCTTCTCGACGTACACGTCCTTGCCGGCGTCGCAGGCGTCGATGCACATGATTGCGTGCCACTGCTCGGGCGTGGCGATCACCACCGCGTCCACCTCCTTGTCGTCGAGCACGCGCCGGTAGTCGGCGTGGGCCCGCGCCTTGCCGCCGGTCAGCGCCACCGCCTTTTCCAGGTTCTCCTTGAACACGTCGCAGACCGCCACCACCTGCACGTCGTCGTTGGCCAGAAAGTCCTTCAGGTCGACGGTCCCGAAGGCCCCCACGCCGATGGCCCCCACCCGGATGCGGTCGCTGGGCGCCGCCTTGGCCCCGCCGCCCCCTGCCTGCGCGCGCGCCCGATCGCGCCCCATCAGGGCAGCGCCCAGCGCGCCCGCGCCCGAAAGCAGCTCCCGCCGTTTCACGCCGGCCGCCCCCTCACGACGACGACCGCTCGACCGTCTTGCCGAAGCTCAGCAGCTTCGAACCTTCGCGCTGGCTCTCGTAGTCCAGCTTGATCCAGTGCTCGTCCTTGGGAACGTTCAGCACCCGCGCCTCGTCGAGCAGCCCGTCCCACTGCCGCCCCTTGTCCGGGAACTGCGACTGGTTGCCGATGCCCACCGGGTGGTCGCCCGAGACCCAGTTGACCTCGAAGGTCGACTCCTTCTCCAGCGCCCCGTTGACGTAGATCTTCGCCTTGGGAAAGTCGTGCACCGCCACCACGTGGAACCAGCGGCCCGGCACCATGTCGGTCTTGCCCACCACGCACAGATCGCCGCTGGGCGGCTGCTCGACACACATCTCGATCAGGTCGGCGGGCGGCTTGTGCCAGTCGCGGATGCCGAACTTCTGCAGCCGCCACGAGTTGTCGCCCTTGGCGAACATGGTCTCGTACCCGGGCAGCGCCCGCTGCTTCTCGTTGCCCTTGTTCTGATAGCTGTTGGCGCGCGCCCAGATCGAGAATGTCCCCCGGGTGGTCAGATCGAACATCCGCTTCTTCTTCGGGTGATCCAGCTTCACCCACTGCGCCTGCGCGTAGGTGAGCAGCAGCCCCTTGCCGATCCGCCCGTCCACCCGCGACCCCGGCTTCAGATTCACCCCGGTCATGTGGGCCTGGTTGGCGGTGGCGTCGTGGTAGCCGCCCTCGGCGCTGTTGCCCTCCTCGTTCAGGTGGTAGACGCCGACGAAGCCCTCCTTGGCCTCGAACACCACGCGCGCGTCGCCGGCATCGCCCGCATCGGCGTTGCCCCAGTGCATGACGAAGGACTGCGCGCGGCTGTTTGCCTTGACCACGTCCAGCTTGACCCACAGCGCGGCGGCCTGGCCGTCCTTGTCCCAGTACTCCACCGCGTGCGGCAGCGGCTCGCCCCCCGGCGTCCGCGAGAAGCGCAGATCGGATCCGTCCGACTTGGCCTGCGAAAAATCGAAGTTCGAGCCGTCCAGCCGGACTGCCACCGGGAAGGCCTTCACGTCTCGGCGGACGTTCGCTCCCTGGCGGGTCGTGTCCAGCCGGATGACCTTGTGGTAGCGCCAGCGCGCCAGGTCTTCCGCCGCCGACGCACGCGCGGCCAGCAGCGTCACCATCGCGAACACCAGTCGTCTGAGGGTGGGCATCGGCGGCGGAGATTAACCGAATGCCCGATCGCGCAGACCGCGTCCGATCCCGACGCGCCGGCGCTTTTACCCACCTTTTACGCGGGCGGACATGTCGCACGGCCGCCGAGAAACTGATAGCCTTGCCGGTCTAGGTAATCGTGCGAGTCCTGCTGGTGGAAGACGAGCCGACGCTCCGCCACGGTCTCGGCGACCTGCTCGAGGGCGCCGGACACCTGGTCGAGCCGGTCGAAAATGGTCTGGATGCCGTGGCCCGTGGCGTGTCCCCGGAGATCGACCTGGTCTTGCTGGACCTGGCGCTGCCGGGGCTGGACGGCCTGGAGGTCTGCCGCCGCCTGCGCATGGCCCGGCCCGAGCTGCTGATCCTGATGCTCACCGCGCGCGCCCGCGAGGACGACAAGGTCGAGGGGCTGAGCACCGGCGCCGACGACTACGTCACCAAGCCGTTCGCCGCCCGCGAGTTGCTGGCCCGCATCGATGCGCTGGGGCGCCGCTTCCGCCGCGACAGCCCCACCCCCGTGCCCGAGCAGGTTGAGATCGACCAGTGCCTGATCGATCTGGGCCGCTGCACCGCCACCCGGGACGGCCAGACGGTCCCGCTGACCGCGCGCGAGGTGCGCATCCTGCGGCTGCTTTACCAGAACCGGGTGCGGGCCATGACCCGGGGCGAGCTGCTGGAGAAGGCCTGGGGCGCCTCCTCGAACCTGCAGACGCGCACGGTCGACATGACCATCGCGAACCTGCGCCAGAAGATCGAGCGCGACGCCAGCGCCCCGCGGATCGTCAGCACGGTCAAGGGCGTGGGCTACGCCTGGGGGTCGCGGTGAAGCGTTTCCACACCAGCTGGGCCATCGCCCTGACCGGGGCGGCGGTGTCGATCCCGGCGGGGGCCTGGTACCT
This sequence comes from Myxococcota bacterium, assembly GCA_046734815.1. GTDB lineage: Bacteria > Myxococcota_A > Polyangia > Fen-1088 > Fen-1088 > CAVYGB01. The sequence continues at coordinate 2,960 of JBKPRZ010000617.1, read as the reverse complement.
GCTGGGCGCCCGCCAGATGGACCGCGAGGCCGCGCAGCTGATGGAGGCCGCCCGGCACGAGTCCTCCTCCTCGGCCGAGCGGATGGCCGCCCAGCTGGCGGTGAGCCTGGAGGAGCTGCTCGACTCCGAGAGCAACCGTCCCTACGTCCACTACTGGCGCGAGTTCATCTCGCGCGGCGAGTCCTGCGGGGACCCGCGCGTGCGCAAGTCGCCGCTGTACCGGGGCAAGCGCCACAAGCTGGTGGCCGCCCACTTCCTGCTGGACGCCCAGGGCCACATCACCAGCCCCGAGCCCTGGGTGGACGTGCAGTCGATCGATTTCGCCGATCCCACCACCGCCAACCCGCGCCCCGCGCCGTTCGGCGGCACGCCGCTTCTGACCCACGCCCACGGCAGCCTGGCCCCCTTGCCTGCCACCTCCGCCACCGCGCCCGAGCCGGCGCGCAACGACGAGGAGGCCGCGCAGGTGACCCCGTTCAACTGGCGGACCGGCTCGTGGCAGGGCCAGCCGGCGCTGGTGGCGGTCCGGCAGGTGATCACCAGCAACGAGACCTTCGTGCAGGGCTTCGCGGTGGACGGCAACGGCCTCGAGCACTGGCTGCTGGAATCCGGCTCTCCCGCCAAGCTGGTCCCCGGCGAGCCGCGGGCCGAGACATCGGCCCGGGTGCCCATCCTGGGCGCCACCTGGCACATCGAGATCGAGCCGGGGCCGCGCATCGAGAAGGCCGCCCGTCGCGCCGCCGAGCTGAGCCGGCAGTTCCACCAGTCCTATTTCGGTGGCGTGCTGGGCGCCATGCTGGCCGGGTTCTGCCTGGTGGTGCTGATCCGCCGGTCCGAACGGCTGGCCGAGGAACGCTCGCGCTTCGCCGCCGCGGCGGCCCACGAGCTGCGCACCCCTCTGGCCGGCATCCGCCTGCACGGCGAGATGCTCGCCCTGTCGCTGGGCAACCCCAAGCGGGTCACCGAATATGCCGGGCGCATCACCGACGAGGCCGAACGCCTGACCCGCCTGGTCTCGAACGTCTTCAGCTACACCCAGGTGGATCAGAAGCTGCTGCGCATCCACACCGAACCGGGCGACCTGGGCCAGGCGGTGCGCGAGGCTCTGACCCTGGTGCAGCCGATCGTCGAACGGATGGACGCCGACCTGGTGCTGCGCATCGAATCCGACCTGCCGCCGGTGGAGTTCGACAAGGACGCGGTTCATCAGATGGTGCGCAACCTGGTCGACAACGCCGAGAAATATTCGCGCGGCTGCTCCGACCGGCGGATCGAGGTGGGTGTGACTTCCGACCCCGATGCGGCGGTGCTGACCGTACGTGACCACGGGCCCGGCATCCCCACCGGCGACCGGGGGGGCATCTTCCTGCCGTTCTCGCGGCACACGCGCCGGGCCGAGATCAGCGGCCTGGGGCTGGGCCTGGCGGTGGTGCGCACCCTGGCCCTGGCCCACGGCGGCTCGGTCGAGTACAGCGACGCCGAGGGTGGCGGGGCCTGTTTCGCGGTACGATTCCCGCTTGCTGCCGTCTGACGACGCCGAGACACCGAAACCGCAGCCCTGCGGCCACTGGCCCTCGCCGCTGGCGCCCGATGATCTGGCGCGCGCCACCCTCCGGCTGTCCAGCCCGCTGCTGACCGCGGAGGGCTCGCTGTTCTGGCTGGAGGGCCGCCCGGGCGAAGGCGGCCGCACGGTCATCGTGCAGCGGCGGCCCGACGGCAGCGAGACCGACATCAACCCGCCGCCCTTCAACGCGCGCTCGCGGGTGCACGAATACGGTGGCGGCGCCCATGCGGTGTCGGTGGGCGCGGACGGCCCGGAGATCTTCTTCGTCCACTTCGCCGACCAGGTGGTCTACCGGCAGCGCCCGGGCCAGCCGCCGGTGGCCCTCACCGCCACCACCCCGTCCGAGGCGGGCACCTGGCGCTTCGCCGACCTGGTGATCGACCCCGCCCGCCCGCGCCTGCTGGCGGTCGCCGAGCGCTTCGCCCCATCCCTGCGCGAACCGGAGAACCTGCTGGTGGCCATCGACCGCGGCACCGGCGCCGTGGAGGTGCTGGTGCGCGGGGCGGACTTCTACGCCTCGCCCACGCCCAGCCCCGACGGCCGTCGGCTCGCCTGGCTGTCCTGGAACCACCCCTACATGCCCTGGGACGCCGCCGCGCTCCATCTCGCCGAGCTGGACGACGCCGGCCGCCCGGGCCCCGCCCGCCTGGTCGCCGGCGACGCCACCGCCTCGGCCCAGCAGCCCCGCTTCGGCCCCGACGGCGCGCTCTGGTTCCTGCACGAGGCCACCGGTTTCTGGAACCTCTGGCGCGCCGGTGTAGACGGCGCCGGCCCGATCTTCACGCTCGACGCCGAGCTGGGCGGACCGCTGTGGCAGCTGGGCAGCGGTACCTGGGACTTTCTCGACGCCGGCACGGTCATCGCCGCCGCCACCGAACGCGGCCGTACCCGCGCGATCCTGTACGACCTGGCCGCGGGCACGGTGCTGCCGGTGCCGTCGGACCTGACGTCCATCGGCCACCTGTCGGCGCAGGGGGGCCGGGTGGCCCTGCTGGCCGGATTCCCCGACCGCCCGGCCGCGGTGGTACAGCTGGACCCACGCAGCGGCGACACCACGGTGGTGCGCCAGGCTTTCGACCTCGATCTCGACCCGGCCTTCGTCTCGGCGCCCGAGACAGTCTCGTTCCCCACCACCGCGGGCGACACCGCCCACGGCTTCTTCTACCCGCCCCGCAACCCGCGGGCCCGGCCGCTGCCCGGCGAGAAACCGCCGCTGCTGCTCTTCGTGCATGGCGGTCCCACCGCGGCCAGCGCGCCGGTGTTCGGCCCGGCGGTGCAGTTCTGGACCACCCGCGGCTTCGCGGTGCTGGACGTGAACTACCGGGGCAGCAGCGGCTACGGCCGCCGCTACCGGCAGGCCCTGGACGGCGCCTGGGGCGTGGCCGACGTGCAGGAC
>JBKPRZ010000616.1:0-26755 GCA_046734815.1 Myxococcota bacterium | reverse complement strand
ACCGGGGACAATGCCGCCGCCCGCTGCGCGCTGGAGCTGGCCGAGCTGGCCGAGCGGCTGGACAACGCCGATCTGCTGCGGTCGGCGGCCGCGGCCATCGACGGGCTGCTGGCGGCCGACGTGGCCGCGGGCGAGCCGCTGCCGGTGGCCCAGCTGGCCAACCGGCTGGCGGCTCTGCGGCTGCGGCAAGGAGACCGCGACGCCTCCGAGACCCTCTCGCGCCGGGTCCTGGACAGCTTGCCCGACGCCGAGACCGCCGCCGCGGCCTGGCGCACGCTGGTCAAGTGCGCGCTCGACCGGGGCGACGTCGCCGCGGTCCGGGCTGGCCTGCTGGGATGGGCGGAGGACGCCCGCGTATCGGACGAGCCGCGGGAGCGCGCCGCCCGTCTGGCCGAGGCGGCCGAGCTGGAGCGCGATCGCTTGCGCTCGTTCACGACCGCGCTGCCCCTGTTCGAGCGCGCCCTGGCGCTGGATCCCGACAACCGCAGCGCGCTGCTGGGCCTGGCCGGGGCGGCCGAGCAGGCCCGCCAGTGGCCGCGCCTGGAAGAGCTGCTGCGGCGGCTGCTGGCGATCGAGCCGCCGCCGGCGCGCACCATCCGCCATCGCTTGGCCGAGGTGCTGGTCCGCCGGGGCGGCCGTCTGGACGAGGCCCTGCACCTGTACGAGGGTCTGCAGGACCAGGACCCCGAAGACCCGCGGGCGGCGGTGGGCCTGGGCCGGGTGCTGTGGCAGGCGGGCCGGCTGGAGGACAGCCTGGTCCAGTACGAGCGCGTGATCGCGGCCCAGCAGCGTGGCTCTGCCGATGGGTCCATCGCCACCTGGGCAGCGGAGGCGCACGTCCGCCTGGCCCAGTCGGCGCGGCTGCTGGGCGAGGTGGGCAACGCGAACCGCCACCTGCAGGAGGCGCTGTCAGGCGAGCCGGAGCGGGGCGCACCGGTCGAGGTGCTGGTGGACGTGATGGAGGCGTTCGGCCAGACCGACCAGCTGGTGGTGCTGCTCGAGCGCCGCCGCGCGTGCGCCGCCACGCCGACCCTGGTGCGGGAGGCGGCCCGCGCGCTGGGAGGCGTGCTGGAGCGGACCGGCCGCGGCGACGAGGCGGTGGCCGTGTACCGCAGCTTGCTCGAGGCATCGCCGGGCGACACGGCGGCGCTGCTGCGCCTGGCGGAGATCTTCCGCCGGGAGGGCCAGCGCGGCGAGCTGGTCGAGCCGCTGGAACGCCTCCTGGAGCGGGCGGTGGACCCCGCCGACGCCGGCGACCTGGATCCGGAGGCCCTCGGGCTGGAGCTGCAGGTCCTGCTGCAGGACACGGGCGCGGCCAGCGAGCGGATCGAGGCGGTGCTGCGGCGGGTGCTGACCGCCCGACCGCACTCGGCGGAGGTCCTGCTGGCGCTGTTCGAGCTGCTGCACAGTCAGCCGGCGCGGGCGGCGGAGGCGTTCGCCACCCTCGCGCTGCTGTACCGCCAGACCGGCCTGGACCGTCGGGGCGTCGACCTCGGCCGGACCTTGAGCGGCCTGGCCGAGAACGCCGCGGTGGAGCCGCGGCTGGCCCTGACGGTGCTGGAAGACGCGGCCCAGGCCGATCACCGCGATCCGTTGCTGGTCGAGGCGCTGCTCAACCTGTACGACCGCCTGCCCCAGCCGGCCGAGCGGCTGGAACGCATGCGCGCGCTGCTCGAGCGCGTTCCCCAGCTGGATGGTGCGCCTCGCATCCGCGTGCACATGGCCCTGGCGGCGGCGGCCGAGCAACGGCAGGACTGGGCGGCGGCGGAGGAGGAGCTGGGACGGGCCCTGGCCGTGGATACCGACCCGGCCATGCGCGCCGCCCAGCTGGTGTCGCGCGCGCGCGTCCGCCTGCAGCGCGGCCTCGGTGAAGAAGCGGCGGGCGATCTGCAGGCCGCCCTGCGCGTGATACCCGGTCATCCGGAGGCATTGCTCCTGCTGGCGGATCTGGCCGAGCAGGGCCAGCGCTGGGCCGAGGCGGCTGAGCACCTCGACCGCCTCGCCAGCGGCGCGGGCTGGCAGCCATTGATCCCGGGCGAGCGGCTGGCCCTCCGGCGGGCCACCGCCGCCCTGCACGCGGGTGCGCCCGACCGTGCCCGCGCCGGCCTGGAGGAGCTGCTGGCGCTCGATCCGGACGACCTGACCGCGCGCGAGATGCTGGTCGAGGTGCAGCTGCGCGCCGGCGACGGGGAAGCCGCGCGGACCCAGCTCGAGCACCTGACCGGTGCCCATCCCGATCGCGCCGCCTACTGGGCGTCGCTGGCCGATCTGTACGAACGCCTGGGCCAGTACCGGCAAGCGGCCGATGCCCTGGGCGGCCTGGCCCGCGCTCTCCAGGACCCGCGCGCGCGCGCCGAGGCCCTGGTCCGTCGGGGCGACCTGCTGCGCGACAAGCTGGACGACGACCCAGCGGCGCTGTACGCCTACCGCCTGGCCCAGGACGCCGATCCCAGCTTCGTCAAGACGGCGGTCCGGCTGATCGAGACCCGCTGGCAATCCGGCGACCTCACCCCCGACGCTCTGGCCGACAGGATGGTCGAGGTCGCCATCCAGTGCACCGGTGACCCGGCCGCCCTGGACGAGGCGCTGGCCCTGGTCGTCGACACCGATGGCGGGATCCTGGTGGCCTCGCTGAAAGAGGTCCTCGCCCAGCGCACGGCCGCCGGCTCTGTCGATCCGGCCACCGTCGACCTGGCCCGCCGGGTGCGGCGCCTCCGCGGACGTCCGGCATCGTGACCGCGCGGCCGGACCCCGGCCCGCGGGTCCATCCATTCATCACGGCGCTGGGGATGGAGCCGGCCCTCGCCTTCGAGCTGGGCGCCGCCGCCGACGGCCCCCGCTGGCCGGCGGTGCTCTCCAGCCGCTCGCCGCTGCCAGCCAGCGACCCGGTGTTCGCCCTGCAACAGCTCCCGGCGGCGGTGCAGGTGCACGGTGATTCGGTGCGCGCGCTCGCCGAGGCCGCGGACGCCGTGGTGGCAGAGGCGCTGGAATCCTCCGACGCTCCCTTCACCCTGCACGCCTACGTCCCCGATGCCCGCGCCTACCGCTCGCTGGCCAGTCGCGCGGATCTGCTGGGCCAGACCTTCCTGCTGCTGCTGCGCGAGCGGCGTCGGAAGCTGCACCGGCGGCACGTGGCCTGGCCGGAGCTGCCCGACCTGGGCGGCGCGGTGCTGGTTCAGCTGGTCCTGGTGGGCCGGACCTCGCTGCTGGTCTCCGCCGCCGCTCCGCGACCGCTCCCCACCGGCGGCCTGGACCTGGCCCCCTGGCCCGGAGGCCGGCCCCCGATCACCGACGATCCCCGCGCCCCCTCGCGCGCTTACCGCAAGCTGGTCGAAGCATTCGCCTGGATGGGCAGCGCACCGACCACCGGCGAGGTCTGCGTGGACCTGGGCGGCTCGCCCGGCGGCTGGGCCTGGAACGTCCTCCAGCGCGGCGCCTCCGTGGTCGCCATCGATCGCGCACTGCTGGAGCCCCCCGCCGCCGGCCATCCGCGCCTGACCTCCCGGATCGGCGACGCCTTCAGCCACCGCCCCGCCGCTCCCGTGGACTGGCTCCTGTGCGACGTCATCGCGCGCCCCGAGCGCACCCTCGACCTGTGCGAGGCCTGGATGCGCGCGCGCTGGTGCCGCCGTCTGGTCGCCACCGTGAAGCTCAAGGGCCGCGACGACGACCGGATGATCACCGAGGCCCGCCGCCGTCTCGGCCGGTTCGGCTGGTCCTACCTGCGCCTCAAGCACTTGCCCCACCACCACAACGAATTCGCCGTGCTCGCGCGGCTGGATTGACCCCGAAGAACCGAAAGCACAGGCCCGACGACCGGACCTGACACCGACTTTCCACCGAGCGGTGGTAAAAGACGCGCCAGGACGCGCATGCGAAGCCTACGCCTTGTGACGCTGATCTCCCTTCTTTCTGCCTGTCCCGCGAAATCGAACACCGGACCGCAAGGAGGTGCCGGCGGCTCCGCGGCCGCCGGGGGGCGAGGCGGCAGCCCCGGGACGGGCGGAAGCGGTGGCGGTGCCGCGGGCACCGGTGGTGTGTCCGGCAGCGGCGGTTCCGCGGGCAGCGGAGGGGGCCGTGCCGACTCGGGCCGCACACCGGATCAGGCCGGCTCCATCGACACCCCCGGCAATGCCGGCGGCACCACCTACGTCTTCACCAGCAGCAGCACCGGCTACGGCGCCGCCGCCACATTGACCAGCTTCAAGCTGGATCTCGCCACCGGCGCGTTGACCAAGGGTCCCACCGCCAACGGCCGCAACAACGTCTTTTACGGCGCCTTCTCCCCCGACCGGAAGTACCTGCTGACCGTGACCGAGGAGAGCCCGGCCTACCTCTCGTCGTTCTCGTTCAACGCCGCCACCGGCGCGCTGACACCGATCAACGAAGTGAGCACCGGCGCGGCCAACGCCGAGCACGTGGCCTTCCACCCGAACGGCCAGTGGGCGGCGGTGGCCCACTACACGGGCGGGCAGGTGACCTTGCACCCGGTGATGGCGAGCGGGATGGTGATGGCCCCCGCCGACACCAAGCAGGCTGGCACCGGCGGCGGCTCGAATTGTCACCAGGCGGTCTTCGACAGCACCGGCGGCTTCCTGTTCGTACCCTGTCTGGGCCCGCAGCACATCGCCCAGTTCCGGGTGACCGGCAACGCGCTGATGGCCAACACGCCCTCAACGGTCATGGTGACGGGCGCGCCCCGCCACCTGGCGTTCGGCAACGGAGAAGCGCACGCCTACGCCGTCACCGAAGCGCAGGCCACCCTGATCACGCTGGGCTACGACCGCACGGGCGGCAAGCTCACCGTCGCCGGCTCCCCCACCCAGGCCTACGTCACCGAGGCCGGCGGCGGATCGCACCTGGTGGTGCACCCGGGCGGCAAGTTCCTGTTCGTGGGCAGCCGCTTCGACAACAGCATCCTCACCTTCTCGATCGACGCGGGTACCGGCGCCGCCACCAAGACCAGCAGCACCGACGAGTCGCTCAGCTACCCGCGCGATTTCGCCGTCGACGCCAGCGGCAGCTACCTGATCGCGGGGACCCAGCCGAACACCATGGCCACCATGGCCCCGAACCGAAAGCCGAACGGGGGCGGCAAGCTGGTGGTGTTCAAGATCGATCCCGGCGACGGCAAGCTCACCCGGGTGGGGACGCCGGCCGACCTGCAGACGGGCACCGGCTCGGTCTGGTGGGTGGGCACCTCGACCGTGCCCTGAGCGCTACAGCGGCTGGCGGAGGTAGACCCACTTCACCGCCCGCGACTCCGGGCATTCGCACGGAGCCGGCCGGGCGGCAACGCCCCCCTGGGTGAAGGCGATCAGGCGATGGTGACCGACCGGTCCAGGTACACGTCCTGGATGGCCTGCAGCAGCTGGGCGCCTTCCTTGATCGGCCGCTGGAAGGCCTTGCGCCCGGAGATCAGCCCCATGCCGCCGGCGCGCTTGTTGACCACCGCGGTCTTGACCGCGTCGGCCATGTCGCTGGCGCCCTTGGACTCGCCGCCGCTGTTGATCAGGCCGGCGCGGCCCATGTAGCAGTTGAGCACCTGGTAGCGCGTGAGATCGATCGGGTGATCGGTGGTCAGCTCGGTGTAGATGCGCTCGTCGGTCTTGCCGTAGGGGTTCTCCTTCGACGAGAGCGCCTTGTAGCCGCCGTTGTTGGTGGGCAGCTTCTGCTTGATCACGTCGGCCTCGATGGTGACGCCCAGGTGGTTGGCCTGGCCGGTCAGGTCGGCCGAGGTGTGGTAGTCCTTGTCCTTCTTGAAGGACGGGTTGCGGGTGTAGCACCAGAGGATGGTCGCCAGCCCCAGCTGGTGGGCGGCGTAGAAGGACTGCGCCACCTCGACGATCTGTCGTCCGGACTCGGGCGAGCCGAAGTAGATGGTGGCGCCCACCGCCACCGCGCCCATGTCGGCTGCCTGCTTGATGGTGCCGAACAGGATCTGATCGAACTTGTTCGGGTAGGTCAGGAACTCGTTGTGGTTCACCTTCACGATGAACGGGATCTTGTGGGCGTATTTGCGCGCCACCGCACCCAGCACGCCGAAGGTGGAGGCCACCGCGTTGCAGCCGCCTTCGATGGCCAGGCGGACGATGTTCTCTGGGTCGAAGTAGTCAGGGTTCGGCGCGAACGAGGCGCCGGCCGAATGTTCGATTCCCTGGTCGACCGGCAGGATCGACAGGTAGCCCGAGCCGGCCAGCCGGCCGTGTGCGAACAGCTGCTGCAAGCTGCGCAGCACCGGGGTGGGGCGATCGGTCACCGAGAAGACGCGATCCACGAAGTCCGGGCCGGGCAGGTGGATGCGCTCTGCCGAGACCTTGGCCTTGTAGCTCAGCAGGGTCTCCGCCTCGGCGCCCAGCAGCTGTTTGACATCGATGCTCATCGTCTCGGGTCTCCTTTTGCCATCTGTCTCTGGGAAAACGCCCTTGCTTACGCGGCCGAACCGAAACAGTCAACGTTCAGTCGGCGCCCGCCGCGCTGCCGGCCATCGGTGTTTCATTTTCAAAACTTGACGCGCCCCGCGCAAAACCGGCAAACTAGAGCGATGACCCGCCTCGGCAGGTTGTGCGTGGGGGCCCTCCTGGGGGCAAGCGTGGTGGTCGCGGGCCTGGCTTGCCAGAAGCCACGCACTTGTCCGCCCGGTTTCAAGGAAGAAGCGGTCGGGGATCAGGCGCTCTGGTGCGCCGGGCGCGACAAGGGGCAGGCCGTTTACCTCGAGCTCTATCCGGGGACGCGGCACCGCAAGCAGAGCTGTCCGTTCGCCGGCGGGGCCCTGGAGGGCCAGTTCGAGGGCTGGCACCCGGACGGCAAGCGCTGGCTGCTCGGGCACTACCAGGGCGGCAAGCTCTGGGGCAAGTGGGAGCAGTGGAGCGAGACCGGGGGCAAGGTCGCGGAGGCCGTGTACCAGGACGGACGTCTGGTGCAAGGCGCCCCGGTCGCGGTGGCGTCGATCTGCGAACGGCTGCGCCCGCCGTGAGAGCAGGACCCTCCACGCGGTCCGGCCTCAGCGGCGCACGCGCAGGGGGGCGGGCACGCGCTCGAAGCCGAGGCGTTCGGCCAGCGCTTCCAGCGCCAGCCCCGGTGCGGCGTCACGGGCCCGGGCGGCGTTGAGGCCCAGCCAGATCCATTCTTCGGTCCGGCGCCTGGCTTCGTCGTGCACCCCCTCGGGGACGGCGTCGAGCAGCGCGCCCACCACCTCCAGGGTCTCGGCGTCCGCCTGATCGGCGCCTCCGTGCGCCACCAGCCGGCGCAGCAGATCGGGGAAGGCGGGCCGCAGCGCGGGCGCGACCGTGCGTCCGGACCCGCCGCTCACGCGGGCCAGCTCGAGGGCGCGGGCGCAGTCGCGCGCGTTCACCTTCGGGGCCACCGCCAGGCGGGCCAGCACGGCCATCACCACCGGCTCGCGCATGTCCTCGGGCAGCGAGCCCAGCGGCACGCTGGTGCGCCCGACCCGACACTCCAGCGACAGCGGACCGGCGGCGACGGCGTCGTAGGCCAACTCCTCGCTGTCACCGGTGCGCACGCGGTCGACCTTGGCCTGCCCGCGCAGGCGCAGGGGCTTGCGGCTGGCCAGCTTGGGCCGGTGGATGAGGAACCCGGGTACGGTGGTCTGGTCTCGCCCCGCTCCCGCCGCTCCCGCCAGCTCGGCCATCGCCACCGCCGCCACCGCGTGCACGGCGGTGGTCCGGTGCTCGGACATGCGCGCGAAGACATCGGCTCCGGTGCCCGCGCCCGGCATGTTGCTCCGGGCCTGGGCCAGCCGTTCCTGCACGCCCTCGGTGGGGGGCTTGCCGCCCAGCTCCTTCCAGAGATCCAGGGCGTAGGCCGCCTGGCGGATGACCAGCGCGCTCTCGACGCCGGCCACGTCGTCGAAGAACCAGCCGCAGCTGGCGTACATCAGCAGGCAGGCCCGCTGCATCTCCATCAGCAGCGCCGCGCGCCGCTGCGCCGGGCCGCTGGCGCCACGCAGCCCGCGCCGCGCCCGCTTGGCCAGGAACTGCAACCGCTGCTCGGGGGGTGCGTCCAGCACGGTGCCGAACTCGTCGCGGGCGGCCCAGGGATCGGAAAGCAGATCGCCGGCCGCATCCGCGTAGAAGTCGGCCGCGCGGTCGCGCAGGAAGTCGAGCGCCGTCCGCAGCGGCGTGCGCCAGGCCTGGTTCCAGCCGCTCTCCTCGCGTGGGCGCATGGCGCAGCCGCAGTCGCGCTGCCAGCGCCCCAGCCCGTGGGGACAGGACCAGGCGGTCCCCTCGCCCCCGGGCCCCTTGGCCAGGTCCGCCTCCCACACCGGAGGTTCGGCGCGCAGGAACGCGCCCAGGTTGGTCACCTCCAGGCCGCGGGCGGTGGCCGCCACCGCGTTGACGTGCGCCAGGGTCAGGTCAGCGAACTTCTTGTGGTGCCCGTACAGCTCGCCGTCGGAGGCGGCCAGCACCAGGCGCCGGGTGGCCACGCTGGAGCGGGCCGCGCTGGCCGCCACCGCCGCCAGCAGCGATTCGCTGTCGCGGGTGACGGTGCCGAAGGCCAGCTCGCGCGACAGCGGTCCGTCGAACACCGCCAGGGCCAGGGACCGCCCCGAGCCGTCGCCGTGCACGAACCGGTAGGCCCGGCCGGTGTCGACGGTGTCGCGGGTGACTGTCTTCCAGACCCCTCCCGGGGGGCGGACCGCCGCGATCTGCTCGGGCGCCAGGATGGTGTAGGCCAGCCCGGCCTCGATCAGCGCCTCCAGGGTGGGTGCGTCGGCGGCCGTTTCCGGCAGCCAGATCCCCTCCGCCTTGCGCCCGAAGCGGTGCTCGAAATCGTCCAGCCCCCAGCGAATCTGCGTGCGGCGATCGCGCGGCGAGCAGAGCGGGGCGATGGGGTGCCCCCATACCTGGGCCAGGGCCCCGCCCGATCCCAGGACCCGGCGCTGGTCCTCGTCGCCCTCCCGCTGCCGGCGGCTGGTGATCGGGTCCACCCGATCGATCCAGCGCGCCAGGGTGGGACCGATGTTGAACGACAGGTGGCTGTAGTTGTTGACCAGGGTGTGCAGCCGGCCCGCGCTGCCGTACACGCGGGCGAAGGCGTTGGCCCGGTAACACTCGGACAGGATTCGTTCGTTCCAGTCGTGGTAGGGCAGGGCGCTGGGCTCGCGGGAGACCTCGTCGGTCCAGGGGTTCTCCCGCGGAGGCTGATAAAAATGTCCGTGGATGACCAGGGCGATCGGCGTCGAAGATGCCATCACAGGTCGCGCGACCGGGTGACGAGGGTGTCGCGCGCCTTGGCCACCACCGTGATGCCGCCGTCGCTGACGTGGTGGCGGATGGCATCACGGGCCAGGTCGTGGCCAATGTGATCGCCGTCGGCCACCCGCACGTTCTTGTCGATGATGGCCCGCTGGATGCGCGCGCGCCGGCCGACGTGCACGTTGTCCAGCAGGACGGAGTCGCGGATCTCCGCCCCTTCCCCGACAAAGACGTTGCGCCCCAGCAGCGAGTCCTTGACGAAGCCACCGGCGATGATGCACCCGCCGGCCAGGATCGACTGCAGCACCATGCCCCGCCGCTCGTTGTCGTCGAAGACCAGCTTCGACGGCGGGTCGGGGTAGTTCGCGCTGAGGATGGGCCATTCCCAGTTGTACAGATTGAAGTGCGGCACGACGTTCTTCAGGTCGAGGTTGGCCTCGTAATATGCTTCGATCGTGCCGACGTCGCGCCAGTAAGCGTGCTCGCCGGCGTCGGTGACGCCGGGGATGCGATTCTGGCTGAAGTCGTAGGCGTAAACGCGCCCGCTCTTGATCATTTCCGGCAGGATGTTGCGGCCGAAATCGTGGTGCGATTCCGCCTCTGCGTCTCGCACCAGCGCCGCCGCCAGCGGCCCGGGCGCGAAGATGTAGTTGCCCATGGAGGCCAGCACCCGGGTGGGGTCCCCCGGCATGGTGAAGGCGTCGCGGTCGGGCTTCTCCTGGAACCCGGTGATGCGGCCATCGGCGTCGGTCTGGACGATGCCGAAGCTCGAGGCCTCGCTGAGCGGGGTGGGGATGCAAGCCACCGTGGCCACGGCGTTGCGGTCGTTGTGGAAGTCCACCATCTGACGGACGTTCATCTTGTAGACGTGGTCCGCCCCGAAGACGAGCACCAGGTCCGGTCGGTAGTCCTCGACCATCTGGAAGTTCTGGTAGACCGAATCGGCGGTGCCGCGGTACCAGGACTCGCCGATCCGCATCTGCGCCGGTACGACCGTCACGAAGTCGGAGTACGAGTTGCGCATGCTCCAGGTGCGCTGGATGTGCTCCACCAGCGACTGGGCCTTGTACTGGGTCAGGACGTAGATCGCGCGGATCCCCGAGTTGACCAGGTTGGAGAGGACGAAGTCGATGATGCGGTAGCGCGCCCCGAACGGCACGGCGGGCTTGGCTCGTTCGAGCGTCAGGGGATACAGGCGGGCGCCGCGTCCCCCGGCCATCACCAGGGCCAGGAGGCGTGATTGTGGGTCCATCGAAGCCGTCGATTATAATCAGGTCTTCCGCAATCCCGACGGAGAAATGTCCTGTCGACTGTTCCTCTGCGGCGGCAGCGGCAGTAAACTCGACCTCCTCATGTCTCCCGAGGATCGCTTCGCGCGCCAGCTGAACGAGCTGGCGATGAACCTGTGGTGGTCGTGGCATCCGGAAACAATCAAGCTGTTTCGCGACCTGGACCCGGAGGGCTTTCGCGGCTCGAAACACAACGCCCTCCGGGTGGTCAAGTCGCTGTCGGCCGAGAAGATGGCCGTGCTGGGGCGGGACGCGGTCCTGCGCGCGCGCCTGGATCGGGCCCACCGCGAGTTCCGGGCCTACATGTCCCCGAACGCGGTCACCTGGGCCTCCACCCAGGCGGCGCCGCTGCGGGTGCGGCCGGTGGCCTACCTGTCGGCCGAGTTCGGGCTGCACGAGTCCTTGCCCATCTACAGCGGCGGCCTGGGTGTCCTGGCCGGTGATCACCTGAAGACCGCCTCGGACCTGGGCCTGCCCATGGTAGGGGTGGGACTGTTTTACCGGGAGTCGTACTTCCGCCAGCAGATCGATCGCGAGGGGCAGCAGCACGCGGAATACGCCGATTTCCCGATGGAGTATTTCCCGGCCTCCCTGCTGCGCAATCCCCAGGGCGAGCCGGCGCTGATCGAGGTGCCGCTGGCCAGCGAGAAGCTGTTCACCCAGGTCTGGCAGCTGAGCGTGGGGCGCACGCCGCTCCTGCTGCTGGACACGGACGTGCCCCAGAACTCGCCCGAGAACCGCGAGCTGGCCGCCCGTCTGTATTACGGCGACCAGCGCATCCGGATCCGGCAGGAGCTGCTGCTGGGGGTGGGCGGGATCCGGGCCATGCGCGCCGCCGGGATCAACTGGAGCCTGCTGCACCTGAACGAGGGCCACAGCGCCTTCGCCACCCTCGAGTTCACCCGGCTGCGCATGGAGGCCACCGGGGCCAGCTTCTGGGTGGCCGCCCAGGAGGTGGCCCAGTCCACGGTGTTCACCACCCACACCCCGGTCGATGCCGGACACGACCGCTTCCCGCCCGAGCTGGTGGACGAGCACCTCGAGCCGCTCCGGCAGTCGCTGGGCATCTCGCGCGAGGAGTTCCTGGGCCTGGGCCGCATCCGCCCGGCCGACCCGCGCGAGGCCCTGTGCATGACCGTGCTGGCCTTCAAGATGTCCCGCTACGCCAACGCCGTCTCCAACCTGCACGCGCGGGTGACTCGCAAGTCGTGGCAGGTGCTGTGGCCCCACCACCGCGAGGACGAGGTGCCGATCGGGCACGTGACCAACGGCGTGCACGTGCGCACCTGGCTGGCGCCGGCGATGCAGGAGCTGTATCGACAGCACATCGGGCCCCACTGGGACGAGCACCTGACCGATCCCACCATGTGGGCGCGCATCGACAAGGTGTACGACGCCGAGCTGTGGGAGACCCACCGCACCTTGCGGGCCAGCCTGGTCCAGTTCGTGCGGCGTGAGGTGAGCGCGCAGCGCCGGCGGGACGGCTACAGCGACGAGCTGAAGCAGGCGGCCGCCGAGGCGCTGGATCCGGATGCCTTGACCATCGGCTTTGCCCGGCGCTTCGCCACCTACAAGCGGGCCAACATGATCTTCCGCGACCTGGACCGGCTGCGCCGGATCCTGCTCGATCAGCGCCGGCCGGTGCAGATGATCTTCGCCGGCAAGGCCCACCCCGCCGACCGCCCCGGGCAGGAGCTGCTTCGGATCGTGTTCCACGCCTCGCTCAGCCCCGAGCTGCGCCAGCGGGTGGTGTTCCTCGAGGATTACGACATCAACGTCGGCCGCCACCTGGTCCAGGGCGTGGACCTTTGGCTGAACACGCCCCGGCGCCCGCAAGAGGCCAGCGGCACCAGCGGTCAGAAGGTGCTGCTCAACGGTGGGCTGAACCTGTCGGTGCTCGACGGCTGGTGGTCCGAGGCCTACGACGGCCTCAACGGCTTCGCCATCGGCGACGGCACCACCCACGTCTCGCCGGAAGAGCAGGACCGCCGCGACGCCGAGTCGCTGTACCGCACCCTGGAAGAGCAGGTGGTGCCGCTCTATTACGAGCGCGACGAATACGGCGTCCCGCGCGGCTGGGTGGCGCGCATGAAGCAGTCGCTGCGCACCCTGGGCTGGCGCTTCAACACCGACCGCATGTTGATGGACTACGTCCGCGAGTGTTACCTGCCCGCCGCCGGCACCACCAGCTGCGCGATGCCGAAGTGAGCGGGCGCTGATCAGCGGCGCCGCGGGAACAGGCAGGTCCGCATCGTCTCGGCTTCCACCTGGAAGCTGCGAGCCACCTCGGCCAGCACCAGCGGGGCCAGGCGGCCCTGCGGCGGGCGTGCGAAGGCGCGCAGCAGATCTCGATCGATCGTCAGGCCGGTCTCGGAGCGCACCCTCTGCGCCAGGTCCGCGTCCTCGCGCTCGTTGCGATCGTCCCGCTGGCGCGCGCGGCTGGCCTTGACCAGCAGGGCGGCCCGCATCAGACGGTGAAACGCGGTGATCCAGGCCATCCAGGGCTCGCTCGCCCCGTCGGCGGCGGCGCGAGCCCGGCGGCGCAGCTCGGCCTCCCCCAGGGTGTCCAGCTCACGCAGCGATCCGGGGAAACGACGGGACAGATCGCGCAGCTGCTCGCGGGTTGCTTCGGGGCCGCCCGCATCCCGGGCCACCCTCAGCGCAACCAGCCGCTGGTATTTGTCGGCCAGCGCCGCCAGCTCGGCCGGGCTCGGCAGCATCCATGTAGTATACCCAGTGTATGTTGAACCTCCGGACGGCGCTGTTCAGCGCTGCAGGGATGCTCGCGGCCCTCGGTCTGACCGCATGCAAGAAGGACGCGCCCACCGAGGCTCCCCGGGGCAAGCTGGTGGCCAAGCCCGCTGCGGCCCAGCCCGCGCAGCCCAGCCCCGATGGCAAGATCGCCCTGGCGGTGACCGAAGAGGGCTTCGTGCCCAGCCACATCGCCGCCAAGGCCGGCCAGCCGCTGGTCCTGGCCATCACCCGCAAGACCGACAAGACCTGCGCCAACGAGATCACCTTCCACGGCCAGGAGGGCAAGACCGAGCTGCCGCTCAACAAGACCGTCGAGGTGACCTACCTCCCCAAGCAGAGCGGTCCGGTGAAGTTCGGCTGCGCGATGGGGATGATGATCGGCGGCGTGATCGAAGTCAGCCCGTAGGACCGGCAGCCGGGGGGGCCGCCGCCATCGGCTCGGCAGGCGGCCGGCCGGGTTCCACTGTTCCGCTGGCGGCGGCCGTTCCGTTGCCGGCGTCGGTCACCGTCGCACCGCTGGCGCGCGAGACCCGGTAGGCGTCGGCCAGCAGCTGCACCGGGTGCACCACCTGCGTCGGCAGACCGGCCGCGCGCACGCCGGCCCCGATCTGGAGCAGGCACCCCGGGTTGCCGGTGGCGACGATGTCGGCCCCGCTGCGGCGGATGGCGGCGATCTTGCGATCGCCGATTCGCTGGCTGAGCGCTGGTTCCATCAGGGAATACACGCCGGCGCTGCCGCAGCAGGCGTCCGCCTCCTCCAGCGGCACCAGAGTGAGGCCGGGGATGCTGCGCAGGATGCGCCGGGGCGGGTCGCTGACCTTCTGCGCGTGCAGCAGGTGGCAGGGCTCGTCGTAGGCCACCGAGCCGGTCCAGCTGCCTGCCCGCGCGGGCGTCTGGAAGCCGATCTCGCACAGGAACTCGGAGATGTCGCGCACCTTCTGTCCCAGCGCTGCCGCCGCGGGGTCGTCCTCCAGCAGCTCGCCGTAGTGGCGAAGCTCGGCGCTGCAGCCGGCGGCGTTGGACACCAGGGCGTCGTAGTCGCGCTCGGCGAATGCGCGCACGTTGTCGCGGGCCAGACCCTTGGCCTGCTCGCGGGCCCCGTTGTGGATGTGCAGGGCCCCGCAGCACCGCTCGCCCTCCAGCACCTCCACCTCGCAGCCGTTTTCGGTCAGCACCTGCACGGTGGCCTCGTTCACGTCGGCGAACAGCTGGTCGGCCAGGCAGCCGGTCAGCAATGCCACCCGGTGCCGCCGTTCTCCGCGCGCCGGAAACACGTAGGCCCCGCGGTCGCGTCGGTAGGCCGCCCGGTGCCGGTCCCGGAACGAGCGCCGCGGGACCTTCGGCGCCTGCGCCGCCGCCGCCGCCAAGGCGCCGGGCAGCAGGCCCTTTCGTGCCAGCCAGGTGCCCAGCCGGGTCAGCCCGATCGCCTCCAGCAGCCACAGCAGCTTGAACACCAGGCGCTGCATCGTGCGCGAGGGCAGCAGCCGCTGGAAGCCGAACCAGCGCACCGCCCGCGCCAGCGGCCCGCGCCGGCGCACCGGCTCGAGCACCGTGCGCGTGCGCTCGAGGATGTGGCCGTATTGCACCCCCGAGGGGCAGGCGGTCTCGCAGGCGCGGCAGTCCAGGCACTGGTCCAGGTGGCGCAGCACCTGGGGCGAGGGGCCGATCTTGTTCTGCAGGATCCCGCGCATCAGGTAGATGCGCCCGCGCGGCGAATCCATCTCCACCCGCAGCTCGCGGTAGGTGGGGCAGGCCTCCAGGCACAGGCCGCAGTGCACACAGGTGGACACCTTCTCGAACGAAGGCGCTCCCGGTGTGTCGAAGCTGGGCCCGGCTACAGGGCCAGCCGCCCGGGGTTCAATATGGCTGTCGGATCCCATGCGTCCTTGATGCTCCGGCCAAGCGAATGGCCAACCGTGCCCCAGGGCAACGTCTCGCGCCCGGCGATGCCCAGCGGTGCGGACTCGACCACGGCGTACCCCTGCACCGCCGCCGCCGTGGCCGCCCACTCGGCCAGGCGGGTGGTCAGGTCGCCCAGCCCCGGCGACCGGGGCAGGCGCAGCCGGGCCAGGCCCGTGCCGGCGTGACAGAAGATGGCGGTCGTCCCGGCCGCTGCCGGGTCCAGCCGTTCGAGCAGCCCGGGCAGGTCGTGTGGCCGCGCGCCCACCCGCACCGTCACCTGGTCCGCCGCGCGCGCGGGGGCGTCGCGGAAGGCCTGCCACAGCCGCTCGGCCGCTCCCCCTTCCAGCAGCACCGAGCCGGCCGCCCGCTGCTGGAACGGCTCCAGGTCGCGACGGTGGCGCTCGAACGAGGCCTCCGACCCCTCGAAGCCGATGATTGCGAGAGCGCCGGCGAGAGCCCCGGCCGGAGCCGCTGGCAGCTCGGGCACCGACGCGCGCAGCGTCTCGGCCGCCCCGCGGTCCAGCGCCTCGAGCGCCACCGGCCGCAGCGGCATGTTCCGCACCTCGGCCACGCGGGCGAAGGCCTCGGCCAGGCTGTCGACGGCGAGCACCAGCGCGCCCAGCCGCGCCGGCATCGCGTTGACCTTCAGGTGCACCTCGAGGATCACGCCGAGGGTGCCCATCGCCCCCACCTGCAGCCGGTGCAGGTCGAACCCGGTCACGTTCTTGACCACCCGGCCGCCCGACCGGGTGGTGGTCCCCGAGGCGTTCACCACCCGCAGGCCCAGCAGCAGGTCCTTGATGGTGCCGTAACCGTAGCGGCGCGGCCCCGCGCTGGCCGTCGCCATCACCCCGCCCACCGTGGCGTTGGCGTAGGGCGGATCGAGGGGCAGCCACTGCCGGTGCTCGGCCAGAGTGCGCTGCAGGTCCACCAGGCGGGTGCCGGCCAGGACGCTGACCACCATGTCCGCCGGATCGTAGGCCGTCACCCGCGACAGCCGCCGCATGGACACCCGGCGCGCGCCCTCGGCGGCCGCGGGCCCGTGGTGGCGCTTGGTGCCGCTGCCCTCGCAGTGCAGCGGCTGTTTCCGTTCGGCGCACTCGCGCACGAAGGCGGCCAGCTCGTCCTCGCTGGCCGGCGCCACCGAGGCGCCCGCGGGATGAAGACCGGTGGTGGGCGTGACGGACATCAGTGACCCAGCGGGATCTTCCGCCCGTTGCTGCCGGTGCCGGGCTCGATGCAGCGGCCCGGCGCCGGGATCACCTTGCCCGGGTTGCACAGCCCGCGCGGGTTGAAGACGTCGCGCAGCCGGCGCATCTCCGCCAGGCTGGCCTCGTCGTACAGCTGGTCCATGTAGCCGATCTTCTCCAGGCCGATCCCGTGCTCGCCCGACAGCGCCCCGCCCACCGACAGGACCAGCTTCAGGATGCCGTCGCCGGCTGCCTTCACCCGGGCCAGCACCCCGGGCTGGCGCTCGTCGTACAGCACCACCGGATGCAGGTTGCCGTCGCCGGCGTGAAAGACGTTGGCGATCAGCACCTGGTTGCGCTCGGCGATGCGGCCGATCTCGGTCAACACCTCGGGCAGCCGGGTGCGCGGAATGACCCCGTCGTGGGTGTAGTAGTTGGGGGCCAGCCGCCCCAGCGCCCCGAACGCCTGCTTGCGGCCCTTCCACAGCTTCAGGCGCTCGGCATCGTCCCGGGCCAGCCGCACGTCGCGCACCCCCGCCGCCCGGCAGCCGGCCAGCACCGCCTCGGCCTGCTCGGGCAGCTCGTCCTGCAGGCCATCCACCTCCACCAGCAGCACCGCCGCCGCGTCCAGCGGAAAGCCGGCGTGGATGTACGCCTCCACCGCCCGCAACGTCACCTGGTCGATCATCTCGATCGCGGCCGGCGTGATGCCGCGGGTGAGGATCTCGGTGACCGCCCGGCACGCGTCGGCCACCCCATCGAACACCGCCAGCACCGTGCGCACCCCTTCGGGGTTGGGGGTCAGCCGCACCAGGATCTTCGTGGCGATCCCGAAGGTCCCTTCCGAGCCCACGAACGCGCTCACCAGGTCGTAGCCGGGCCCGTCGACCGCCGGACCGCCCAGCTGCACCAGGGTGCCGTCGGGAAGCACCACCTCCAGCGCCAGGACGTGGTTGGTGGTGACGCCGTATTTCAGCGTGTGCGGGCCGCCGGAGTTCTCCGCCACGTTGCCGCCGATGGTGCAGGCGTTCTGGCTGGAGGGATCGGGTGCGTAGTGCAGCCCGTGCGCCGCCACCGCCCGCGACAGATGCGCATTGACCACGCCAGGCCCCACCCAGGCCTGCCGGTTGGCGGCGTCGATCTCGTGGATCTGGTTCAGCCGGGCCGTCGAGATCACCACGCTGTCGATTGCCACCGCCCCGCCCGACAGGCCGGTGCCAGCGCCGCGGGCCAGAAACGGCACGCCGTTGTCGGCGCAGGCCTTCACGATAGCCACCACCTCGTCGGCGCTGGTCGGGAACGTGACCGCCAGGGGTAACCCGCGGTCCAGGGTCTGCGCGTCACACTCGTAGGCGAACAGGTCCTCGGTGCTGAGGACCACCCGGTCGTCGGGCAGGAGCCGCTGCAGGCGGTTGCGGACCGCCACCTTGGCCTCCGCGGGCACGGCCGAGGCGACCTCGGTCAGCTCCGAGACGTGGGGACCCGGCGGGGGCAGGGCCGGCTGGCTGGCTCGTTGTTTCATGTCTCACGCAGGGCGGCGTCCGGGCTGGACACCGCTCTCCGGAACCGACGCTCTAGCAGGCTCCGACGGTCCTGCGCAAATCGCTCAGGTCTGGGGTAGCTCGACCTTCACGTGCGTGCGTCTGGTGAACCAGACAAGCGCGATGAGGCCCAGCACCACAGCGAACCAGAGCGTGCACAGCCGGGTCACGAACGTCGCCGCCGCTGCGGTGGCCCGGCCGATGCCGCTGCCCAGCTTGGTCAGCAGCGCCAGCATCCCCGCCTCGGTCACCCCCAGCCCCCCGGGCAGGAACGAGAGCGCCCCGGCGATGGTCATGGCGGCATAGATGAACGTGCCGGCCTGGTGGTCGACGTGCGCGCCGGGAAAGCCGCGTACCACCACCCAGAAGGCCAGGCACTCGAAGTACCAGCTGACCACCGAGAAGACCAGGGCCAGCAGGAATGGCACCGGGCGCAGCAAGGTGGCGGTGCTCTCGTAAAATTCGCCCAGCTTGCCCGACAACCTCCCCAGCCCGGGCAGACGCACCACCAGGCGCAGGGCTCCGCGCGCCAGCGGCTCGACCGAGACCACCACCAGACCCAGCCCGATCACCACCGCGGCAATCACCAGGAAGGTGCGGTCGACATCGAAGCTGAACGCGCCCACCATCGCCAGCACCAGCAGCCCCGCCAGATCGGTCAGGCGTTCGGCCACCACGATCGGCGCCGTCCTGGCCACCGGAATCCCGCGCGACTCGCGGAGCAGCCAGGCCTTGACCGCCTCGCCCAGCTTGCCGGGCGTGACCGTCAGGGCGAAACCACCCACGAATACCAGCAGGCTCTCGCCCGCCGGCACCCGCAGCCCCAGCACCCGCAGGTAATATTGCCAGCGGCCGAAGCGGACCAGGTAGTTGGTGGCGGCCAGCGCCAGTGCGGCCGCCGCCGACGCCGGGGCGAACTCGCGCAGGGCCGCCTCCACCGCCCGGGCGTCGGCCCAGACAGAGAAGGCGACGTACACCGCCACCCCCGCCGCCACCCCGACGAGGACGCGGCGAAGGAGCTTCTTCACGCCTCCACGCCCGACGTGCGCAGCTTCTCGACCCGCTTGCGCTCGTTGTGGTCGAGCACGCGCTTGCGCAGCCGGATGGCCTTGGGGGTGACCTCGACCAGCTCGTCGTCGTTGATGAACTCCAGCGCCGCTTCCAGGGTCAGGTCGCGGGCGGGCGTCAGAAACAACTTCTCGTCCGCGGCGGTGGTGCGGATGTTGGTCAACTTCTTGGACTTGGAGGGGTTGACGATCAGGTCGTTGTCGCGCGAGTGCATGCCGACGATCTGGCCGCCATATACCTTGCTCCCCGGGCCGAAGAAAAGGACCCCTCGCTCCTGCAGGTAGAACAGGGCGTAGGTGTTGGTCTCGCCCACCTCCTGGGCGATGATCACGCCGTTGGGCCGCGGCTTGATCGGCCCGGCGTAGGGCCCGTAGTGGTCGAAGTTGTGGTGCATGATGCCGGTGCCGCGGGTGCTGGTCAGGAACTGCGAGCGGTAGCCGATCAGTCCGCGTGATGGACAGACGTACTCCAGCCGCGTGCGCCCGGTCCCGGCCGGCTGCATGTCCTGCATGCGGCCGCCCCGCCGCCCCAGCTCCTCGATCACCGCCCCGGCATAGGCCTCGTCGAGGTCGATGACCACCTCCTCGTACGGCTCCAGCTTCTCGCCGGCCGGCCCCTCCTTGAAGATCACCTGCGGCTGCGACACCGCCAGCTCGTAGCCCTCGCGCCGCATGGTCTCGATCAGCACCGACAGGTGCAGCTCCCCGCGCCCCAGCACGTCGAAGGTGTCGGGGCTCTCGGTTTCGCGCACCCGCAGGGCCACGTTGGACTTGACCTCCTTCAGCAGCCGATCGCGCAGGTTGCGGGAGGTGACGAAACGCCCCTCCGTCCCGGCGAACGGGCTGTTGTTGGCCATGAACTGCATCTGGACGGTGGGCTCCTCGATCTCCAGCAGCGGCAGCACCTGCGGCCGGGCCAGCTCGGTCACGGTCTCGCCCACGGTCAGGTCCTGCATGCCGGTGACCGCGCAGATGTCGCCGGCCGCCACCTCGCCCAGCTCGAACCGCTTGAGCGACTGGTAGCCCAGCAGCTTGGCCACCCGGAAGTCCTCACGCTTGCCGTCCCGGTGCACGCACAGCGCCCGCTCGCCCTGCTTCAGGCGCCCCGACAGCACCCGCCCGATGCCGATGTAGCCCAGGTAGTCGTCGTAGTCCAGGGTGGCCACGTGCATGGCGAAGGGCGCCTCGCGGTCGGCCACCGGCGGCGGCACCTTCTCGATCACCAGGTCCAGCAGCGGCCCCAGGTCCTTGCGCTCGTCGTGGAGGTTCCGCACCGCGAACCCCTCGCGGCCCGAGGCGTAGATGACCGGGAAGTCCAGCTGCTCGTCGCTGGCTCCCAGCGCGCAGAACAGGTCGAAGGTGTCGTTGACCGCGCCCTCGGGGTCGCAGCCGGGGCGATCGATCTTGTTGACCACCAGGATGGGGCGCAGGCCCAGCGCCAGCGCCTTCCGGGTCACGAACCGGGTCTGCGGCATCGGCCCCTCGAAGGCGTCGACCAGCAGCAGGACCGAGTCGACCATCTTGAGGACGCGTTCGACCTCGCCGCCGAAGTCGGCGTGGCCGGGAGTGTCCACGATGTTGATGCGCGTGCCTTTCCAGGTGATGGCGGTGAACTTGGCAAGGATGGTGATGCCGCGTTCGCGCTCGAGATCGTTGGAATCCATCGCGCAGTCGGCGACCACCTCGCCCGCGCGGAACGAGCCCGCCTGGCGCAGGAATCCATCGACCAGCGTGGTCTTGCCGTGATCGACGTGCGCGATGATCGCGATGTTGCGCACGTCGTCGCGCACCATCGGGGCGGGTACCTCATTCATGGAAGAAGCGATCTGACTCATAGGAGAGCCGGCAGGTGTAGCACGAGCAGGGGGCCGCGTCACCGCGACCGCATGCAGCATCGTCCCAGGCGGCCGAAACCTTGAGTTCCGACCGGCACGATCCGCGACGATCGGGGCGGGGATCGGCATCGGCTATGCTGGCGACGTGGCCCAGAACGCCCCGGCCCTGGATCCGACCCTGACCGCCCTCGAGGCGGCTGAACGGGGTTTCGTCCTGGGGTCGACCGTCCTGGGGCTGGGCCCGGACGGCGCCGGCGTCCTGGCCGCCCCGGCCCGGGACCGGTGTGCCGCAGCGCTCAAGGCCCTGGCCCGCGGCCCGCGCGAGCAGAAGGCCGCCCGGATTGGCCAGCTGGCCCGCGAGCTGAGCGCGCCTTTTCCTCAGTCGGTCGAGATGGTGCACCCCAGCTGGCTGGTCAAGCCGCTGGCCGCCGAGCCCAGCGACTTCCTGCCCGCGCTGGTGGTGGGGGCGCCGCCGGGGGTGCGCCACGCGGTGGGCGAGGTGATGCAGGCGCGGGGGGAAGGTGAGCCCGACATCCCGGCCACCTTGACCACCGAGCTGGCGGCCGAGCTGCGGCGGGTGATCTTCGCGCCCCTGCGCCACGTGTTCACCAGCGCCAGCGGTCCGGTAGGGGCGCTGCTCGAACGCTCCAGCGCCGGCATGCTGAACGATCTGCGCCGGCTGGGCGCCCGCTCGCTGGGCGCATCGCTGGCCAGCTCGCCGCCCGAGGTGGTGGCCCGGGCCATGGCGGTGGTCGGGTCGGCCTATGCCGCCGACCTGCGCGAGGCGGCCCAGACCGTCGACTCGGGTCCGCGCCGGGAAGGCGAGGCCGACGTGAGGGCCGCCGCCGCCGAGCCGGTGAACAGCGCCGAGGAGCGGCTGGAGAAGATCGGCTTTTACGCCCTCAAGCGGCTGGCCCGCGGCGAGAGCCCGGAGGTGCGGCGGGCGCTCGCGCTGCGGCTGCCGCGCGGACTCGGCAAGCAGCTGCTGGCGGACAGCCCCCCCGAGCCGGCCGTCGAAGGGCGCCGCAAGCGATGAGGAGGACATGGGACGTCTGTTGAAAGGCAAGGGATACATCGTCCCCAAGGTGGTGATGGGCGCGCGCGAGCAGGCCAAGCAGGTGCTGGTCGCCGCGCACGCCGCCGGCGAGGCCGAGCGCCGGCGCGGCTACGAGCAGGGCCTGGCCGAGGGCCGCGAGGCCGCCGCCGCCGAGATGACCGAGGTCCTGGTGCGCGCCCGGCAGGAGGCGGATGATCTGCGGGAGGCCAGCCGCGACGCCGCCATCCCGATCGCCCGCCGCATGGCCGAACGGATCGTCGGTCGCGCCCTCGAGCTGCACCCCAGCCTTATCGGCGACATCGCGGTGCAGGCGCTGGCCGCCAGCCGCGCCCGCACCGGCGCCGTGACGTTGCGGGTCCATCCGCTGGACCTGATCGCCCTCGAGCAGCAGCGGGCCCGCCTGCTGGCCCGGCTGCCCAGCGTGGACCTGACTCTGCTGGCCGACGAGAACATCGGGCAGGGCGGTTGCGTGATCGAGACCAGCTCGGGCCGCCTGGACGCACGGCTGGAACGGCAGCTGGACGCCATCGAAAAGGCGCTCGGCGAACGGATCGCCGGGCCGCGTTCATGAGAGGATAGGGGACCGTGGCAAGCGAACGACAGGCACCGCTGATCGAGCTGGGCGAGGCGCTGGCCGCGCTGGACGAGATCAACCCCCTGCGCATCTCCGGCCGGGTCACCGAGGTGGTCGGCCTGGTGGTCCGGGCGCTGGTCCCGGGCATCAAGATGGGCGAGATGGTGATCATCGAATCCACACCTCGGCTGCGCGCGGAGGTGGTGGGATTCCGCGGCGACGAGGCGGTGCTGATGCCGCTGGGGGACCTCAGCGGTGTGGGCCCCGACGCCGTGGTCAGTCCGATGGGTCGCCCGCTGTCGATCCAGATGGGGGAGGGGACCCTGGGGCGGGTGCTGGACGGCCTGGGCGAGCCGATGGACGGCCTGGGCCCCATCCACGGGCCAGTGATGGAGTGGTCGGTGGACCGCGCCGCTCCCGATCCGCTGCGGCGCCGCCGGGTCGAGCGCCCGCTCACCCTGGGCGTGCGGGCCATCGATGCGCTGCTGACCGTGGGCGAGGGGCAGAGGGTGGGCGTGTTCGCCGGTTCGGGTGTGGGCAAGTCGACCCTGATGGGCCAGATCGCCCGCAACTGCGAGGCGGACGTCAACGTCATCTGCCTGGTCGGCGAGCGCGGTCGCGAAGTGGTCGAGTTCATCGAGGACTCACTGGGCGAGGAGGGCCGCCGCCGCTCGGTGGTGGTCTGCGCAACCAGCGACGTGCCCAGCCTGGTCCGGCTGAAGTCCACCTTCGTGGCCACCTCCATCGCCGAGTGGTTCCGCGACCGGGGCTTGCGGGTGCTGCTGATGATGGACTCGGTCACCCGTTTCGCCCGGGCCCAGCGCGAGGTGGGCCTGGCCGCTGGCGAGCCGCCCGCACGCCAGGGTTATCCGCCCAGCGTGTTCGCCATCATGCCCAAGCTGCTCGAGCGCACCGGCAACTCGGATCGCGGGTCCATCACCGCCCTTTACACCGTGCTGGTGTCGGGCGGCGACATGGAAGAGCCGATCGCCGACGAGGTGCGCGGTATCCTCGACGGTCACATCATCCTGTCGCGCGAGCTGGGCGCGCGGAACCACTGGCCCGCCATCGACGTGTTGCCGTCGCTGTCCCGGGTCATGTCGGTGGTGGCCGACGGCGATCACAAGAAGGCCGCCGGCCGCATGCGCGAGCTGATGGCCACCTACGAACGCCAGCGCGACCTGATCTTGCTGGGCGCCTACCAGAAGGGCAGCGATCCGCGGGTCGACGAGGCCATCGCCAAGATCGACTCCATCAACGCCTTCTTGCGCCAGGGCGTGCAGGAGAACACCCCTTTTGCCGAGACCCGCCAGCGCCTGATCTCGCTGGTCTGACCGAACGGCTACCCAGGAGCCTGCGATGACCGACTGCCTCTTCTGCAAGCTGCGTGACGGGGGCATCCCCGCCCAGATCACCTACCGCGACGACGACACCATCGCGTTCAAGGACATAAAGCCGGTGGCGCCCTTGCACGAGCTGGTGATCCCCACCCGCCACATCAGCAGCCTGACCGTGGCCAACCAGGGCGACGCCGAGGTGCTGGGCAAGCTGATGCTGGTGGCCGCCCGCCGCGCCCAGGAGAACGGCTACGCCGACGGGGGCTACCGGGTGGTCATGAACGCGGGCTCGGACGCCGGGCAGACCGTCTTCCACGTGCACCTGCACGTGCTGGCCGGGCGCCGGCTGACCTGGCCGCCCGGTTGAATCAGGGGGTCGTCTTCTGGCCGGGATCGAGGTCGGAGGCCATCCGCACCTCGACCAGGGTCTTCTTGCGCAGCTCGGACAGGTAGATCTTGGTCTGCCGCTCCATCTCCTTCTGACGGAGCTTCATCCGCAGGTCCTCCTTGACGTCGTTCAGCGGCTTGACGTCGGCGGCCTTGCGGTCGACGAGCTTGATCACGTGGAAGCCCTGGTTGCCGCGCACCGGCCCCCCCACCTCGCCGATCTTCATCGAGAACACCAGCTCCTCGACCGGCTTGGGCAGGCCCATCTCCTTGCCGAAGTAGCCCAGGTCGCCGCCCTCCGCCCGGGTGTTGCGGTCCTCGGACATCTGCTTGGCCAGGGCAGCGAAGTCTTCGCCCGCTTTGGCGCGGGCGGCGATCTTGCGGGCGTATTCCTCGCGCTCCAGCACCTTGGCCGCGTCGGCGTTCTCGGGGATGGCGATGAAGATGTGGCTGACCCGCACCTGGTCGTTCTTGCCCGACTTCAGGTTGCGCTCGTAGTAGCTCTCCACGTCGCTGTCGCTGACCTGGATCTTCGAGCCCACCGCGATGTTGATGACCCGGTAGCGCAGGATCTCCTTGCGGGTGTTCTGGCGGTAAGAGGCCAGGTTCATCCCCTGTCGGCGCAGCTCCTCGTTCAGCCGCTGGTCGTCCAGGCCGTAGTCCTTCTTGATCTGCTCGATCGAGCGATCGACCTCTTCGCTGCTGACCGACAGCTTCAGCTCGTTGGCCTGCTGGAGCAGGAGGTTCTCGTCGATGATCCGGTCGAGCACCTCGCGTTTGAGCGCGGCCGCCCGCTGGGCCCGCTGGGCCGGGTCGGGCATGGCGGCGATCTCTTCCAGGAATGGCCGCGAACGTTCGTTCACCTCGCTGTCCAGGACCACCTCGTCGCCGACCAGCGCGACGATGCGCTCGACAACGCGGGCCTGGGTGGGAAGGGAGAGGAGGAGGGAAAAGGCGCCCGCGGCGAGCGGGAGAAATCGACTTTTGTTCATGGTGCTGTGGGAAGTCCTGCTTGATCTACCCTGTCTTTATAACTTGTCCTCGAAAACCTCGATCTTGACCCGTCCTCGCATCTCCTGCACCCACTGGTCCACCTTTTTTGACCGGCGTTCCTGATACACCAGGTTCCTGACCTGCCGTTTCACGTCCTCGAACGGGCGCAGAAAGCCCGCCCGCCGTTGCGTCAGCCGCAGGATGTGAAAGCCGCGCTCGGTCTCGACCGGCTCGGACACCTGCCCGATGTGAGTCAGCGCATGGGCGGCCGCGATCACCGCCGTAGGGTGGTCGTGGTCGTCCCGCTCCAGGAACGTGAGATCGCCGCCGCGTTGCTTCGAGTCCTCGTCGATCGAGTGCTCGTCGACCAGCCGGCGGAAGCCCTTCTCGTCCCTGGGACCCAGCGCCCGGGCCTGGTTCACCACCTGCGTGGCGGTCTGCCGATCCTTGACCAGGATCTGGCTGACCCGCACCGCCTCCTTCTGGGTGAACAGATCGGGATGGGCCCGGTAGTAAGGCTCGAGGTCGGCCTCGGGCACGTCCTCCGGCTTGAACTTCGCATCCAGGTCCTTCGCGATCATCTCCTCGATCGCCCGCTGCTTGACGAAGCGGACCACGTCCGGGTCGCGCCCGTACCCGCGCTTTCCGGCCTCGCGGGCCAGCACCTCGAAACGCACAAGGTTCTGCAGGAGCTCCTTGCGCCGCTCCGGGGAGGCGTAGCGTGCCTGCACGAACGGGGTCTGCCTGGCCAGGTGCTGCTCGAACTCGGCCCGGGTGATGGCCTGCCCGTCGATGCGAGCCACCACCTCCTGGGGAGAGCCCGGCTTGACCGTGTCGGCCTGTGAGCGGTCGCAGCCGGCCCCCAGCGCCAGCACCAGGATTGGCCACGCAGGGCGCATCGACTGTAGATGACACAGGCGCCCCCGGACTCGCAAGCGCAGCCGCCTCGCCCACTCTGTACGCCGTCGCCTACAACGTGCCAGGCGCCCCGCAGGTCTTGCGTGCATTCCGCAGGCCGACACCGTCGGGGTACCGTATTTATTAAGGGGATGGGTCTGAGGCTGGGCGAGTTGCTGATGGCGCGCGGGTTGCTGACCCCCGAGCAGCTCTCGCAAGCCCTGCGCGGCCAGGCGATCTTCGGCGGTCGTCTGGGCACGAACCTGGTCGAGATGGGTTTCGTCACCGAGGACCAGATCGCCGCCTGCCTCAGCCAGCAGATGGGGCTGCCCTGCGCCCGGCCGCAGTGGGTGGCCTCCGTCCCCCGCGACGCCATCGCCTGCGTGTCGCGCGACATGGCCGAGCGCTACCGGGTGATCCCGCTGCGCAAGGAGGGCCGCGAGCTGCACGTCGGCATGGCCGACCCGCAGAACCTCGAGCGCATCGACGAGCTCAGCTTCGCCCTGGGCTGCCCGTTGCGCCCCTACGTCATCACCGAGGTCACCCTGAACTACGCCCTCGAGCGCTACTACGGCATCCGCCGCGAGGTCCGGCACCTGAAGCTGGCCGGGGCCGAGTCGGCGGAGATGCGTCTCACCACCATCGCCGAGACCGTCGAGCAACGCCGGGCCGCCGCCGCCCAGGCCGCCGCCGCGGCGCCCGCCGCGGCCGCCC
>JBKPRZ010000615.1:0-5710 GCA_046734815.1 Myxococcota bacterium | reverse complement strand
CGCGACGGCAGCGCCCGCAGCCGCACCAGGTCCGCCGAGATCAGGCAGGCCGAGCCGACGCTGTCGATCCGCTCGGGCGCGTCCCCCGGCTCGGCCGGCGCGAAGGTGATCCGCACGCGGCCGGGCGCGCCTTTCTCACAGCGCAGCTCGGCCAGCCGCACGCGCCCGTCCAGCCGCGCGTGGTCGCGCAGCAGCCGGGTGGTGGCGAAGGCCGCACCGCCAACGGTGAGCGCGGCCCCACACAGCGCGGTCAGCAGGATGTAGGTGCCCGCGCCCAGCGGCACGCGGGGCCGGTCGAACAGCCGCGAGAGAGCGCGCAGGGCCAGCCACATGAACAGGGTGAGGCCCACCAGGCCGGCGACGCCGCCCACCACGATCAGCAGGTAGGGAGAATCGTGCGCAGAACCAGTCAAGGCGCCCCCAATCTAGCGATCGAGCCGGGCACGGGCAAGCCGCGGCGAGGCGATGAACGTGCCATCGGTGCCACACCGGTCACGGAAGTTGTACCGTGCACGCGCGACGGTGAACGAATTGTTCAATCCGCATGCGGGTTGCGACGCGATCGATCCCGCGACATCCACACGCGGTAAAAAAGTGCCCCCGCCCCGACGGTGATCGCCCCGGCAAGGGCCTCGGCGGGTCGTTCCTTGACCGCGTAGGCACTCATCCAGGCCGACAGGCCGAAATACACCAGCGCCGGCAAGGGCCACAGAGGCGCGCGGTACGGCCGGGGCGCGCCTGCCTCCCGTTGCCGGAGCACGACCGCCCCCAGCACCGTGGCCGCGGCGCTGAGGCTGAGCGTGAAGCCCACGTATGTCAGCAGCGCCTCGAACGTCGCCGAGAGGGTCAACACCAGCGCCAGCGCGCCCTGCAGGATCGCCCCCCCGCTGGGCGCCCCACGCGCGTTCCGGCGGCCCAGCCACGAAAAGAACATCCCGTCCTCGGCCATGGCCAGGTAGACCCGCGGTCCGGTCATGGCCAGCGCGCTGACCGAGGCCGCGAGCACCAGGCAGATCCGCGACGACAGCAGCCGGGCGGCGGCCGGCCCGAACAGCGATCGGGCGGCGACGTCAGCTACCTCGACCTTGCCGGCCAGTGTTTCCGGCGCCGCCGCCTGCAGCAGGACGGCGTTGAGGGCCACGTACAGCGCGGTGACCAGCCCGCAGCCCAGCAGCAACGCGCGCGGCAAGCTGCGCTGGGGGTCGCGCAGCTCGGCGGTGACGTAGGCAGCCGCGTTCCAGCCGAAGTAGCTGTACGAGACCAGCACCAGCCCGACCGCGAAGCCGGAGAAGGACGGAGTGGGCAGGGCGGCGCCCTCGGCGGCGGCCGCACCCACCGAGGCGGGCCCGAGCAGCGCCCAGCCGCCCAGCCCCACCAGCGCCAGCACCGCGATCACGTTCAGCGCCGTGACCACGGTCTGCAGCCGGCTGGCCCACACCACATCGCGCGCGTGCACGGCGGTCACCGCCACCACCAGCACCACCGACGCCACCGTGCCAGGCGCTCCCGGCCAGGCCGCCTGCAGGTAGCGCCCGAACGCCGCCGCCCCCGCCGCGATCGGTGCCGAGAACCCCACCAGCAGCGCGATCCACCCCGACAGGAACCCGATCACCGGATGGAACGCCCGCGACAGATAAACGTATTCGCCCCCCACCCGCGGCAACATCGCCCCCAGCTCCGCATAGACCGCCGCCCCCGAAAGCGCCACCACCCCACCCACCACCCAGCACAGCAACACCGCCCACCCGCTCCCCAGCTCGCTCAGAAGAAACCCGCTGGTTGTGAACACCCCCGTCCCCAACATACTCCCCACCACCAACGCCGCCCCCCCGACGGTGGACAGCCTCCCAGCTCCGGATGTCATGGCTGAACGTCTTCGACGATTGAGCGCACGGTTTCTGACAAAGCTCCACTTTCTGCGTTCGTAGCCGGGCTTGCCCGGCGGAGACACACGCCACTTCCCCCCCCGATCCACCTGGCCCGGATCCGGATCCGGGGAGAGGGCTCGGGGGAGGGGGCGCGGTCTGCCGCGCCCTCTTCCCCGCTTAGATGACCATCCACCGCCGGGGCAAGAAATATTCCTCGTAGGTGCGGAGGGCGTAGCGGTCGGTCATGCCGGTGATGAAGTCGGCGATGGCCCGGGGCAGCGGTTCGTCTTCAGGCAGCCCCTTGGGCCAGTGTCGCGCCCGGAACTCGTCGGCGTGGGTGTGGAAATACTCCCACAGCTCGCTCAGCACCCGCTGGGCGCGCTCGAACTCCTGCCGGATCTCGTCGCGCTCGTACACCGTCTCGTACAGGAAGTCGCGCAGGGCGATCAGCGCGGACAGCACCTCCTCGCTCATGCGGATCTGCCGTTTTTCCTCCAGCCGCGAGCTTTGCACCACGTCCAGCACCAGGCGGGTGATGCGCTCGCTGTGGGTGGCGCCCAGGGTGGCGAGGATGGGGGCGGGCACCTGGTCGGCCGCCAGCACCCGCCCGCGGATGGCGTCGTCCAGATCGTGGTTCACGTAGGCCACGATGTCGCTGATGCGGACGATCTGCCCCTCCAGGGTCATGGCCAGCAGGTTGGGGTTGTCCGAGATGATGTGCCCCTTGCCCTTGGAATGCTTGAGGATGCCGTCGCGCACCTCCGCCGACAGATTCAGCCCGCGCCCGTCCCGCGCCAGCACGTCCACCACCCGCAGCGACTGCTTGACGTGGTGAAAGCCGTCCGGCAGCAGCCGCGCGAGCACCTTCTCGCCGGCGTGGCCAAAGGGCGTGTGCCCGAGGTCGTGGCCCATCACGATCGCCTCGGTCAGAGACTCGTTCAGCCGCAGGGCCCGGGTGATGGTGCGGGCGATCTGCGCCACCTCCAGGGTGTGGGTCAGCCGCGTGCGGTAATGGTCGCCCTCGGGCGCCAGGAACACCTGGGTCTTGCCGCCCAGCCGCCGGAAGGCCTTGGAATGGATGATGCGGTCGCGGTCGTGCTGGAAGATCGGGCGGATGTCATCCAGCGGCTCGGGCCGCTGCCGGCCGCGGCTGGCGCGGCTGCGCTGGGCAAAGGGCGAGAGCACCCGGTCCTCGTCCGCCTCCAGCTGCTCGCGGATGGTCATCCCCCGATTCAAGCGCCATACCGGCGCGAATGCCAGGGGCGCGTCTCAGAATTTGGGCGAGACGTTGATGGTGGCGGTGGGGATGCGCTGGTTGCGGTTGGCGCGGGCCCGCGCCCGCTGGGCGCGCTGGGCGTAGCGGTAGGTCAGGGTGTCGACCGGCGGGATCATCTTGTCGGTGAACAGAGCCCAGGGGTCGCGAAACTGGT
Organism: Myxococcota bacterium; assembly: GCA_046734815.1. Taxonomy (GTDB): domain Bacteria; phylum Myxococcota_A; class Polyangia; order Fen-1088; family Fen-1088; genus CAVYGB01. The sequence continues at coordinate 2,412 of JBKPRZ010000615.1, read as the reverse complement.
TGTCCACCCGCACCTCGAAGTGCAGGTGGGGCGGCGAACGCTTGACCCCGGTGCGGCCCACCAGGGCGATGGTCTGCCCCGCGCGCACCTGCTCGCCACAAGCGACGAAATAGCGTTCGAGGTGCATGTAGCAGGTGACGAGCCGGGTCGCGTCCTCCGAGGCATCGTGCCGGATACAGAGGTAGATGCCGCCCCGCCCGTTGGCCTGGCTGGCGTAGCGGGCGATCTGGGAGGGCGGGATGGGCCCGTATTTCATGTTGTTCACCAGCGCCACGCCCGCGAAGATGACCTTGCCGTCGGCCACCGCTCGGATCGGCTCGCCCGGCGAGGCGGCGATGTCCAGGCCCTGGTGCCGGCGCGCGCCCTGGTCGCGGTCGGCGCCGGGCCCGCTGGTGGCCACCCGCGGAGCCGCCTCCAGCGGCGGCACCATGGCGACGCCCAGCTCGCTGGGGCGCGGCTCGTCCACCTTGCCCAGGTAGCGCTGCAACAGCCGTCGGCGCGCGGTCAGGACCAGGTCCTCCGTCCCGCTGGACGTGACCTCGTCGCCCCAGAAGAAGTGCGAGACGGCGCTGCGGTGGGGGACGCCGCCGAAGGCGATGTCCAGGGCGTCGTGCTGCTCTTGCCACATGCGGAGCAGGCGCGCGCCCAGGCTGGCGTTGGCGCGTGCGCTCAGCAGGTTCGCCGGCCGCCACTCGTCGGGGTGGACCGCCAGGTTGGGGGCGCTCCGGCTGAGGTACATCGCCGGCTGCAACATCAGCAGGCCGAAGCCGCCACGCCCCTTCGCCTTTTCCTTGCAGCGGCTGCGCTCGCTCATCAGCGCCGCCAGCAAGAACGGGTCGACGTTGGCCTCGCGCGCGGCGGCCAGGATCTCGTAGGCGGGGGTCTGGTCGACCGGCTTGCGGCACACGTAGGCGACCGCCTGACGGAAGCGGTCGGGCATGACCTGGGCAGGGGCGGGGGGCTCCTCCGGCCAGCGGCCGATGTCCACCAGCTGGTGGGCCGCAGGAGGCGGAATGGGCGGACGGCGCGCCCGCCAAGGACGCTCCGCTCGCGCCGCACCCCCAACAAGACCCACCCACAGGAGAGTGAGAGTGCCGATCAACCGCCGCACGTCTGTCCTTTTATGCCGGAGAACGTCCGAGGAGGTCAACACAAGTAAGCGTAAATACGGTCGGCGCGGCGCGGGTATTCCCTGGAAGGGCCGCGCCCGGCGCTGTGTGGCCTGGGGCCGCCGCGGCCGCTCATTGATTTAGCGGGTCTGCGCCCGGTGCGGTGACCCCGCGCAGCCGCGCGCGCAGAGCCGGTTCGTACGCGCCGGTCGCATCGTCGTGGACCAGCATGTCGATGGCGATGGGGCCCGTGCCAGGCGCGTACGTCGTGCGCACCAGACGCGCGGGCGAGCTGCGGTTCTCCTCCACCACCAGGCAGTTGATGAACTCTCCAGCCGGCACGCTGACCGTCTTGCCGACGGAGGCCACCGTGGCCGTCCCGCCGTCGATGGGCCACTGGGTGCCCAGCCGGATGGGGCTCTTGAGGAGGAAGTCGGGTGGTGTGGCCGGATCGGCCGCCGGCTCACCCCGGACGATCCCGTCGGGCCGCACGGCGTAGACCAGCTTCTCGTCGCCCGCCTGGAGCACGGCCGTGGGGCCCTCCCGCTGCACGACGGCATAGACGGCCAGCAGGGTCTGCCCCGCGCGGTCGATCTCGTACGCCCATTTCCAGCCGGCCTGCAGGGGGTAGTATGCCGACGCGTCTTCCGGCGGCGGCGGGGGTTTCGCGCGGCCGGCTCCGGCGCCCGTGGCGCAGCCGGCGAACACGACCCACAGCCCGACCAGCGACCACCTCCGGCACGTCATCGCCCATCACAATGCCGCAGCCCATGCACGACGGCAAACCCGCACGCGCGGTCCGGCTTCGTCAGAAAACTGAGGAGCCGCCGCACGCGACGGCGGGACATCCCCGGCGTTGCGGGCCCCCCGCGATGGCGCGGTCCTTGCTGCTCTCCGCGTTGGTCCGGGAGGCTTGAACGGGCAGATGTCAAGGAAGCGGCACATGCGTGTGGGTGGGTGGTGGATCGTGGTGGTGGGTGCTTTGCTGACGGCGACACCCGTGCGCGCGCAGCCCGCGTCGGGCGCGCGGGTCCAGGAGCTGGCTGTGGAATGCAACCGGCTGCGCGTCGAGCTGGACCGCGCGAACGCGGAGGTCTCCGCGCTGAAGCGTTCCGAACGCGGGGTGCGACGGGACTACCGCCTGCAGCAGCGCCAGGCCGATGCCGAGGCGCTGGCCCGCAAGCTGACGGCCGCCGAGGCCCAGCTGCGCCTGCTGCGCGGCGGTCCGCCCGCGCCGCCGCCGCCCGCGCCGGATCTGGCCGAGTCGCCCACCACGCTGGAGGCGCGCGCGGACCTGCTGAGC
>JBKPRZ010000614.1:0-16903 GCA_046734815.1 Myxococcota bacterium | reverse complement strand
CCCCGGTTGCGGGCGCGCGCGGGACGGGGGCGGTCGCCACCGGAGCGGGTTCCAGCGCGGCGGGCGGTCGATCGCTGCGCACCGCCACCAGCGCGACCAGCGCGCCCAGCAGCACGACCGCCGGCAGCGCCACCCAGGTGGGCCCCGGGGCGGCGCTGGCAGCTCGTCGCGGGAGGGCGCCCGCGGGCAGCAGAGGCAACAACGCCCGCCGCCAGCGGTCCCGGTCCCCGCCGTTCTCCTCGTCCAGCCGGGCGCGCAGCTGATCGAGGGCGGTCTTGAGCCGCCAGCGGACGGTCCCTTCCGGTACACCCTGAGCGCGGGCGATCTCGGCGCCGCTGCGGCCGTCGAAGTAGCGCAGCAACACCGTCTCGCGAAATGGATCGCGCAGCGCCAGCACGTGGTCCATCAGCGTGCTGTGCGTCCGCGCCTCGGCCAGCACGGCCTCGGGGCTGGCCGCCACGGCGTCCGCTTCCTGCACCTGCCGCTCGCGCCGGTCGGCCCGCTGGCGGTGCCGATAGCGGTCGCGGACCAGGTTGCGAACCACGGTGGCCAGCCAGGCGCGAATCGGCCCCTCGGCGGGAGGGCGGCGGATCGCCGCGATCCAGGATTCCTGGACGATGTCGTCGGCCTCGTCGGGGTCCTGGACCAGACGCAGGGCGAGGGCGCGCGTCCAGTGGGCCTGCGCGCGCAGGCGGTCGAGAAGATCGGGGGCAAGCGTCGTGCTGGTCGTCATGATGTCGGCGGAACGACGGCCGCCGCCGGACCGTTGGGTACTTTTACCGCCTGGCGCCGACCTCCGGGGAAGCGGCCGATTGATTCGGCGGTGCGCGCTTGCGACGCGGCGCTCGAAATCCGCCGGAACCCGGGCTGCAGCGCCGGGCAGACGCCACGGTGGGGAAACCGCGTCGCCCCACCGCGAACGACGGGCGCTGGCATCACGCCGCCGGCGTCACCTCCATCGACGGCGTCACCTCGATCTACCTGGACGGCACCGAGGTCGACCACGACACGAACGTCGTCACGCGCGCGGCCTCATTCATGGGCAGCGGGGCCGCATGGGCGGGGGAGCGGAGGCGTAGAGGTAACAGAGCTCGATCTCTTTTTTCGCCATCGTGGGGCTGCGCCAGTCGAGCTGGAGACGGGCGGCGTCGGCGGGGCCCCGCTGGATGTATTCGACCCGGATCGGATAGGGAATCCGTGCGCTCAGCGGCATGGTCATGGTCGCTTCCTTGATGACCCCGGAAGCGTCGGGCGTGACCTTCAGCTGCTGATCGCCGAGGTACAGCGTCGTCTCGGCGTCGGATAGCAGGAAGAACGTGTAGGGCTCGCCGAAGGGCGCGCGCAGGTTACCCTCCCAGCGGATGCGATAGCGGGTGTCTCTCATGGCCGGGGGGGCCGAGCTCAACCAGTCCAGCGTGTACAGGAAATTGATCTGGACCCCGTCGTCCCGGTGGGCCAGGACCCGGGAGTCCGCGTCGGAGAAGAAGCTGATGTCCAGGCCGCTGCCCTTGTCGTCGCAGGTACAGAATGGGTCGTCGTCCGGGTAGCAGCCGGGGATCGGAATCCCGCCCGAGGTCCTGCCACGTGTCTTCGATCTCTTCGTGCAGGCCGACCGCGGCTTCGATCGCGCGCCGCTGCTCCCGGCGGCGACGAGCGAGTCGGCGGCCGCGGCGGCCGTTCATCGCGAAACCGGCAAGTCAGACCGACGGACCATACTGGTGGTCGACGACAACGTCGACGCCGCCACCGCCTTGACCATCGTGTTGTCGCGTCAGGGCGACGAGGTGCTGATGGCCCACGATGCGCGGTGCGCTCTCGAGCTGGCAAAGACGCGCGATCCGGACACGATCGTGATGGACCTGGGCATGCCGGGGATGAGTGGTCACGACCTGGCCAGGCTGGTCCGCGCCGATCCGCAGCTGGACGGCGTCCTGCTGGTGGCCCTGACCGGGTGGGGTCAAGAGGAGGCGCGCCTCGAGTCCGCCCGGGCCGGGATCGACCATCACCTGGTCAAGCCGGTCGATCTGGCCGTCCTGCGCGAGCTGATTGCTCGACCACCCCGCCCACGCGCTCGCCTTTCCAGCCGGCCGAGCTCCTCCGCGTAGACACAGCAGGCGCTCGGCGTCGTCAGGTATGGAATAAGCGCCGCCCTCTTCGTTTAGCGAACGAAAGCGAGGGACGTGGCCATGGGGCAGCGGGTCTCCGGACGGTCGTCTCCGATTGTGCTGGCCATCGCGGCGCTGGGCTTCGGTTGCAGCGACGGTGCGCCCTCGACGTTGTCGAGCGCCTCCCCGACACGGCCGCCGGACGAGGAGCCGGTCGAGGGTCGGGTGGCCGCTCTACAAACCCGCCACCAGCCGACGGCGCGGGTGGTGGCTTCCGGGATCCCCGGCGCCGGAGCGGTGGCCATGGTCCATCGCTTCCATCCCGGCAGCCCGATTCACGACAACCCCGTCTTCGCCGCCTTCACACAGCCGGGGCACGTGTTCGACCCGGAGCGCGTGCTGGTGGCCAGCACCTCGAACTTCGGTGCGCCCCCCTGGCGCCCATCCGATCCGCCCGGGAGCATCCTGTCCATCGACGTCAGCGGGAGCGCCACCCTGGTGGTGCCGCCGGACTTCGCCGCCGGGGGCGGACAGGCCTCCGCCCTGGACGGCGCGGTCCAGCTCTTCGCCGCCCAGACTCAACCCTTCGTCAACGGGAACAACAACCCGAACGCGGTCACCGCCGCGCTGCCGACCGTGAGCCTGCCGACCGGCATCTCCAGCAACAACGGCAACGGCAGGCCCTGGTTCTCCAATGCTCCCGCCGGCGCCGCGGGCGACGGAACCATCACGGTCGTCGACGTCACCGGAATACCGCTGGCCGGTGCCCCCTCGGCCACCGCGGGGGGTGTGTTTGCCGGCAGCCTGACCAACGCCACCCCTTCCAGCCGTGGCCTGGTCGCGGCCGCCGTCGCCACGGCCCTGCTCACCCGTTCGCCTGACGGCACCGGCCGTGCCGTGTTCATCGCGGCGCTCGCGGATGGCTCGCTGGCCCAGGTGCACGTGCAGAAGGGCGTCGACGCGCTGGCGCCGCCGGGCTCCTTCACCGCCCTGCCCGAGGTCAGCACCGCCCGGGGCGAGTCGAACGGCAAGCACGCGGTGATCCGGGTGGGGCTGGCGTTCAACTGGGTCCCGGGCGGGTCGCCCGGCGGCGCGCCCATCGGGCTGTTTTTGGCCGATCCGCTCGGCGATCGGATCCTCGACCTCGACATCACCGACGACGGCACGCGCTTCGTGGCCGGGGCCGGCCGCTATCTGTCCTCCCCGGCTTTCGACGTGCCCGTCGACCTCGCGCCCACCAGCCCCGAGGTGGCGTCGGGGAACTTCTCCTCGGGCACCACCTTGGGGGGCGGCACCGATCTTTACGTCCTGAACCGGGGCAACGGCACCGTGGTGCGCATCCGGCAAGACGGCGAGATCGTCGCCCTGCGGGAGATCTCGACAGACAGCGCCCTGCCGGGGTTTCGTGCGAACGGCATCGCCGTGTCGAGCGACGGCCTCAAGATCTACGTGACCGGGGTGGGCTCCCGCCGCCGGGGCTACCTCCTCGAGATGGAGGCCTTCGGCGCAGGCTTCGTCACCCGGGATCTGGTGCGCCTGGCGACGGAGGCGGGCGCGACGGGCATCGAGGCCCTGGGCGCCGACATGTTCTCGCGCGAGCTGAGCGTGCGCCAGCGCCTGGGGCCCCTGTTCAATGGTCGATCGTGCGTCGCCTGCCACGCCGACCCGGCTGCCGGCGGGGCCTCACCGCTGGCCGCCAGCGAGTCCCGGGTGGCGCACATCGAGGACGGAGTTTTCGATCCGCTGCTCGGAACAGGCGGTCCCGTGGCCCGGGATCATTCCATCCGCGAGCTGGGCGCGCGCTGCCGTCTGCCGGTGGGACCTCCTCACCAGGCCAACGCGCTTTCCCCCCGCCACGCCATGACCCTGCTCGGCGACGGCAAGATCGACGACATCCAGCTCAAGGACATCAAGGCGGTGCAGGCCGCGCAACCGGAAGCGATCCGCGGCACCCTGCCGGTGCTACCCGGCGGTCGGGTGGGCCGCTTCGGCTGGAAGGCCGACTTTGCCACCCTGGTGGAGTTCCTGGGGGACGCCTTCCGGACCGAGATGGGCCTGACCAACCCGCTCGCGCCACGCGACCTGGTGTCGGGCTGTGGCGCCAACGATGTCTCCCCGGAGATCGATGCCCTCCCGGTCCAGGCGGTGGCGGCCTTCATGAACACGCTGAATCCGCCCGAGCCATCGGCGGGTTGCCTGGCCTCGCCGGGTGCGGGGCTGTTCTCGACCACCGGCTGCGCGGGCTGCCACACGCCGAGCATCCCCTCGCAGGGCCGGCCGGCCCGCCTCTACTCCGATCTCCTGCTCCACGACATGGGGCCGGGCCTGGCCGACGGCTTTCCGGAAGGCGCCGCCAGCGGCAGCCAGTTCCGCACCATGCCGCTGTGGCGGGCATCCGATCGCGCGCGCTTGCTGCACGACGGCCGGGCAGCGTCGATCGAGGAGGCCATCGGCCAGCACGCCGGTCAGGCCACAGCTGCCCGCCAGGCCTTCGACGCCCTGGATCCCACCGACCGCCAGGCGGTGCTCGATTTCCTCGGCTGCATCTGAACGGGCGGGAGGCGAGCCTCAGGGCGGGCTCGCGCACTGGCCCCAGTGGCAGCGCCAGTCCAGACCGCAGATGCCGCCGTCCGGGCATGCGACCGATGGGTTGCAGGGCTCCTCCGGCCGGGACACGGCGCACCGCCCACTCTGGCAGTCACGGTCCGCGATGCACGGATCGCCCGGCTTGCCCGCCGCGCAGGTACCCGACTCCACCGGCGTCGCAGACAGGCACGTGCGGCTCAGGCAATCGGCGTCGTCGTAGCAGACCGCGGCCGCCTGCCCGGCACTGCATCGACCGTGATACTCCAGCGTGATGAAGCGGCAGGTCCCGCCAGCGGGACACTCGTCGTCTCGCATACAGCTCTGTCGCGACGGGGACGACGTGCAGGCGCCGACCGTTGGCTGCGGCTGCACCACACAGATGCCCGTGCGGCACTCCGCATCCGCCTTGCAAGGAGGCGGCAGCGGCTCCGAGCGGCAGATCGTCTCCGAGCAGATCCCGCTCTGACAGTCGTCATTGGCCGAGCACGTGTCGCCCAGCATCCCGGTCCGGCACACACCGATGGATCCGCTTCCGCGGACACGTGGGGCGCCACCGGCGCAGCTCGTAGGTCTGCCAGTTGGCCTGGATCTCCCGCGGAGCTCCAGGGTGGTGGCGGCCCGCTCCTCGGGCAGCAGGTCGGGGCGGTCTCGTCGGGCGAAGCTGGCGGCGATGGGCCGGTGCTTCTCCAGCAGCGTCCGTCGGGTGGCCTGGGCTCGTGGATCCCGCCCTCCTCGCGGGCGGGCCCCGGCGGCTTCAGAGGAAGGATTTGGGCTGTCCCGTTGCTTCGATGACCGACATCCACAAATCGTCCGTGGGAATGACCTGCTTGCGACTGCGGGTGGCCAGCGCCATGGGCACGTGCACGAAGCGCCCGTGCCAGCGGCCGATCAACATCTCGGTGTTGCCGGCCATGGCCGCGTGGACCGCGTTGCGGGCCATGTTCCAGCAGTACACGCTGTCCGACGGGGACGCGGGCACGCTGCGGATTGTGTAGCTGGGATCGATGTACTTCAGGGTGACCGCCCGTCGGGCGCTGCGAAAGTGTGCAGCGATGCAGTCGCGCAGGAACACCCCCACGTCCTTCAGGCGGGCGTTGCCGCTCCGGTCGCAGGCCTCCTCGCCGGCGCGCCCCTCCATGGAATCCTGGGCGGCGCCCTCCGCCGTCACAACCACCGCGTGGCCCCGCCGATCCAGCACCCGTTCCAGGTAGCGCAGCAGCCCGGTTTCACCCTCCAGCCGCGCCGGCACCTCCGGGATCACGACCAGGTCCACGTCGGTGGACGCGAGGGCGGCGTGGCAGGCCACGAAGCCCGAATGCCGCCCCATGACCTTGACCAGCCCGATGCCGTTGTGGGCCCCGGCCGCCTCCACCTTGGCCGCGCGGATGACGTCGACCGCCGCCGAATAGGCGCTCTCGAACCCGAAGCTGCGGTCGGTGAAGTGGATGTCGTTGTCGATGGTCTTGGGCACCCCCACCACCCCGATCTTCAGCTGCCGGCGGGCGATCTCCGCCGTCAGCTGCATGGCCCCGCGGATGGTGCCGTCGCCGCCCACGACGAACAGCAGGTCGATGCCCAGCGCCTCCAGGTTGTCGACCATCTCGCCCGCGTCCTGCGATCCGCGCGACGATCCCAGGATGGTGCCGCCCAGCTGGTGGATGTGGGCCACCGACTCGGGGGTCAGCGGCACCGGGTGGTGCCCCAGCCGCGCCAGCAGGCCCTCGTAGCCGTAGCGGAAGCCGAGCATCGTGCGCACCCCGTACCCGTGGGCCAGCTCCAGCACAAGCCCGCGCACGACATTGTTCAGCCCGGGACAGAGCCCCCCACAGGTCACGATCCCCGCGCGCACGGTGCGCGGGTCGAAGAAGATCTTGTTGCGCGGCCCGGCCAGCTCGAAAGCGGGCAGGGCGCCCAGCTGGCCGGCGTGGGCCCCCAGGTTCGACAGGCAGTCGTCCACCAGCACCTTGTCCGCCTCGCCCACGAAGTGCATGGCGTCGGCGCCCAGGTGCGCCGCCACCGGTGAAGCCAGGCGGCAGCGGCCCAGGTCGCGGATGGTCACGTCCTCGACCGCCACGCGTGGGATCGCGCCGCTGCCCGCCCGCGCCGTCGGCTCATTGGCCTCGACCCGGTCGCTCCCCCCGCTTCCCGGAACCGGGTAGACCACGGTGCCTCGCTCCGCTTCGGTTGCTCCGGCCATGACGGCGCTGCCCCAATGTGCGACGCTACTCCCCCGAGGTTTCCACCGCCTTTCCGCCGACGAAAATCGCGGTAACCAACCACGCTCTCAGCGACGCTCCCGACCCACACGGGAGACGGCTGTCCGAGAAGCTACAGGCGATGGTCGTTCTCGGCGTGGCGAACAGTCGGATGAAGGACTTTTATGATCTATGGTTCGCGGCCCTTTCTTCACGGAGTCGCGAGTCGCCAATGGCTCGACGCGGGATCCATCCTCGACGGCTTGGCGCCGCTCTTGATCCGGGGACGTGCCTTGAGCAGCCTTCGTACGATCTGTCGATCAGAAGGCCGCCCCAGTTCCCCCCAGCAGCCAACCGCCCGCTCACGGACACCCGCCTGCCACCCACGCCCCGCTGACCGCCAAGAACTCACCTACCGCTGCGCGGGCGTGTCGGTGTAGTTCAAGCGGACAATGCGTTGCGGACAATGCGTTCAAGGCCGCCTTTGGGTCTATGTCCCTTCGCATCATCGTTGTCCGATAAGAGCAACATCTGTCAACTTGCCCGTCCACGCCCCCATCGAGGCGGCTTGAGGCCGCACCCGGCGTCGGTCACCGGACAGCCGGGATGAGGAGGGCTATCCGGTTCGCCAGCCGGGACGACAACCGTCGCAGCCATCCGTCGCCGCGGAGGCGGCGAACGCCCACCACGCAGTGGTTGTCGCCCAGGCGCAGCCTCGCCAGGAGCACGGCCACGTCGGCCGGGTCGTTCTGCAGGTCCGAGTCCATGAGGACGATGACCTCACCGCGCGCCAGGCCGATGCGCCCAGAGCGCCGCCGATGGCCCGTGATGGCCCTCGAGCGTGCGAGGCCGCAGCGACGGCCATCGTTCGCGCAGGGCGAGCAGGAGGGCACCGGTGCGGTCCGTCGAGCCGTCATCGACGCAGAGGAGCTCGTACGGGAGCCCCAGCTGGCCGACTGTCTGGCAGGTCTTTTCGACGAACTCCTCGATGCACGATTCCTCGTTGTACGCGGGGGCCACGATCGACAGCGCGACGGTCACACTACCTCGCGCTGCAAGTCCCGCATTTGAGTTCGAATGCGAATCTGTGCTCCATGGGGAAATAGGGAGCCAGCGCTTCTGCTGAATCCTTGCTCAGGGCGTGGCCCGTGATTGACTGGAGGTTCTCCGCCAGGCATGACGCCTCTTCAGGCTTCAGCTTGTGATCGCCGTGAATTTTCGAAAGATGCAGTTTACCGACTTTCACGCTTGGTCCGTCGGCCAGATCGAACTCCGCCGCGAACTCGGCCCATACCGCCTTCGGAGGTCGCCGTCCGAAACACGGTTGGACACCCGCCATCACCGTCAACGTCATCCAATTATCGAGCTCCTCTGCGGACTGGCGCACCACCGGCGAGTCGGTCGAGAGGATCAGGGACGTCAGCGGTGGCAGCGGATCGAGCCAGGGAACTATCTCGCCGCCCGGCTTGTCCGTCGTTTGCGGCGGCCGGCGCATGGCGGCGACGATCCTCGGTGCTGTCTTCGTGATCAAGGATCCCGGCTCGGCGAACGCCGCAACGGATGCGTCGACCAGGGGCGCGCCGTCGGACAGCGCAACCGGTGCCAAGTTACGACCGTGCCATGCTCCGATGGCCACAACTGCACCTGCCACCAAGGCGACAATCAGAACGTACCCGAGGACAGTTTTGGTCAAGCGACCCGTCCTGTTGTCACATTGCCGGCACGGGCGGCCAGTTCGCCGGCAGTCGGTCCGCATGCGCACGCCTCAGGTGCTCTGCCCGCTGTTTGGGGTAGGTCTTCGCCCAGGCGTCGTTCGGCCTATCCTCAGGCTTGAAAGCAACAAAAACCGGCGAGATGACCTCGCCGTCCTTGTAATAGGGCGTGCCAGGCTCGAGCGCGCTGCCAGTCGCCGTGTATTGCATGATCATGCTACCCCAGCGTGCTTCATCCAGGTCCTTGCCGGCAAAGAGCAGTTTACAGGTGGCTGACTTGCACTCGACCTCCAGCAGGCGGGAGGTAGCGTGGACGCTAGCCAGATCTGCCTCGACGGTTTCCTTGAGCATCTGCTCCCGTGCGGGAGCAAAGACGGGGTCGCGCGGCTCTTTTTCAAAAGCCGAGCCGAAAGACAGGTGCGCCAGTTGTGACAATCGCACAGGGTCATAATCGGGCGAATGGGGATCGGATACCAACGGCGACGACTTGGCAGTGAAGGGTCGCGAAATGAATCTTGGTGGCGGCTCGGCCGTTCGAGCAACGCCGGCCTTTCGCTCGGGGGCCGAAGTCCGCGCGTTCACCTGTTGCTTGTCCATTGTGCGTGAATCGCGCGAGCGATGTAAGAGAAGCAGGATGGCCACTCCCAGCAACAGCCCGATGGCCGACGCGGATACTACCCGAACTATCCCGAATCCTTTGTCCGTGGTTGCCACGCGGTATCCTTTGTCTGAATTCGAAGTGCGCCCGCCCCCCCTGGCGGTTACCTCTGACTCTTGCCCAGAGGGGGCGCGCACACCTCGAGATCGTTCTGGGTCCAGCGCGAGCTTTCTCGCAGGCGCGTACTACTCAGTGCAAGGCAATTAAAATGGCGGCAGAGTGCTGCAAGGAAATGGATAATGGCAACCCGACCCGAAATCATCCTGGCAGTAGTATGCGCTCACCCAGTTCTGCCAGCAGTACCTTCCCTTACAAGTGCCGCAGGCCTCGGCCTTTTGGCCATGCGAAAAATACCCGACGGCAGCCGACACCAGAAACAGTGAAAAAATAACTACCTTCTTCAGGCGGCTGCTCAAGGTCAGGCCGCCTCGTGGTGTGGTGGTCATTGTCTTTCTCCTTTCGAATGGTCAGTCGCATGCCTCTGGCGGCACACGTGTGTGCCCGGCATCCCAGGCGGCAAGCGACGCTTCTCAGCGGAGAAGTAATACGCAACCCAGTTGTTCGTGTCTTGTCGTTTTGAGCTTTACGGTCTGCTGTCTGATTAGCGATCCAGTTGTTTCGTCGCCTCAACGAGTAGCAGTGCGAGAAGCTCCGCTGGCGAACGGCACTTCACCTTCTTGAGCAGGCGCGCGCGGAGCACGCTGACGGTGCTTGGACTGCGCCCGAGTCGATCCGCAATCTCTTTGCCTTGCAGGCCACGGGACATGAGCGCGCAGATCTCCGTCTCGCGCGGGCTCAAGTTGTGCGCTTCGGAAAGACGCGCGACTACGTCGAGAGTTGCAGTCATGTGCGAGGTTCCGTCTCGACCGGCGGAGGGCTCAGCATCAATCCGGATGCGACGGCGCGAATCTGATCGGGAGCGCTTCGAGTCCTCCACGGGGTCTCCTTGTCCTGGCTCCTTTTGCGCCAACTGGCCTATCGCGTGAAGTCACAGCCGACGGCACGTGCTCGTGCTCACGTCGAGACGCAGTCCTTGCGGCCGGGTCATTGCTGTTCATCCTGTCGGAAACGCACTTCATGTCCTTCCGCTCTGTCGTCGACGAGACGACGACGGATAATACGTTCGTCCCGCACGCTTGTTATCGACACATCCCGTGACGGTACGTGCAGGGGCGGAATGCCGTATTGACTTCGTCGCATCGCACCGGAGTTACGGCACACGAGTGAATTTACGGTCCAGGAGAGATCGGCGCGCGTGGCTCCCGGCCATCTGTGCGCTGACGGTGGCGGCGATCGTGTTGCGCGCCAGATCAGGCGGCCTTTGGGATTCTACTAGGACGAGGGTATCAATCTGCTCAGGCCCTTATGGTAACGAAGGGGTTTCGCCTGTATGGCGAAATCCATTCGGATCATTGCCCCACTGTTCACCTGGATGATGGCCGGATTGATGGAGCTCGTCGGCCCGGTCTACCCCCCACTCCAGATGATGGCAGTCGCGTTCGGCGCCCTGGCGATCGCGTCGTTGTCGATGATCGCTGGCCGGGCTGGTGGGTGGCTGGCGGGGGGTATCTGCTTCGTCCTGCTCCTGTCGCTCGCCCCTTGTCAGAAGTTCTTCACGACCATGGTCGTGACCACCCCGGCCCTGGGTCTCGCCGCCGCCGGGATCGCGGTCATCGTCCTGGTGCCCTCGAGCAGCGGCGCAGCCTTGTTGGGAGGTTTTCTCATCGGGCTGGCGACGGTCACCAAGCTGTCATTCATCTATTTCGGCCCGGTTGGGCTCTCGTATGCCGTGCAGCGGGTCCGCGTGGTAGGAGGCGGCGGCGGAGGACGATCCGGGGCGTTGCTTCTGGCGGGTTGGACCATCCCTGTAGCGGCGATTTCTCCCCTCTGTGAAACACGGGCCATGATCCCGCAGCTGATCACGCCTCACGTCGCTGCGCTGGCGGCGTTCGCGGACCACACGAACCGGGCCCTCTTGCTACTCTCCGCCGACCTGCCGGTGCTGTACGGCTGCGGAGTCCTCGCCCTCGCCATCCTCGCGGCGACATCTCTGGGAACGGTGTGGCCCCTGCTGGTCTGGACCGCCATCGTTGCCGCCTGGGCATCCCTGCACCGACCGATCTGGGCGCACCACCTGCCGGAGGTGGTGGCGCCCCTGGTGGGGGCCATCGGGATAGTGTTGGCGGAAGTCATCCGCAAGGCACTGAGCGGCGAGAGGACAGTGTATCTACTTTCCTGTGCCGGCCTTTGGCTGTGCAGTCGCCGGGTGGGTTGGCCTGCATTTGCAGCACGGCCAATGGTGGCGTCAGTTTTACAACAACACGCCCATCGAAGCGCTGGCGGCCGCCGCTCCCAAAGCGCGAGGAGGGGGCTGCAGCATGGCAGCCCGTCAGCGGTGTCCGCTATACCCACCGTCTGTCAACTCGCTTCAGGGCCGCCGCGCACCGCCCGCCCCTCGGGGCGGCGACCAGCAGTGCGACCAGGCCGAGCCCGACCGTGCGCGGAGAACACCTGGAGGGAAGGCCCGGAGCTTGGTGTCCCATCGCACCATGACGCTGCAGGGCCGGTGCCAGCACCCGCGGCGCGGCGGCCGGCGGTGCCGCTGGGGGTCGGGGGAGCATGAGGTGATCTATCTTCAACGCCTTCGGGTGAACTTTTCTTCAACTGTCGACCCGGGACAGGCCGTCCCCGCCACTTTTTTCGGCTCCTTCGGGTGCGGGTTCCGTGTGACTGCACCGGGGGAGATCTTGGGCCAGCCACCGTCGGTGTCGAGCGGTGCGCAGCGGTGTTTTCGCTGGTGACGCTCACGCCGTCGGGATCATGTGCAGGCAGGAGGCCTGCATGGATCGTTTCGAACGGCTGTACCCCGAGCATCGCGTGCGAGTGGCAACCTGCGTGCTGACCGTGCTGCTCGGCGCCGCTTGCGGCCCGTTCCAGGTGTCGGGTCAGAAGCCAGGTCCAGGCGCGCCGCCCTCGGCGCCGAGTTTCAGTCTGCCCGACGCTGCCGCCAGCCCGGCGCCGCCCCCCTCCGGGCCTGCGGGGGCCTGCGCGGGCGAGGTCCACCAGGCCGAGGTCGTGCCGGTGGATCTGATGTTGTTGATGGATACCTCCGCCTCGATGGGCAGCTCGGCGGGCGGACAGAGCATGTGGGAAAGGGCGCAGCTCGCGCTCTCGGGGTTCATCAGCGACCCCGCCTCCGCCGGTCTGGGCATGGGTTTGCAGTTCTTCCCGCGCACCATCGAGAGGCCGTGCACCACCGACGCAGACTGCGTGGACATGGGCGCCGTCTGCCACCGGCGCGACGCCTGCCCGGGACCGGACCCGCTCGCGGCCGGCGCCCGTTGCGACCCCGCCGGCACACAGGCGCCACCGACCTGTGAGAGCGGGGCGATGTGTGTCCCCACCGGCGCCTGCTCGGTCAGCGGCGCGCTGTGCACCAACGCCGGTGAAGCTTGCCCCGCCGGGGCTGGCGACTGCGTGGCATTGCCCCGCAGCTGCATAAAGGCAATGAACACGGGCGTGTGCGATCCCGCCACCTACGAGACGCCGGCGGTCGCCATCGGGGAATTGCCCGGGATGCAGGGGCCGTTGCTGACGGCGATCCACGGGCGATACATCGATGGCGGCACTCCCATGAGCCCGGCGGTGCAGGGGGCCTTCGCGCATCTGCGCGCGCACCTCGCCGCTCATCCCAGCCACAAGGGCGTGCTGCTGCTGGTCACCGACGGCACGCCCTCCGTCTGCGGTGAGATCGGCGACGTGGCCGCGCACATGGCGGTCGCGCGCTTGACCTCCCCCTCCATCAGCTCGTACGTCATCGGTCTGTTCTTCAAGAGCGCCCGGTTGATGCTGCAGCCGAAGTTCGACCAGCTGGCCAGCGCGGGCGGCAGCGACAAGGCCATCCTGCTGGAGCCAGGCACGGATCTCACCGGGCAATTGCAGGCGGCGCTCACCCGGATCCGCGGCCACCTGTCCTGCGAATACCGGATCCCCATCCCCGCCAACGGCGGGCGCATCGATCCGGGCAAGGTGAACGTCCACTACACCGGCGAGGGCGTCTCCGAGGACATCCCGTACGTCCAGAGCGCCGACCGCTGCGATCCGACGCGCGGCGGCTGGTATTACGACCTCCCGCCGGGCCTGGGCGCGCCCACCCGAATCCTCACCTGCGAAACGACTTGCCGACGCTTCCAGAGCAGCGACACCGGCAAGGTCGACCTGGTGTTCGGCTGCGGCACCGTGGGAATCGATTGAGGAGCATGTGAACTTTGTTGAAGTGACACCGCTGGTGTCATTCAACGCCCCGGGTTCCTCCGTTGACTCGATTGAAAGCGCTTCCCACGGGTGCACTTGCACCGGCGGGCTTGCCTTCACCCTCGCTGGCATGGTCACCCTGCTGTCTGCCTCGATGTTCGAGTGCCTAGTCGCCTGGACCCGCTCTTCCCGAGCCTCCTGGGGACTCGTGGGGTGTCAGGATGCGCAGTGAGCTGGACTTGTTTCTGGAAAAACCGGTAAGTCGGCGTCCCGTAGTGCTGGTAGGCGCGCCCCAGCTGGTGACGCCGCCACCCCTGTCGAAGATCGACGAGCGCGCGGCACGCAGCGCTTCGGCCATGTTGGCAAACCGGCTCGCGGCGTCTTGCAGGCCCAGCAGCTCCCGGTAAAGGTCCGTGGCGAATTGCAATGCGGCCTCGTCGTCGGGGGACAGCGATTTCAAGCCCCGTTGCAGCGTCACGTTAGAGCGGTGTCCGCTATTTCTCCTGTCAACTCGCTTCAGGGCCGCCGCGCACCGCCCGCCCCTCGGGGCGGCTCAAGCTCAAGCTGGCCGAAGCGCTCCCCTGGAACGAGGCTCCCCGCAACCTCGCCTCCCGCCCCAGCCGCTGACCGCCGTCGCCCCTCGTGCGGCCGGGACGGTCGGACCGTGGCAACCCACCGGCGTGCCGGCCGACTCGATGGATGACGACGGGCGGGCGGTGAGGGGTCGCGGATGGGGAGACGTCGCTCAGGGCGATCGCCCGCGCTGGCCGCCGACGTAGCAAGCTGCAAGCATCTCCCAGAATGGCACCCGGACTGCTGGCCGCTCTCCGCCGGGCACTACCCGACCTCCCCGTCCGGCGCGTGCGGGCGGCGGGGACCGGCGACTTCTGCCACGCCTACTGGGTCGACGACGCCTGGATCGTGCGGGTCGCCCGGCACGCCCAGGCCTCGGCCGCCCTCCGCCGCGAGGCGGCCGTGTTGCCGGTCCTCGCCCGGTCGCTGGACATCGCCATCCCGGTGCCCGAACACCTGGGCACCGACCCGCGAACCGGTCTCGCCGTCGTCGCTCACCGTGCGCTGAGAGGCGTCGCCTTCACCCGCGCCCGTCTGCGCGCACTGACTCCCCGGGCCCGCGCCGCGGCCGCTGACCAGATCGCGCGCTTCTTCCGGCAGCTGCACGCCTTCCCCCTGTCGGCGCTGCGGGCGTCCGTGCCGGCGGTCGACGTACTGGCCGCCTACCGCTCCCGCCGCCGGGAGATCGAGGCACGCGTGCTCCCCGGGCTGCCGCCGGTGCCCGCGCGGCGCTGCCTCGAGCTGCTCGAGGCGTTCCGGCCGTCGCGACGGCGGGCGCTGCTGCACAACGATCTGTACGAGCAGCACATCCTGCTGGACCCGCGCAAGCAGACCCTGGTCGGGATCATCGACTTCGGCGACCTGGCGACCGGCGATCCGGACGCGGATCTGCGCACGGTGCTGGACGACCTGGGCCCCGCCTTCCTCCGCGCGGTCCTGCGCTTCGAACCGCCCGCGCGTGCCGCGCGACGCTTCGAGCGAGCCCGGGTCTACTGCATCTGGGACGCCCTGAGCTGGAATCTCGACCAGATCGAACAGCACCGCCGGGCCGGCGTGGCCGACAGCCTGCGGGCGATCGCCGCCCTGACCCGGGACCGACCGCGGTGAAGGGGACAGCGATTTCAAGCCCCGTTGCGGCCCGTCGATCTCGCCCAGGTCGTGGGCTGAACCCATAGTGGGGCTGTCTTTCCATGAGGCCCAAGCGATGAAACTCTTCACCTGTGACAGCTGCCAGCAGGTGCTGTTCTTCGAGAACGTCCAGTGCACCCGCTGCGGGCACGCGCTGGCTTACCTGCCGGACGGGGCGCGGCTCAGCGCGATCGAGCCCGAAGGGCCCGCCTGGCGGGCGCTGGCGCCGGAGGCGGGTGGGGCGCTGTACCGCCTGTGCCAGAACCACACCCAGCACGGTGTCTGCAACTGGGCGGTGCCGGTGAGCGACGACCAGCCCCTGTGCCGCGCCTGCCGCCTGAACCACATGATCCCCAACCTGGCCGATCCGGCGGCCAAGGCGGCCTGGCACCGGATGGAGGTCGCCAAGCGCCGCCTGCTGTACACGCTGATGGCGCTGGGTCTGCCGGTTGAGACCAAGGCGGAGAACCCGGACGGCGGGCTGGCCTTCGATTTCCTGCAGGAAGCGTCCAACCCGGACGCGCCCCGGGTCTTCACCGGCCACCACGAAGGCCTCATCACCGTCAACATCGCCGAGGCGGACGACCCGTTCCGCGAGAAGACCCGCGTGCAGCTCGGCGAGGCCTATCGCACCCTGCTCGGTCACTTCCGCCACGAGATCGGCCATTACTACTGGAACCGCCTGGTGCGTGACGACGAGCGCACGCTGGCCGGGTTCCGCGACCGCTTCGGCGACGAGCGCGCCGACTACCAGCAGGCTGTCGATCGACACTACAAGGACGGTCCGCCCCCGAACTGGGCCGACCGCTACATCAGCGCCTACGCCACGATGCACCCGTGGGAGGACTGGGCCGAGACTTGGGCGCACCACCTGCACATGACCGACACACTCGAGACCGCCCGCGCCCACGGCCTGAGCCTGCGCGCCAGCGCGGGCCCGCAGGAGGCGACCTCGCTGCAGGCCCGGCGCCTGGACCTGCACGACTTCGAGGATCTGATCGCCGGCTGGGTGCCGCTGACCATCGCGCTCAACAACCTGAACCGCAGCCTGGGGACCCAGGACTCGTATCCGTTCGTGCTCTCGCAGACCGCCATCGCGAAGCTGCGCTTCGTGCACGAGGTGATCGAGGGCTGGCGGGGCCAGTCGGGCGGCTAGGGCGCGGCTCGGCGGGGTCAGCAGGGAGACCAGATCTCCAGGCGGCGCAGGAAGGGGAGGGTGGAAGGCGCGTCGTAGCCGGCGAACTGGGCCGGGCCGGTCGGCGTCAGCCCCGCCGCTCGCAGGCGGTTCGCGAGCTCGTCCCTCAAGGCTTCGATGCGCCTGCCGGTGTAGCGGCCGCGCGATCGCAGCACCGCCACCCGGCCGGCGGGTTGCACCCTGAGTCGCACGCGGTCGTCCAGGGGGGTAGGCAACGACACCAGGTCGCGCTGCTTGGGCATGTTGAACGTGACGGTGACGGCGTCGGACTGGGCGCGGGCGGCGACCGGTGTTGTCATGGCGATGGTCTCTGACTCGCGCCGGGCAGCGTTCACCGGCGCGGTCATGGCCAGCTTCTGCTGGCTCTTGTTGGCGCCGAAGATGTACCCCGCCAGTCGGCGGAAACCTTCGTCCAGCGCCTGGTCCCAGTCCGCTCCGGCAACCGTTGTCTCGGCCACCACCCGGGCCGGATAATGTCGGATCTCCAGGCCCTCGAT
>JBKPRZ010000613.1:0-10418 GCA_046734815.1 Myxococcota bacterium | reverse complement strand
GGCCCCGTCTCCGCCACCGCCCGCGGCCATGGTCCCCGCTCGCAGCATCGACTGGAGCCGCTCGCGGGTGATCATCTCGCAGCCCGGGACTTTTTGCCTCGAGCCGCTCACCCCGCAGGGGCAGCTGGTGCGCGCGGTCTCGCCGGAGACGTCCTCGGCCTACCTGGTGGACGCGGCAACGGGAAGATGGACCGCGAGCCCGCTGGCACCGACAGAGCGTGGCTGCATGGTCCAGTCTCCCGACGGCAAGTCCGTGTTGTTCTCGCGCCAGCTGGCCGATGGCGCAAGTCAGGTGATGCTGGCGGCGGCGCCCGGTGAGGGAAAGGCCACCCCGCTGCTGCGCGGATCGCACGCCCGGTGGCTGCCTTCCGGCGCGGGGCTGTTCTACGCCACCGAAAGCCAGCGCCCGGCGCTGGCCGACACCGCCGGGCACCTGATCCACCAGTTCGACGAGGGTCCCGCGCCCGTCGAGATCCGTGACACCGCCGTCGACGACCGGGGCGATCGCGCGGCCGTGCTGGCCCACTACCGCGTCCCCCTCGAGCAGACGCGGGTCGAGCTGTTCGACCTGCGCGCGCGACGACGGCTGAGCGGCTGGAAGCTGGCTGCCCCCGGCGCCCGGACGGTCAAGTTCGATCCTGCCCGACATACCTTCCAGTTTTCCGAAGAGACACGCGCGGGATGGCGCTGGAGCGAGATCACCAAGGACGGAGACGTGGGCGGGGTGGGCGCTCTGCCGGGCCAGGACATCGTCGCAGCCGTGCGCGCGGCCGGGGGCTTCGTCTTCATGGTGGGCAGCCGGGAGAGCTTCGGGCGCCTGTACCGCATCGGTCCGGGCGGTGCAGAGCAATATGTGTCCGCGCGGGCCCAGCAGTTCAAGACTTCAGCGAGCGGCGACCTCGTCTACGTGCAGCTGGACCGCTCGGAAAAAAGCGGCTCCATCATGGTCAAGCGGCTGCAGCCGCCCATCCTGAGCCTCACCGACATCGACCGGTACGCGCATCCCGACATCTCGGCCGACGGCCGCACCGTGGTCTTCATGCACGAGCTGACCGGCGAGATCTTCGCCTGCGATCTCACGTCGGAGGAGCTGCAGCCGTCCAGGGCGGTCAAGGTGCGGCCCTGGGTCCTGGACCAGCAGGCCCGCACCAGCTGCCACCTCACGGGCGTCGACCGCGAGCTTTACCCCGATGCGGGTCTGGCCCTGAACCCGGCCGGCGACAGCGTGGGCTACGTGTCGCAAGGGCCGCCCGCCGCCAAGGCGCCGCGGCTGCTTCGTCTGCTCTCGCTGGAGAGTCGCCAGGCGCGGGAGCTCGGCTCTATCGACGAGCACTGCCGTTCCGGGTGCCAGATCCACTGGCCCTCGCCGCAGGTGATCCGGATCTGCCCGGCGCAAGGAACGACGGTCACCGATCTGGACGTCGGTTCGGGACGGGCCCGCACGCGCCCCGTCCCCGGTGACCCGCGCCGCGAATGTGAGCCCGCGACACCGGCCCCTTACCGTTACGAGCTGCGGGCTCGCGAGATATCCGAGGTCCGCTTCGTCCCCGACTCGGTCGATCGCCCCCGCTGATACGTCGCGCGCTTCTAGCGCCGTCAGGCGTGGCTCGAAGGCGCCGTCCTGTGTGGGCTGAGCGCCGGCATGATGATCCAGAGAGGCGGCCGGCTTATCACCGTCTGCTGGCGCGACGTCTTCCCGCTGGCCACGCAGCCGATGATGGCGCCGCTCTGCACTTCATCGGAACGAGGCTCGCAGGATGCGTGAGCTCGCGCCCGGGAGCCGGCGTCTACCGGGTCGAGATGGAGTTAGATTTCTGGGATGAATCACGTGCGAAGGTGTACTGGCGGCGTCATCGCTTTCATCGCGGTGGCCATCCTTCCATCTGTGCACGCGGCCGCCAGCAACGGCGGCTCCGGCGCCAGCGGCAGCAATGGGATTCGTCTATCCCTGGGCGCCGGCGGCGGCGCCCGATCGGTCGCGGGGAACGTGCAGGAACTGTTCGCCACGGAGTTGACATTGACCATGGTCCCGATGGTGTCCCTGTCCACCGGCATGACCGCCGGGGAGGGGGGCGTCGAATACGCCTACGGCGAGATCGCCTTTCACCTGGTGGCGAGCCTCGGATTCGGCTTTGGATACGGCGCCTATCAGGCGAACGGAAGGCGGCGGGAGGGCATGGCCGGACACGTCTTCATCGGGCTGCCCATCCCATTGACCCGCGAGCCGACGGAGCTGGTCGAAGAAGGGAAGCACTTCTTCTATCTCCTCCCCTACTACCGGCCATCCTGGGGCGCCTGGCCAGGCGCCGCCCACGAACTGGGCGTGATGCTCAAATTCAGCTACGGCCTGCGCGGTTTCAGCGGCTGGTTCGGAGGTTGAGTGACGATCTGCACCCCCGGCGCGGTCTTCCACCTTCGAAATCCGGGCGCGGTCTTCCACCTTGGCCGTGCGGGTGCATCCGTCATGTAGTTTTCCCTACGGGCTCTGGGGACGTGGCTGCGTAGCTTGGGCGGCACAGGAGGTCGCCGATGCTCAAGCGTGTGATTGCGTTCGGAATCGGAGGTTTGCTGGCCGCAGGAGCCATGGGGGTGGGAAGGACGTTCGCGTCGCTCCCACCGAAGCCGCCGTGGCCTGAACCGCCCTCGTTTCACGAGTACTGGTTCACCGGCCCGGGGGGAAGGATTTATTGCATCTCCAACCCGAAGGATTGCCCCAAAGAGGAGGGCGGTAAGGGCGGCTTCATGCTCCCCGATACCCGTCGGGTCAATCAGCCGCTGGGCTGGTGATCGGCCGTGCGACGTGCCACCCGATCCGGACGAGGCGCCGGACTGGCCGGCCTCCTGCTGATCGCGGCCGCTCTGCTGGGCCTGGCCATCCTGGCACGTCGCCCGCCCCGTCCGCCACCCACCGCGGACGGGATCTCGCCCCTGCCTGCGGCCGCGGGCGGCGCGACGCCGGCGGCGGCCCAGGCAGTCCGGGGCCGCCGGCGCACCCACGTCGTCCGGTGTCCCCCATTTCGTCGCCTCGGGTCCGCCGCCCGCCCTGGAGGCGGTGGCGGTGGGCGACGTCATCAAGCCGGGCGACTGGAAGTGGTCGTCCACCCTGGTGCAGCTGGAGGACCTGGCGATCCTGCGCGCCGATCGCATTGCCTGCGCGCGCAAGCACCGCCCCCGGGGGCGGGGGCCCTGAGGGCGAGTTGACAAGAGGTGAGTGTATCGGACGATCATGACGCGACGCTACAACGGGGCTTGAGATCACTGCCCCCCTACGAGTTCGCAGCGGGCGTGGACCGACAGATGTACGATCTGGTGGAGGGTCTGGGTGGTTTCGACCGGATCAATGCCCTGAAGACGGGGATGGCTGCGGTCGTCCAGGGGCCCCTGTTTGCGGCCATCGAGGATAGCTGGGCCAGGCCCTCCATCGGTTCTGCTCGGCAGAAAGTCTGTGCCCGGGTGTGTGGACTGGAGTTTCCAGCCATCGTCAATCAGTTCGAGACGCCGGATCTGGTGCCCGGCCCGGCGGCTCGGGATTCGGCGCCATGAGCAAGGAGCAATCTGACCCACCGGCGTCCTGGGGTCTCGAGCCCAACTACCGCGTCGATCTGTTCGCGGGTACCGCCGAGTACTACGCCCGATTTCGACCGCCCTATCCGCCTGCGCTCATCGAGCACCTGACCAGACGTGCGCGGATCAGCGGACAGGGTCGTCTGCTGGATCTGGCCTGTGGCACGGGGGAAGTCGCCCTGGCCATGTATGGCTCGTTCGCCGAGGTCTGGGCGCAGGATCAGGAAAAGGAGATGATCGAGATGGGTCAGAGGAAGGCCGGGGAGGTAGGCGCTCACAATCTGAGATGGCTCGTGGGCCGCGCGGAAGATCTCGAGGCCCCCAGCGGTCAGTTCGAGCTGGTCACGATCGGCTCGGCCTTTCATCGACTCGATCGGCTGCGGGTCGCGCAGCTGGCCCGTCAGTGGCTGCCTCCCGGCGGGTATCTCGCCATCCTCGGCGCCAACAGCGTATGGACCGGAACCGAGAGGTGGCAGTCGCTGGCGGTCGAGGTGATCGAGCGCTGGACGCCGGCCCGTTCGAAGGGACAAGGAGCGTCCATGACTCATCAGGAAGTGCTGGCCGGCAGCGGGTACACCGACATCGGGGAGGAGAGATTCTCCGCGCCTCAGCGCTGGACCCTGGATAGCTTCCTGGGATACCTCTACTCGACCTCGATAACCTCCCGCGCAGCCCTGGGAGAGAAGCTGCCCGCGTTCGAAGCAGACCTGCGCCGCGCGCTGCTGAGCCATGATTCCTCCGGGATCTACCAGGAGCAGGTGCAGTTCTCGTGCATGCTGGCCCGGAATACGCCAGCCGCGGATTGACGGTGCGCCAGGGTCGCATCGCCGTGCCGGACGAGGAAAGGGTCCGGTTCCTGGAGCGATACCGAACCCGTCCCCCAGGGAGCCCACCAGGGATACGCCGTCCACTACGCCCGCCACCTGCAACCGCATCTGGGTCGGGCGGCGCTCACCGTGGTGGAGGTCGGCATCCTGCGGGGAACGGCGCGTTCACGATTTTCCTGTTCGGGCCCACGCGCGGGCAACCGGTCGTGCAGGCGGTCTGCGCCCCGTACCTGCTCGCCACCGGCGCGAGCTGCCGGGTGATCTTCTAGGCTGCAACCATCGATCAGTCGCAGATCAGACCCGGATCCCTGCGGGCCTCAATCAGGGCGCCCGGCGAACCAGGATGTTGTCGAAGAACACGACGAACGGGGAGCGCTGGGATTCGCGGTGGGCGGCCAGAAAGAGGCTGGAGATCGGATCGTCGACGACCTGGACGGTGAGCTGACCGCGCGTCCAGGCCCCGATCCTGCGGCCGAGGAAGGATGCTCCCTTCATCTCCTCCACGGCGACACCCACCTCGGCGGCCCCCTGGGCGCTCTGGCCAGGCGGGATGAAGTACTCGAGGTCGATCGTGTAGCGCCCGGCCCCGGGCAGGAACGGGCCGGTCGGGCCGGAGCCGCAGTTCGCGACGTCCGGGCAGGTGGCGGTTGCTTTCAACGAGCCCGAGCTGGCCGCCCCCTGGGCGTCCATCGGGCTCCACTCTGCCATGCCGGAGCCGATCAATCGCGTCTCCCAGTTCGTGGTGTCTTTCGCGAACTGCCCGTTCGCGATCAGATTCTCGGTGCAGTCGAAGATGCCGTTGCCGTCGCTGTCGAGCCTGTGCTGGGCGCCGCAGCAGGCCGGATTAGCGGGGGTGATGCAGACGCCGTCGCAGCTGAGGTAGCCCGGGGTGCAGAGATAAAAGCAAGTGTGGTCCCCGCAGGAAGCGGTTCCCCCCTCACGGGCCGGGCAATCGGTGGTGACGCAACAGGGGGGCCTGGCAGCTGTCCCGCCGAAACAGCGGTCGTCGCATTTGATGAAACCATCGGTGCAGGTGAAGCTGCACCTGGCTCGATCGCAGCTCGGGGTGGCGTTCGGTGGAGCGGTACAGCTTTGACAGCTGTCCCCGCACGCCGCGACGTCGTTGGCCCGGCAGGCGCGGTCCGGACAGAGTCGGGTGTCCGGAGGGCATGAGGAGGCGGGCACCGGGGGCGCCAGCGGTCCGTCGGCACTCCGGCCGGCGTCGGTGCCCGCCACCGCGGTGCCTTCCGCGCTGGCGTCCGTGCCCGGACTGGCGTCGGGAGCGCCTCGGTAGCAACGGTCGTCCGCGACGCGAAAACCGCCCGGGCACCGGTGGCCCACCGACGCCGGGAAACCATCGGCTGCTATGTCGCGGCAGGCGACTCCTGTGGCGGCTCCAGCGATCAACAGGAACCGCGCGATCGAACGCGGGGGCAGACATCGAAACATGATGGAAAGGGGCGTGGGACAAAGTATCACGGGGCGTCCGAGAACCCTCGCAGGTCGCGCGCGTGTTAGCGGTACGACCTCGGGGGCCGACATTCCCTTCTTCCGTCAACTCGTCGCCACCCCCCGATAGGCCCCGGCCCGCTGACTGCTATTCGACCGCGCCTGAACCGATGACACCGTAAAGATAGATGCGCGCCTTCTCCCAGTCGCGCTGGACCGTTCGCTCGGAAACCCCGCGCATGGCCGCGATCTCCGCGAAGGTGAAGCCGCAAAAGAATTTCAGGTCGACGATCTGCGCCAGTGCGGCATCCAACTTTCCCAACTGGTCCAGGGCTTCGCTGATCCGGGTGAGCTCGTTCTGGTCGGCAGAATTGTCGGCCACGTCGACTTGGAGCGCGGTGATCACGAACTGGCCGCCCCGTTTCTGAGCGTGCCGACTGCGGGCGTGATCGATGATCAGGCCGCGCATCACGCGGGAGGCATACCCCATGAACCGGGCCCTGTCCGGAAAGGCGGTCCCGGGCCGGCTGCCGATCCTCCTCGACTGCTTTCACGCCCACGAAATTCCCACGTTCACGCCGTGTAGGACCTTACACTCTGAATCCTGAATCAAACCTTGTGGGGTTTGGTGCGTCCGTGTCGAGCGCATCTCGAGGCTGTTCGGGTAAGTCGGTCGGTGACTATCCAGGAAACGTGCCGAGCCTTCCGGATTCCCGCAGTCTCGCCAGAGCCGAGCTGCTGGGCGCCGGGGTCACGTCGCCTTCTGCTCTGGTTTTTCGATTATTGCTCTTGTCGCGGATGATGCGCACCCCTCCAGCTGGGGCGGCGGCAACAGTGGGGCGTCCGTGTCACGCGCGACGTCGGCGATTCGCCGACACCGTCGAGCGCACGGGGAGGATGAACTATCCAATGATCACGAATGATCACCAGCCCTGGTACTGGCAAAAGGTCAGTTGAAAAAATCTTCGTCGGCGGCACAGATCAAGCGACTGGAGGAGACATCCCATGAGACACCGGCCGAAGTGGTGGCTGCATCTCCTGTTCGTTCCGGCGAGCATCCCGCTTCTTTTCGGATCTTCTGCGCGCGCCGAGCCAATGTGGGTGAAGGGACCGGTGGACAACACGCGCCACTGGTGCGTCGACGACCCGCTGACCCCGGAGAGACAGACACCGCCCACCCCGATGCAGCTCATTTATGGCGGCGAGGAAGACGGCTCCTTGCCGTCGGTAGGCGACGTCTACTACTTGCTGATCGAGATCTTCGTGCCGGCCTGTGCAGAGAGGCTGGCGGCTCAGACCCAGCTGCGCATCCACCTTCCTCCAGACACGCAGTTCGCAATCACCGATGACCGCCCCATCGAGTGCGGCAGCAGGCCGGCGGGCGGAGGGCCCGTGACCATGTTGCCCGCTGTGGAGTGCGCAACCACAAAGCCGGTCGCCAGCACCAGCGTCCAGGTGGTCAATTTTGCGAATCGCGGCACACCTTGGGACATCGAGCCCGCCGGGCGTTTGTACCGACCCCTCGTTGCCAACGCCACGAACCTCATCCTGATCCCCGTGGTCACCACCAAGCCCCAGCGCCCTGAGTCCGCGGCGTTCGTCGTGCAGCAAGCAGCGAGAATGGACCTCAACAAGAATGACCGCGGCCTTCCGCGGGTGAACTTGACCGTCGAACCTGGAAGCGGGGCAAATCCGGGGGGCAACCCCGGACCGGTCAACGGTGGCTCGTCCGCACCGAGTCCCGGTGGCTCGATCGGCGGCGAGGGCACCTCCGCCGGAGGCTGTGCAGTCGGTTCGGGCCGTCCCCGCCATCGTGGCGGCACCGGTTTCCTGCTCCCCGCGCTTCTCGCCTTGCTGCCGCTGGTTCGTCGTCGAACTTCGCGCTGAGGGGGCGACCGATCTTCCGAACGCGTGCGCGCTGTCCCGCCCGCGAGCAGCCTTGGATGACGACGCCCGGGGCAATGCGTCCCAGGTCAGCCGTCGCACATCACCGATACCACTTGCACCGAGGTTGCCATGAAGCGCGTCCAGGATTCCCACTCATCGCGCTGGCCAGCTGGCGACCCCTTCAGCCGAGGGTTTGCCAGCAAGCGGATGACGAACGGCCGGCGGCTGCTGCGATTCGCGGTGGCTTGCAGCTTGCTCGTCGCCGCCGGGACCGCCCAGGCTGAGTCGGGTTTCTGGGTGAAAGGTCCGCTGGACCGCTCGCGGCACTGCTGCGGCTCACGTCAGACGCCGCCCACGCTGGTGCAGCTGATGTATGGCGTGGAGGAGGGTTCGGCACCTGCGGTCGGGGATCCTTACTACCTGTTGATCGAGATCGCCGTACCACAGCGCCCAGCCAGCGCCCGCGCTGCTGTGAGCGTTCCGCCGCGGACGAGAGCCCCCGTCCGCGGCGGCGGGCGCGATTGCTACTTCGCGAACTTCTTCTCGCGGAAGATCAGGCCAGCGCTGTTGATGACCCAGGGCCCCCCGGGGCCCACCGAGATGCGGACGGCGGCGCCGTCCTTCTGGATCCAGCTGGCGGGGCGACTGGGAGCGCCGGCTCCACCTTCGCTGCCGTCGCCGGTGGCAACCTGGAAGTTGAACTGCCAGATGGTCTGGCTGCCTCCGATCACCCAGGCGGCGAGACTGTTGGCCGCGTCGTTTCCGGCCACGCCGATGTCGAATGCGCCCCCTGGCAGAAGGGTCCAGCTGCCACTGGCGACGTCATGGGTCGTCTTGCGGTAGATGCTTCCGTTGGTTTGCACGACCCAGGGGAAGCCCATCGAATCGACGGAAATTCGCCGACCCATACCGCCGGCGGCGTCGGGTTCGAAGAAGCCGAGGGCGGAGTTGTACTTCGAGATAATCGCATCACCGCTCGGGTGGCAGGCGGTGGCCCAGGCCTCGTTGCTGAACCTCGAGATACCGATGTCGTGCCAGCAACCCCCCACCTCGCTCCAGGTGCCGGACGTCGGGCTCGACGAACTCTTGCGCATGAGGGTGCCGTTGCCGGTCTGTACCCAGGGCCGCCCGTTGGCGTCGACGGCGATGTTGACACCGATCCTCATGCCGGTGTCGGCGGTCCAGTTGGAGCCGTTCCACTTCTGCACAAACCCGCTGCCGCCGGACAGTCCGCAGTCGAGGACCCAGACGTTGTTGTGGTCGTAGACGGCGATGTCTTTGGCGCACCCAGAGACTTGTTCCCACGCTGTGCCTTTGAGCGAGACACCGAGGATGTCGTCGGCGTGGAGATTGCGCCGGTGTGAGCCGCCGCTGATCCCTGGCCACATCACGAGGTTCACGATCGAGCCGCGTGACGAGTGCGCGAGGCCCAAGGTGTGCCCGATCTCGTGCAAGGCTACCGACTGGAAGTCGAGCGCGTTGTCGGGCGTCGGGGTGGCGACCGACCAGGTCTGGTTGATGTTGAACTGGATGTCACCGGCCGGTGGCGCGGTCGACACCGCGACGGCACCCAGAAAGGCAAAGCTGATCTCGATGTCCGCGGGCCCCGTGGTCTCAGCGAAGGTCATGTCGATGACGTTGGCCCACGTGGCGAAAGCGGCCGCCAGCTGGGCGCGCACGTCGGCAGCGGCGATGGGATCGAGGAAGCCAGACTGGAACCTCCAGCTCAGCGAGGTCCGTCCATCCCACCAGGGCTGCCCGGTGATGAGGGCGAACTTGTCGCGCGGATCGAGCGGCGCGATGTTGTCGGGCACCCCGCAGCGGTGCTGCGCAAGCACCTCCCGCACGAGCGAGTCGGCGCGCCCGGTCTCGACGAACCCGCTGTTTCGCTGCAGGGCGCGCACAGCGGCTTCCGTGTGCTCGTCGTAGAGGCCTGCCGTCGGCGCTTGTTTGACGGCGGGACGCCAGCCGGGATAGCGGCGCAGGAGCTCGGCGTTGGGGAAGTAGCCGTAACGGGTGAGATACCCTTGCAGAGCGCGCACGTCGTCGCCGCGGCTGCCGCGCTCGAGGTCCACCTTCAGGTGAACGGGTTCCGCTGCGCCCTCCTCGGTGGCGTGGCTGGCCGCAGGTGGTTGGGCCTCGCAGGCCATCAAAGCGAAGGCCACAAGACCTGGCGCAAGTGCCGCGGGCCACACGCGATCGCGTCGTTTGCTCTCTCCGACTTTCATGGCGTCCTCCTTGGCGTTTCCAACAGACGACGCTCACGAAGCGCGTGTCTGTCTTGCCAGGGGATGTGTGAAGGGCGGACGATCTGTCGCAGCGAAATCCGCGCAGCGACGATCTTTTCAAACGCCCTGTTTGCGACGCGATCTGTGCACGCACGAAATCAGAAGCGCGAGCGCAGTGACGGCGCCGACGTCGAGCCCGCGGTTCGATGAGCCGCCCGTCGCGCAGCCGCCAGCCGGCGCAGCAAGGGCCCGGCAGGGTGTTTCGCAGTCGGAACGGCACAAGGTGCTGGCACCGGGATCGGCGTCGCAGAGAGCTGCGAGCGCGTGGTGGGCGTAGGTGAACTCTTCCTCCGCGCGCGCACCATCCGGCTGGTGATTCAGCGAGCGGCAGCCCGCGGCCGTCACGGTGAAGTCGCTGCCGCCCTTGGCAAGGATCCCGAGTAAGTGACCATCTCGATCGAGC
>JBKPRZ010000612.1:0-27296 GCA_046734815.1 Myxococcota bacterium | reverse complement strand
GCGCACGCCTGCGCCCGCCGGGCCAGTGGCGAGGCGTACTGCTGGGGCGCTGGAGGCAACGGACGCCTGGGCGATGGCGAGGACCAGGACCGCTCGGCCCCGGTGCTGGTGCGGGTCGCCGGCGGGCTGCTCGACGTGGTGGCCGGCGGCGCCCACAGCTGCGGCCGGGCGCTGGACCGCCGGCTGTGGTGCTGGGGACGCAACCGGGAAGGACAGCTGGGGCTCGGCTTCGCCGGTGGCGAGGAGAGCGACCGCCACTACCCGGTGCCCGCCACCGGCCTGGCCGAGGTGGAGCAGGTGGCGCTGGGCCGCGCGCACACCTGCGCCCGGTCACGCGGGCGCGTGCTCTGCTGGGGCGCCAGCGATCACGGGCAGACCGGCGAGCCGGGCGTCTCGCTGAGCCTGCAACCTTACGGCGTGGGAGGTCTCCCTGCGGTGGCGCGCGTGAGCCTGGGCTGGGACCACAGCTGCGCGCTGACCGACTCGGGCCGCGTGTATTGCTGGGGCCGCAACGACGATGGTCAGCTGGGCGACGGCGGGACCACCTCGGGCGTTCGCCCCCTAGAAGCGGACCTGCCGGCGGACGATCCCGCTGTCGAGCTGGTGGCTGGTGCCGCCCACAGCTGCGCCCGCCTGCGCGGCGGCCGCCTGTTCTGCTGGGGCCGCGCCTCCCGCGGCGAGCTCGGTTCCGACGGCAGCGGGGCCGTGCCCCGGCCGGTGGAAGTGGCTGCGGCCGCGGGGGCGGTGGGCCTGGCCGCCGGCGGCGGGCACACCTGCGCAGCGCTGGCCGATGGGCGGCTGCTGTGCTGGGGCGCCGGCGATTCCGGACAGACCGGCGACGCCGGCGGTCGCACCAGCACGCCGCCGGCGATGCTGTCCGCGCCGGCGGGCGTGGTGCAGCTGAGCGCCGGCGAGGCGCACACCTGCACGGTGGATCGCGCGGGCGCGCTGGCCTGCTTCGGTCTGGACGCCGACGGGCAACTGGGCGGCGGCCGCGCCCTGATCTCCGGCTGGCCGCGCCCGGTGGCCTTGCCCTGTCCCTGAGCCGGGCCTACTGCCCGAAGTACAGCCCGCCGTTGACGTGGATGACTTCGCCGGTGATGTAGCTGGCCGCGGGCGAGGCGAGGAACGCCACCGCGCCGGCCACGTCCTCGTTGGTGCCGGCCCGTCCGATGGGGATGTTCTTGATCAGGGCGGCGAACGCGTCCGGTGCCGTGTGCACCTCGTGGAAGCGGTTCTGGATCACACCGGGCGCAACGCTGTTGATGGTCACGCCCTTGCCAGCGAACTCCTTGGTGAGGCTGCGAGCCAGGTTCGACACCGCCGCCTTGGCCGGGCCGTAGTGGGGGGTGGTGGCGGCGCCGCCGTTGTGTCCGGCGATCGAGGAGATGTTCACCACGCTGCCTCGGCCCTGCTTGACCATGTGGGGGATCACCGCCTGGCAGGTCAGCACCACGCTGGTGAAGTTCAGCCTCAGCGCCTCGTCGATCAGCTCCTCGGTCAGCTCGGCCAGCAGCGCCCGGCGCACCAGACCGCCGGCGTTGTTCACCAGGATGTCGATGCGGCCGTTGCCGAACCGGAGGGCCTCGGACACCAGGCGATCGATGTCCGCTTTCTTGGTCACGTCGGCCTTGACCGCCAGGGCCCGCCGCCCCAGCGCCACGACCTCGGCGGCGGTGGCGTTCGCCTCGGCCGCGCTGCTGTTGTAGTTGATGACGACGTCGGCTCCCTGGCGGGCGAGCTCGAGCGAGATCGCGCGACCGATGTCGCGACCTCCTCCGGTTACGATGGCGATCTTTCCAGTAAGCGCGAAAGACATTGGGAACACTCTCTCACAGGGTTTGATGACGAGGCGACGGGGCACATCCCCGCCAGCCTAACAGGTCTGGAAGTGGCCGGTGACGCGACGCCCGGTGCTTGTGTTGTCGGACCAACTCTGATGCGATGCCGGCCGCATGGGATCGCCTGTTCGCATCGCCATCTGGTTGAGCGCGCTGGGGCTTTTTCCTGCGCGAACGTTTGCTGCCGCGCCTGCGACCGCGGCCCATCGTGCCGAATCAGCGTCCGATCCGCTGGCCACCCTGGCCGAACGGACAGGGTACGAGCAGACCGGCCGCTACGAGGAGGTGCTGGCTCTGTGCCGCGCGTTCGCCCGGCGCTACCCGCGGCAGGTCCGCTGCACCGATCTCGGTCGCACGCCCGAAGGCAGACCCATGGCCGCGCTGGTCGTCTCCGCGGACGGCAAGCTGGATCCAGCCAGCGCCCGGCGGGCCGGGCGCCCATCGATCTTCGTGCTCGGCGGGATTCACGCGGGCGAGATCGACGGCAAGGACGCGGGCTTTCTGACCGTGCGCGAGCTGCTGGCCGGCCAGGGCCCCGCCGCCGCGCTGGCCGCCGTCACCGTCGTGTTCGTGCCGGTGTTCAACGTCGACGGGCACGAGCGTTTCGGCCCCAACCAGCGACCGAACCAGCGCGGCCCGCGCGAGACCGGCTTTCGCACCACCGCGCAGAACCTGAACCTCAACCGCGACTTCGTGAAGGCGGAGGCGCCCGAGATGCAGGCGCTGCTGAATGCCATGTCGGCCTGGGATCCGCTGATGCTGGTGGACCTGCATGTCACCGACGGAGCGAAGTTCGAGCACGACGTGGCGGTGATGGTCTCGCCCGAGGAGCCGCAGCCGGCCGCTCTGCACGAGGCCGCGCAGGCGCTGAGCGATCAGGTGATGGCCGATCTGCGCGCGGGCGGGCACCTGCCGGTGCCGTTTTATCCCTCCTTCCGCAACGGCAACGATCCAGCGAGCGGCATCGACACCGCCCCGGCGAGCCCCCGTTATTCCAGCCGCTACCTGGCCGTCCGCAACCGCCTGGGCGTGCTGGTCGAGACGCACAGCTGGCGCCCGTACCCGCACCGCGTGCGCACCACGCGGGCGGTGCTCGAATCGATCTTCGCCCAGGCCAGCAAGAGCGCGGGCGCGTGGGCGCACGCCGCCGCCGAGGCCGATCGCTCCGGCCAGCAGCTGGCCGGCGGCGAGGTGCCCTTGACCTGGAAGACCGCGCCCGAGGCGCGCACCATCGACTTTCGCGGCTACGCCTACACCCGCGAGACCTCCGAGCTGTCCGGCGGCCCCTTCATCCGCTACGACGAGAGCCGTCCGCAGATCTGGAAGGTGCCGCTCTACGATCGGATCTCCCCGCGCCAGACGGTCCGCGCGCCCCGGGGTGGCTACCTGGTGCCCGCCGCCTTCGCCCCGCTGGTCTCGGCCAAGCTGACCCTGCACGGCGTGCGGTTCGAGCGGATCGCGCGCCCGCTTCCCCGGATCGGATGCGAGGCCTTCCGCGCCGACTCGGTCAAGTTCGCCAGCGCCCCGTTCGAGGGCCGCTTCACGGCCGAGGTGGAGGGGACCTGGAAGGCCGAGACGCGGGACCTCGCCGCCGGGGCGCTGTTCGTGCCCATCGATCAGCCGCGCGCGCTGCTGCTGATGCACATCCTGGAGCCCATCGCTCCCGACTCGCTGGTGTCCTGGGGCTTCTTCGACGCCGCCTTCGAACAGAAGGAATACATGGAGGACTACGTCCTCGAGGAGGAGGCGCGCAAGCTGCTGGCCGCCGATCGGTCGCTGCGCGCCGCCTTCGAGGCCGAGCTGGCCCGCGATCCCGCGCTGGCCAAGGATCCGCGGCGGCGGCTGCGCTTCTTCTACCGGCGCCACCCCGCCTGGGACGATCGCCTCGATCTGTACCCGGTGTTGCGCGTGTCGGCCCGCCCCTGAAGGCCGCCGTCCGTCCATCCACGCCGGTCGAGCGGATCGATCGGCATGGACGGAGCCAGCGCGGCGCGGGGGCTCACTCGCTGGGCGGGGGGGCGCTGAAGTTCTGGGCCGCCTCGGCCGCCCGGCGTTCCATCTCCTTGGCGGGAACGTCCTCCTTGTGGGTCGCGATCGACCACAGGTTGCCGAACGGGTCCTCCAGCTGGCCGTAGCGGTCGCCCCAGAACATGTCGGCCATCGGCATCTTGACCGTGCCGCCCGCCGAGATGGCGCGCTCGAAGAGCGTGTCACAGTCAGGGACGTACACGTGCAGCGCCGCTCGCGTGGCCGGCCCCATGATGGCGTCGCTGAGCATGATCGTCGAATCGCCGATCACCAGCTCGGCGTGCATGATGGTGCCCTCCGGCCCGGGCATGCGCGCGCGCTCGTGCGCGCCGAACGCCTGCTTGTAGAAGTCGATCGCCTTCTCGGCGCCCTTGATGCTGAGAAACGGGGTGACCGTGTGATAGGGCAAGGTCGGCGCCGCCGAGGCGCGCTTGCGGGCGGGGGCGCGCTTGGCCCGGGCTGCGGGCGAGCTCTTCTTCTTGGGCGCGCTCTTGCCCGCGCGCGCGGGTCTGGCTTTCGTCGTCTTGCTCTTGCGTGCCGCTCTGGACGCCATGGCTGGACCTCCTTGTGAATCTTTCCGTCGAGATCGCCTCTGCTGTCGGGCGCGTCCCCGACGGGCGTTGCAATTGAATCACCGAAGGCCGTCTCGTCGCCAGACCTCCCGGGGCAGATTCTCCGTCGGTCAGCCCTGTCTGCCCTCGCGCGGCCGCGCCGGCTGCCATGCCTCGCGTGGCCGGCGGTCCCCAACGCGTTCGATTGCTCCGGGTTCCCTTTGTCACGTGGGTGAGCGGAAATAGTCACCTCTATTGAATGAATTCGGACACATGTGACACTATGCATTGGGACTAGATATACGTCGATGTCTCCCAGGAGCCGCTCCAGCGCGGCGGGGAAGCGGGAGGAGGCGTCGTTCGTGCTGGTGGATGAAGCTGACCTGGCCCGGGCGCTCCTGGAAGGGCGCCGGGGCGCGGCCCCGTTGGCCTGGCGTCGGTTCTATCCAATCGTCATATCGACGCTGCGCCGGCTGCTGGGACCGGGCGACGACTTGCCGGACCTGGCGCAGGACGTATTCGCGCGCTTTTTCGCCAAGCTGCCCGACCTGCGCAAGCAAGGCTCCATCCGGGCCTTCGTCACGGGCATAGCTTTCCGGCGCGCCCGCGAGGAGATCAAGCGGCGGCGCGTGCGCCGCACCTCCGCCAACCTGGTTCTCCATCACCTGAACGAGCTGTCACTGGCGCGGATCACCGATCCGGAACGGCGGCATGCGGCCGGGCGCCTCTACCGCATGATGTCCCATTTGAGTGAAAACGATCGCACTGCGTACACGCTCCGCTTCGTCGAGGGCCTGGAGCTCAACGAGATCGCGACGGCGCTGAGCGTGTCGCTCTCGACCGTGCGCCGGAGCATTCGCCGCGCCTCCGAGCAGCTGGATCGGCTGGTGCGCAACGATCCCATGCTGGCTTCGTTCAGCGAGCTGCGCGCACGGACGCCACGCACGGCGAGCGCGCTACGCTCGCGCTGAACCGAGCGCGGGTAGCCCGCCCATGCGCGCGGTCACGCGCTTGACCGCCTGCTCGGCCAGCCGCCGGTAGCGCAGCGACATCCGGCCCACCGGTACGGTGGTGCTGGCCGGATCGGAGGCGGCGGCCTGGCTCCCCTGCAGCCGCGTCCCCAGGTCGCCCACCGTCTCGACCTCGAAGTCCTCGCGCCGGTCGCGCAGGAAGCGGCACAGCTGGCGGAAGCGGTGGATGTTGATCCAGTTGGGGTGCCCCCGACGGGCGTCGGGCGAATCCAGGAAGAACAGCTCGAAGCAGTGGGTGACCACCGTGACCTCCGGGATCTGCAGCCGGCGGGCGACCTCGAGGAAGTGACGCATCTCCGCGAACGAGATGGCGGTGATCTGCAAGTGCCGGTAGCGGCCGCCCGGCTCGAGGAAGTTGCTGATCGGCAGCTCCCACACGCCCTCGGCGGCCTGGAACAGGGCATTGGCCGACGTCGGCCACACGATGCGGCAGCCGCGGTCGAGGTAGCAAAGGTTCAGGTTCGACGACAGGCACAGCCCCACCTGCTTCATCGCCTGCCAGGTGTCGTTGTTGGCGGCGAAGTGCCCGGCCCGGAAGGCCACCAGCGAGCGGGCCTCCAGCCCCGCGCCGGCGAGGAGGGCCTTGCCCTCGGCCAGCAGGGCGCGCTGGTCCGCCACCGGGTAGGCCGCCATCTGGTCGGGCGCTGGCGTCTCGCCGCGCGTGCGCCAGTCTGCCCGCCGCTGGATCGGGTGGGCGTGCAGCTGCACGTCCTGCCCCGCGGCCCGCAGGCTCTGGCACACCTCGGCCAGCCCCGGCGCGCCGAAAAACGCCGACCCGAACGGCTCGACGAAGAAGGTGGCGCGCAGGCCATTGTCCCGCAGTTCGTCCATCATCAGCGGCAGGCCCAGGGCGCGCTTCTGGTTGGCGAAGCGTCCCCAGATCCGGACGTCGTAGCCCAGCGGGGGCTGGGTCTGGCCGCCCACCACGCGCTCCTCGGCGCACTCGACGTCCACCGTCAGGTAGACCCGGGTCCGCCTCGGGGCGCCGTCGGCCTTCATCGGAGGCGTTCTAGCACCGCCGAGACGATTCGCGGCGCCGTCTTGCCGTCCCACAGATCGGGGACCGGGTGGGGGGCGCCGACCTCGCGCTCCAGCGCCCGCCGCGCCTCGGTCAAGATCACCGTCGGGTCGGTGCCGCACATCCGGTTGGTCCCGTGCGAGATGGTCACGGGGCGTTCGGTGTTCTCGCGCAGAGTCAGACAGGGGATGCCGAGCACCGTGCTCTCCTCCTGCAACCCGCCCGAGTCGGTCAGCACCAGCCGCGACTGCGAGGTCAGCGACAGGAACTCCAGGTAGCCCAGCGGCTCGGTCACGATCAGCCCGGGCGTCTGCTCGAGGCGGGCCCCCAGGCCGGCGGCGGCGGCCTGACGGCGGGTGCGCGGGTGGATGGGGAAGACGACCGGCAGGCTGGGAACCAGCTGCGCCACGGTGTCGAGGATGCGCCCCAGGATGGCGGGGTCGTCGACGTTCGAGGGGCGGTGCAGGGTCAACACCCCGTATCGGTGCGGCGAGAGCCCGAAGCGGCCGGCCACCGCCAGCTCGCGGGCCCGTGGCAGGTGCTGCACCAGCGTGTCGATCATCACGTTGCCGACGCGCGCGATGGTGTCGGCCGGACAGCCCTCGCGTCGCAGATTCTCGTCCGCGTCGGGCGAGGGGGTCAAAAGCAGATCGGCCAGCGCGTCGGTGACCACCCGGTTGATCTCCTCGGGCATGGTCCAGTCGTCCGAGCGCAGGCCGGCCTCCACGTGGGCGCAATAAATGCCCATCTTGGCCGCCACGATCGAGGCGGCCATGGTGCTGTTGACGTCGCCCACCACCAGCACGGCGCGGGGCTTCTGCTGTCCGAAGAACTTCTCCAGCCCCACCATGACCGCCCCGGTCTGCTCGGCGTGGGTTCCCGAACCGACCCCCAGGTCCACGATCGGACGCGGCATCCCGAGATCTTCGAAGAAGACCTTGGACATGGCGGCGTCGTAATGTTGTCCGGTGTGGACCAGCTCGTGCGAGACCCCGGCCTGGCGAAAAGCGGCGTGTATGGGCGCCGCTTTCATGAAGTTCGGTCTGGCTCCGACGATGGTAACAATCACGATTTCAAATCTACCTGATTGAGGTTGAAAGAACGGTCGGCAGCGACGTTTGTTTCACGAAGGCGGCAGGAGAACGACAAGACCATGCTCGAAGGGGAAAACATCGTCTGTTTCGCCAAGGATTGGAGTGAAGATCCAACCAGCAACAACCACGTGATGCGGATGCTGGCCCGGCGGAACAACGTCCTGTGGCTCAATTCCATCGGGCTGCGCCGGCCCAAGCTGGGCAGCAAGGCCGATCTGCAGAAGATGGTCCACAAGGTGCGCAACTTCGCCCGGGGCCCGGTGCAGGTCGAGCCGCGGATGTGGGTGTTCACGCCGCTGGTCGTACCTTTGCCTGCCTCCGCCGCCGCCGGGCTGGTCAACCAGCAGATCCTCCGCCAGACGCTCGGCTGGCTGCGCCGCCGCCTGGGCATGCAGCGCTACCAGCTGTGGACCTTCCTGCCCAACGTCGTCCAGCACCTGCCGGCGCTGGATCCCGAGCTGGTGGTCTATTACTGCACCGACGAGTTCTCGCAGTTCTCCTATCTCGACCGCGAGAAGCTCGAGCGCTGGGACGCCGACCTGTGCCGGCGGGCGGACGTCGTGTTCACCACCGCCACGCCGCTGCTGGAGAAGCGCCGGCCCCACAACCCCGAGACGCACCTGTCGCTGCACGGGGTGGACCACCAGCACTTCGCCCGGGCGCTGCGCGAGGACACGCCGGTGGCGCCCGATCTGGTGGGGCTCAGCCGACCGACCCTGGGGTTCTTCGGCCTGATCCACGACTGGATCGATCTCGACCTGATCGCCTGGCTGGCCGAGCAGCGGCCCAGCTGGAACATCGTGCTGATCGGCAAGCCGGCGGTAGACGTGTCGCGGCTGCAGCGCTACGCCAACATCAAGCTGCTGGGGCGCAGGGCCTACGCGGACCTGCCCCAGTACTGCAAGGCGTTCTCGGTGGGGCTGCTGCCGTTCGTGATCAACGAGCTGACCCGCAACGTGAACCCGATCAAGATGCGCGAGTACCTATCGGCCGGCCTGCCGGTGGTCTCGACCGACCTTCCCGAGGCGCGGTCGCAGAAGGACCTGTGTCGGGTGGCCACCACCCGCGAGGACTTCCTCAAGGCCTGCGAGCAGGCCATCGCCGGGGACAACGAGGTGGAGCGGCGGCGGCGCAGCGAGGCCATGAAGAAGGAGACCTGGGAAGCGAAGGTGGACGACATCGGCCGCATCGTCCAGGCGGTGGCCGATCGCAAGCGCGGTCGCCCCGCCGACGCCGCCCCCGGCCGCCCCGCCATCGCGATCGCCAAGTAGAGATCGCGTGGGAACGAAGGCGGCTTCGCCGCCGGAGTTCCATCGCGGGAGGTCTGGAACCCTCTCAGGGTTCCAGGATAGACGATTCATGCGTTCCAGCAGGTGCTGGCGGGCCTGCCAGCAGCGGCCGACGCTGGTGAAACCGTAGACAGCCGAGCCGCCGTGGATCAGCGCCCAGGCCACGCTGGTCCCCACGCCGATGGTCGACTGGTCCAGTTGCGGATCGTCCGATTTGACCTGTGCGTACGCCGTCAGGGCGTACAGGCCCACCGCCGCCACATCCAGCAGCGGAGGCGCCACGCTGGTCGAGCAATCGACATAGGGCAGCTGCGCGTGGTTGCGCGGCGGTCCCTCGGTGAAGATGAACGAGCACCCGCTCACGCCGGTGAGCCCGAGCAGGGTCGCGACGATTTTCCAGCGCCTCACGCGTCGTTGTAATGTCTCCGCCGATGCCCGTGGCTGTCAACCTCTGCCGACGCCTGCTCCCGTTCGTCCTGCTGGTGGCCCTCGGGCCGGCGCGGGCGCTGGCCGCCGACGGCATGATCGACCCGTCCCGCCTGACCGAGCGGCAGGCCTTCGCGGACACGGTCTCGCCCGACGGTTCGGTGCGGCTGGCCGCCACGACCGCCCTGGGGCGCATCTGGACCCTGGCGGCGCGCGACCGGCTGATGCAGATGGCCTACCTCGACGGTGACCCGCGCGTGCGTGCGTCCGCCATCGGTGTGCTGGCCGCCACCCGCGATCCCGACCTGACCCCGCTGTTCAAGGGGATCGCGGCCAACGATCCGGACCCGGAGGTGCGCGGTGTCGCCGCCCAGGCCAGCGACCGGGTGGAAGGCTACGCCAAGCGACCGCGGGTCGCGGGCGGCTTCTCGCTGCTCTGTCCCGGCTGCGGTTATTTCTACCTGCGCCAGCCCGGGCGGGCTGCCACCTACCTGGGCGCCACCGCGGCGCTGGTGGGCTCCAGCCTGCTCCTGCTGGGCGGCGAGGAGCCGCGGCTTGACGGCGCGGGCCCGCGGCGCGAGCCCAGCAACGCGCCGCTGGCGATCCCGACGCTGTCGGCGGTGCAGAACCTCTGGTTCTACGGTGTCTTCGCCAGCTACCGGGACGCGCGTTTGCGGCGCGGAGACGAGGGCTACACCTATCCGGTCAGCCGCGAGGGGCTCACCGACCTGGTGAGCGCGCCCTTCCGACCGTCGGTGCTGCGGCGGCCCTGGTTCTGGGCGGGGCTGCCCGTGCTGCTGGGCGCGGCGGTCGGATTCTCGGCGCTGATCGACGAGGGGCAACCGGCCGGGCCGATGCGCACCCTGGGCGACGGCGGCGGCGTGTGGTTCCTGGGACGGCACTACGGCGGCGGAGCCGGGTTCCTGCTGGGCGAGACCTACCACGCCAGCCTGTTCTTGCCGGTCGGGGTGGGGGAGGAGGCGCTGTTCCGCGGGGCCATCCAGGCCGGGCTCACCGAGAGCATCGGCCTGTGGCCCGGCTGGCTGGTGGCCTCGGCGATCTTCGGCGCCGTCCACACCTTCAACTTCACCGAGGAGGCGGGCGGGCTGAAGGTGGCCGCGCGGGCGGTGCCGTTCATCACCGCCACCGGGTCCTACCTGGGCCTGGTGGCGATCAAGACCGGCTTCCAGCTGGAGACCAGCGTGGCGCTGCACTTCTGGTACGACTTCCTCCTGGCCACCACCGCGTTCATCTTCGATCCGGATCATCAGCCGTTCGCCGTGCGTTTCGGCCTTCCGTTTTGATATACGAGCGGCGTGACCTCGGCGCCCCCGGTCCTGCTCGCCGCCATCGACATGGGCTACGGGCACCTGCGCGCCGCCAACGCGCTGGGCGGCGCGATGCGGCTGGAGGTGGCCAGCATCGACGAGGAGCCGCTCGCTGACGAGACCGAGCGCAAGATCTGGGCGCGCGCGCGTCGGTTTTACGAATTCGTTTCCCGGGCGTCACAGTTGCCCGTGCTGGGCGGGCCCTTCGACTTCGCGCTCGGCACCCTGACCACGATCCCCGCGCTGTACCCGATCCGGGACCTGTCCGCGCCCACCATGCCGGTGCGCTACCTGGCCCGTCAGGCCCGCAGCGGCCTGGGACGGGGCCTGGTCGAACGGCTGCGCGAGACCAACGCCACCTTGCTGACCACCTTCTACGCGCCGGCGGTGCTGGCGGACATGGCCGGGTGGGAGCGGATCTTCTGCGTGGTCACCGACTCGGACGTCAACCGGATCTGGGCGCCGCCCGACGTGAAGAAGACCCGCATTCGCTACCTGGTGCCCGGCCTGCGGACCGCGCGCCGGCTGCGTTCGTACGGCGTGCCCGAGAGCCAGATCGTGTTCACGGGCTTCCCGCTGCCGCCCGAGTTGCTGGGGGGCCGGGACCTGCCGACGCTCAAGCGCAACCTGGCCGCCCGGCTGCAGCGGCTGGATCCCACTGGCGCCTTCCGCGCCGCCTACGGTGACGAGGTGGACCACTTCCTGGCCGTGGCGCCGCCGCCGGAGGCCAGCCGGGTGCCGCTGGTGACCTTCGCGGTGGGCGGGGCGGGGGCGCAGGCGGATTTGCCCCGGCGGTTTCTGCCCGGGTTCCGGCGGGCGATCGAGCAGGGCCGGGTGCGGCTGGCGCTGGTGGCAGGCGTGCGCCCCGAAGTGGCGGCGCTGTTCGACCGGGCGCTGGACGAGAGCGGCCTGCGCGACCGGCTGGGCGCGGGCATCGAGATCCTGGTGGCGACCGATCACGCCAGCTACTTCCAGCGCTTCAACGCGCTGCTGGCCGAGACCGACGTGCTGTGGACCAAGCCCAGCGAGCTCACCTTCTTCGGCGCGCTGGGGTTGCCGCTGCTGCTGGCGCCGCCGGTGGGCGTGCACGAGTCCTACAACCTGCGCTGGGCCCGCGAGGCGGGCGTGGGGCTCAAGCAGCGCGACCCCCGCTTCGTGGCCGAGCGGCTGCTGGACTACATGGACGACGGCACCCTGGCCGGCGCCGCCTGGTCCGGCTTCATGCGCCTGCCGAAGTTCGGCACCTACCGGATCGCGGATCTGGTCACAGCCGCGTGAGCGGCCCGGTGCCCATGGCGGTGTACCCGTAGCTGTCGACGGGCTGGCCCAGGGCGCGGCAGATGCTGACCAGAAGCTTGGCGTGGGTCTCGTTCTTGCCGCCCATGCCCTGGTTCTTGTAGCTGAGGAAGCGGCCGCCCTTGAGGCCCGCCCGGGCGCCGCCGGCCAGGACGAACGGCATCTGGTTCTGGTCGTGCAGGTCGCCGTCGTTGATGTCCGAGCAGAGGAACAGCACCGTGTGGTCGAGCAGGTTGCTGTCGCCGTAGGGGATGGCCTTCAACCGCTGCACCAGCTCCACGAACCGCTCCATGAAGAAGCGCCGGTACTTCACGTACTGGAGGGCGTTGGGGCTCTGCGGGTTCACGCCATAGTGGGAGGCATCGTGGTTGCCGACCGCGCCGTCCAGGCCGGGCACCTTGGTGGGGCTGACCGCGTGTGACCACATGAAGGCGGCCGAGTGGGTCAGGCTGCACGACAGTGCCAGGACCAGCAGGTCGGTCTGCAGCTGGCCGATGATGTTGAAGTTCTCGACCTTGTGGTAGCTCTTGGGGTAGCCGGTATCGACGTTCTTGTAGCCGATCTTGTTGAAGCCGCTGGCGTCGCAGGCCATCACCGGGGCGCCGCCGCCGCCCATGCCCGCGGGGGGCATCACCAGGCCGTTCAGCCGGGTCTCGACGTCGCGGAGCGACTGCAGGTGCACATCCAGGCGCGCCTTCTCGGCGGTGCCCAGCTTCATCTGCAAGGCCGACAGGTCGGCCTTCATCACGTCGATGATGCTCTTCTTCTGCTTCTGCCGCAGGTCCAGGTCGCCGCCCGGCTGACCGGGCATCCCTGGCGCCGCGCCGCCGAACAGGCGGTTGAAGACGTTCAGCGGGTCGTCGTCGGGCTTGACCTCCTGGGCGGTGCCGATGAACGAGATGCTGCCCGAGCCGTTCTCGAAGTTGCTCGCCACGCCCAGCTGGATCGAATCGAACGGCGCCGACCCCTTCAGCTTCTGACCCAGGAACACGTCCAGCGACTGCGGCGCGGTCGCGGTGATCACCTTCTTGGTGCCACCCGGGTGGGTGGGCTCGCCGCCCGGCATGCCCACCCCCTCGAAGAAGATGCAGTCCTTCTTGATGGCGTTCAGCGGCTCGCTCATCGTGGGCAGCGAGAAGTCGGTCTCGCCGCCGGTGGGGTACCACAGCGACGGCACCACGCCGTCGGGCACGAACACGGTCACGAAGTTCAGCGGCGCGGCCGCCTGGGCCCGCGGGGTGCGGCCCAGCCAGGGCAGCTCGAGCGCCGCGCCGGTGGCGATGGCGGTCTGCAGGAAGTTGCGGCGGGAGAAGCGGGGGTTCTTGCGATCATTGAACGGCATGTTCGCTCAGCTCCGGGTGAGGAAGGACTTCTGCCGTACGACTTCCAGGAGCAGGCGGCGAATGTCGAGCCCGCTCTGCGTGAACAGACTCTGCAGCTGCCGGATGGCGCAGGAGTCCTTGCCCCCGTCTTCACCCCCGCGCGCGTAGCGGAACACCTGGCGCGCGAAGCAAGCCTGGACGTTCGGGCTGGCCGCCAGCAGCCGGGCCAGCTGGTCGGGGCCCTCGAACTTGGTCGCGACGTCGCTGTTCAGGTCCTCCAGTCCGATCACCTCGCCACTGGCGTCGATGGGCTGGCCGCCCTCCTGGGCCCGGTAGGCCCCCACGCCGTCGTAGCGCTCGAAGCCGAAGCCGACCGGGTCGATGAAGCGGTGGCAGCTCTTGCACAGGTCGTCGGTGGAGTGGCGAGCGAAACGCGCCCGGGTGGTCAAGGTGGGATCCAGCCCGGGAGGCA
This sequence comes from Myxococcota bacterium, assembly GCA_046734815.1. Classification (GTDB taxonomy): domain Bacteria; phylum Myxococcota_A; class Polyangia; order Fen-1088; family Fen-1088; genus CAVYGB01. Next base: position 13,600 of record JBKPRZ010000612.1, on the reverse strand, counting down.
TGATGTTCAGGTTCTCGGGCGGGGCCGGCAGGGTCTGGCACAGCAACCGGTTGCGCACGAACACGCCCCGCCGCACCGGTGAGGACTCGTTCGAGTGGGCATGCATGCCCAGCACGCTGCCCAGGAGCAGCAGCCCGCCGCGCGGGCCTGCCGCCGGCGTGCCGCGGCCCGGGATCTGGGTGGCGGTGGCGCCGCCGCCCGAAAGGCCGTAAAAACGCGCCAGCGGCAGGCTGGCGTACACGTAGTCGGCGTTGAACAGCTCGTCCAGCTTGCCGGTGCTGTCGAACACGGCGCTGGCGACGAACGCGTCCTGCTCCTCGACCATCGCCTTGCGGACGGTGTCGTCGAAGGTCGGGTAGACGGCCGCGTCCTTGTTGGTGAACAGGAAGCCGTCGGTGCCCAGCCATTCGCGCACGAACGTGACCACCCCGGGGCGGCTGCGACGGTCGTCGATCAGCCGCCGGGCCGCCATCTCGAACCCGTCGGGGCGGCCCAGCGCGCCCGAGCGGGCGGCCTCCAGTAGCTGGTCGTCCGGGGTGGTGCCCCAGATGAAGAAGGAGAGGGCGGTGGCGATCTCGTAGGGGGTGAGCTTGTAGGTGCCGTCGGGCGCCTTCTCCCCCATCTCCGAGCGGTAGAGGAAATAGGGCGAGCTGAGCATCGTCCGGATGGTCAGCTCCATCCCCTTGTCGAACGCGCCCCCGGTGACGGCGGGCGCGAACAGCGCCAGGTAACGGGTGATCTCCTGCTCGGTCAGCGGGCGGCGGAAGGCGCGCAGGCCGAAGCTGGTGATGAAGGTGCGATCGCAGCCGCCGGCCGGGGCGCAGGGAGCGAGCCGGCCGCGGCTCATCGGCACCGCCTGCACGGCCACGCGCTCGGCGGTGGAGAGGTATTCGTCGAGGTGGCGGCTGGTGACCACCGCCGCGCCGGCGTTGTTGTCGAAGCCGTCGACCACCGATTCGACCGGCAGGTTGTCGACCGAGGGGCGGGGGATGAACAGCAGGTCCGCCACCGCGTTGGCGTATTCGTTCCGGGTCAACATCCGCAGGCGGCGCGGCCCCGGGGTCTCTTCCCCCTGGCAGGCGGCCATCGCCCCGGTGGTGGGGGGAGCCGCCACCGGGCCGGGAGGCATCACCGGCGCGCCCGGCGTGTTCGACCCGGGCGGCACCGACGGGTTGGATCCGGGCGGGCGGGGTCCGCCGGGGCCCATCGGGTTGCCGGGGGCACCATCGCCCACCACCTGACCGGTGCAGGCCAGCGGGATCAGAGCGAACAGCATGCCCACCCCAAGCAGGCAGACCTGCTCGGGGACCCCCGTGCGGGGGAACCGTTGCGTCATCACCGGCCTTCGTTCCTCCTTCGCATCTTTATCTATTGTCATGGACCCCCGGCCGGTCTCACGGCCGATCGGCTCAGAGGTCGATCCCATTCTGGTCCACGCGCAATGCGTCGCCACCCGTCGGAGTGCCGTCGATTATCATGCGCCGATCGATGCCCGAGATTGTCACAGCCGACAACCTGGTCAACCGCACGTTCACCAGCAGAGGTGGGCTCGCGCTGCCCTACCGGCTCTATGTGCCCCTCGACTACGTCCAGAAGAGACGTTATCCGCTGCTGCTGGTTCTGCACGGATCGGGAGAACGCGGGACCGATAACCGCAAGCAGCTGGGAAACGGGGTGCTCGCCTTCTGCGACCGGAAGCTGCAGGCGCGGCACGCGACCTTCGTCGTCTACCCGCAGTGCCCCGAGGGCGCCCGCTGGGTCGAGTCAGCCTGGACGGACGGGCGCTACGACCTCACCCAGGTGCCGCTGAGCCGGCCCATGTCCGCCGCGCTGGAGCTGCTGGCCGCGCTGGAGCAGGAGCTGAGCATCGATCCGCAGCGGCGCCTGGTGGCGGGCCTGTCGATGGGCGGCTTCGGCACCTGGGACGCGATCCTGCGCTACCCGGACCGCTTCGCCGGCGCGATGCCGATCTGCGGAGGCGGCGATCCGGCGCAGGCGGCGGCGGCGCGCGCGGTTCCGGTCTGGGCCTTTCACGGGGCCAAGGACGACGTGGTCCCGGTGTCGGCCTCGCGCCTGATGGTCAAGGCGTTGCGGAAGGCGGGCGGGCGGGTTCGCTACACCGAATTTCCGGCGGTGGGGCACAATGTCTGGGACAAGGCGTTCGCCGATCGGCGCGCGGTCAGCTGGCTGCTGGACCAGCGGCAATCCGGACGCCCACCCAAGGGAGGAGGTTCGCCATGAAGATCGGTGTGCTGGGAACGGGAATGGTCGGACAGACCATCGGCAGCAAGCTGTGCGCGCTGGGACACGAGGTCCGCATGGGCGCGCGCCAGGCTGGCAACGAGAAGGCTGTCGCCTGGACGAAGAGCGCGGGGGCCAAGGCCTCGCAGGGGACCTTCGCCGACGCGGCCGGCTTCGGCGAGGTGGTCTTCAACTGCACCTCGGGCGCGGGGGCGCTGGAGGCGCTGAAGGCGGCGGGGGCGCCGGCGCTGGAGGGCAAGGTCCTGGTCGACGTGACCAACCCGCTCGACTTCTCCAAGGGGACGCCGCCCACGCTGTTCACCGGCAACAGCGATTCGCTGGGCGAGCAGATCCAGCGGGCCTTTCCCGCCACCAAGGTGGTCAAGACGCTGAACACGGTCAACTGCATGGTGATGGTCGACCCGGCGCGCGTGGGGCGCGGCGAGCACGACGTCTTCGTGTGCGGCAACGACGCCGGCGCGAAGGCGCGCGTCAGCGAGATCCTGCGCGGCTGGTTCGGCTGGAAGAACGTGGTCGACCTGGGCGACATCAGCGCCGCCCGCGGCACCGAGTCCTACCTCCTGCTCTGGCTGCGCCTGTGGGGAGCGCTGGGCACCGGCGACATCAACATCCACATCGTGCGTTGAGTCGGCCTGGCCCTCGCGCTTTCGAGGCATCCTTTCGCGGTTCTGAGGGGCCTCTGTCAGCGGTGTCGCGCCCCCGGCGCTCGGCGGGCGCGTCCGCCCGGCCCTCGGGGGCGTTTCCGACGGGGGCATGTTCCTTGCTGACTTCCGCGCCGGGAGGCGCCCGTATGACTCATTCCGCGAAGAACTTTCTCGTCCTGGTGATCGCCGCCGTCGGACTTGCGTCGTGCGGTGACGCGCCGGCGCCGAACCCCGGCGGCAACCCGGGCAGCAACCAGCCGCCCGCGGCGCCGGGACAGACGGAGTTCACCACCGAGGAGGCGGGCGCCAACGGCTACCGCGGCGGCGAGGGGGCCACCGGCGCGCCGGTGCCGGGCGCCAACCCCGCGCCGGCTCCGCCGGGCGCCGCCATCCCCACCGACGGTCGCTCCGCCAACCCGATGACCCCTCCCGCCGGCCGCGTCGCCGACGTCGAGGAGGCGGACATCTACAAGGTCGACAAGAACCGCCTCTTTTATCTGAACACCTACCGCGGGTTCATGATCTACGACGTCAACGACCCCAAGAACCCGCAGCGGGTCTCGCGGCTGCCGGTCTACGGCTACCCGGTCGAGATGTTCGTCGCGGGCAACACGGTCTACGCCCTGCTGCGGGACGCGCTGTACCTGACCCAGGTGGGGGGCAAGCTGCAGTTCGAGCGCCACAACGTCTCGCAGCTGGTGGTCATCGACATCGCCGATCTGGCCCAGCCCAAGGTGGTGCAGACCATCGACATCCGCGGCCAGCTGCGCGAGGGCGTCTCGCGCAAGATCGAGAACACGATCTACGTCGTCTCCTATTACCCGCGCACCTACTACTGGGGCTGGCGTCCCGACCCCAGCCAGATGAAGGAGCAGGCCTGGGTCTACTCGTTCAACGTGGCCAACCCGCAGCAGGTGACCAAGGCCGGCGAGCTGCAGGTCTTCGAGGGCGGCAGCGTCACCATCCAGGACGCCCAGGGCGGCTACTACTACGACAAGAGCTTCGACAGCGTGGCCCTCTCCGCCACCGCCAACGCCCTGATGGTGGTCGAGAACTGGAACATCAACGCCTATACCAGCGGCGGGGTGGGCGGCAGCAAGGTGTACAGCGGCTGCGGCAGCTACAACAGCACCCAGCTGGCGCGGGTCTCGCTGATCGACATCAGCGACCCCAGCGGCAAGATCAGCCTGCACGCCCGCTTCGAGACCCCGGGCACGTTGACCGACCAGTTCAAGATGACCTACGTCAACGACCCGGCCGCCAACACCGGCACCTTCTACGGCATCTTCGCCCGCCAGGTCTGGTCGTCCAGCAACTGCCAGGGCGGCTCGTTCACGCAGAACGCGCTCGAGTCCTGGGACGTGAGCGTCAAGGGCGCCCCCAGGCGCCTCGACGACCTCACCTTCGGCAAGCCGAACGAGCTGGTGCGCGGCAGCGCCTTCGATGTCGACCGCAAGGTTGTCTACGCCATCACCGCCCAGCGCATCGACCCGATGTACGCCCTGGGCTTCGAGAACCGGGCCGACCTGAAGAAGCTGTCCGAGATCGACGGGCTGTCCGGCGACATGAGCGTGTTCCGGCTGGTGAGCGGCAACAAGTTCCTGCTGGCGGTCGGCACCGACAGCAGCGACACCTGCACCGGCTTCCAGGACGGGATGGGCTGGCAGCCCACCAAGATCGCGGTGAGCCTCATCGACGTGCAGGATCTCGGCAAGATCCGCCTGGTGCAGCGCCAGTGCGTGGCGGTCAAGAACGCCGACTGGATCGGTTCGGACGTGACCCGCAACCTCGATCAGGCCCACAAGATGCTGGGCATGCATTCGGACGGGACGGTCAACGTCATCACCGTGCCGGTCTATTACAGCAAGCGGGTCGGGGGCGACAACGACTGGTGGTACGGCTACCGCTGGGAGACGGCGGTGGGCCTCATGACCTGGGACCTGCAGAAGTACAACCCCGCCGTCGCGCCCGAGCAGCAGACGGTGATCCAGAACTTCGGCACCTTCGTGCACCCGCACGGCGAGGTGAAGCGCTCGATCGTGTTCACCCACGAGGGGCCCACGCCCAAGCGCATGATGATCAACCTGTCGGACACCCACGTGTCGGTGGCCGATCTCAGCGACATGAGCAACCCGGCCATGCAGGCCGAGATCGAGGTGGCGCCGTATTACAACCAGATCTACAGCTTCGGCAGCTACCTGGTGGAGCAGGTGCAGGGCAAGCCCACCGCTTGGGGCAACCCCGACCAGGACGTGGTCACCTTCCGGGTCAAGAAGGCCGGCGGCAACGCCGACGAGGCCCCGGTCCTGGCCAGCTTCGACATCGGCCGGGTGTACCGCACCTTCAAGCACACCGACAGCCTGGTGCTGTTCCGCCAGGTCTCCGACGGCAAGGTGGACTCGATGGGCAACTACCTGCCCCCCAGCACCGAGGCGGTGGTGGTGGACCTGCGCAACCCCGCTGCCCCCCGGCTGGCCGGGCGGGTGGCGGTGCCGGTGCTGCAGGTGCCGTTTTACCGCTTCTGGTGCGGCATGGGCGCCTACTGGGGCGGCTTCTGGTTCGACCAGGTGGAGAACTTCGCCCTGACCGAGCGGGGCCTGGCCTTCCAGATCAGCGAGTGGAAATACGAGAACAACCAGGGCTTCGCGGTGAACAAGCTGGTGTTCCTGGATGTGCGTGACCCCGACGCGCCGGTGGTCAGCGAAGAGACCCTGCCCCAGACCAGCGCCTACGAGTGGGGCGCCTTCGGCCTGGTCGCCGACCCGGTTGCTCCGCAGGGCTTCTACGTCAGCTACCGCAAGCCGGTGGGCCAGCAGACCACGCCCGAGGGCATCGTCTACACCCGCTACCGCTATTACGCCCAGCGCTGGGAGCCCGAGGGCAACCGCTGGGTCGCTCGCCACGACATCAACACCCCGGGCCGGCTCATCCGCACCTGGCGCAGCGGCGGCGGCGGCGACCGGATGTTCCTCAGCCAGGACAGCGCCTACCGCAAGGTGGTCGACGGGATGAACACCAGCTGGGTGTCCGACTACCGCCTGTCGCTGCTGCGGGCGGTGACCGCGAACGGCAAGCCGGCGGCCGAGCTGCTGGCCAGCCGGACGCTCACCGATCTCTACCCCGGCGGTCTGATGATCGAGGGCGACAAGCTGCTGCTCAACGCCCGCCCGCAGGTCAACACCTTCTGGGGCTTCGGCGGCGGCAGCGGCGGCGGGGGAGTGGCGGTCCCGGTGGCCACGCCGCGGCCGGCGGTGGGCGCGCTGCTGGCCGACGACGGCTCGTCGCTGCCCAGCTGGGAGACCACCTCCGACCGGTTGATGATCCTGGACCTGGCGGGCGGCAAGCTCGACGCGGTCTACGACCAGCCCACCCGCATGTACAACATGCAGCTGATGGGCACCCATCAGGGCAAGCTGTTCATCAACCTGGGCGGCAACCCCGGCTACTACTACGACCCCTTCGGCGTGGGCGGCGGCGGCGACGGCATCCTGGTCGTCGACATCGCCAACCCCGCCGCTCCCCGGGGCATCCGCTTCCTGCGCACCCTGGGCTTCGCCACCCACATCGAGTTCTTCGACGACGACATCTACGTGGCAGCCGGCCACTTCGGCCTGTTCCACCTGAACCTGGCGGCGTCGCCGGAGATCCCGGTGGAGGCGCCCTGATCGCGCGGGCCCTCGCCCTACAACACCCGGCCGCGGCGGAGCAGCCAGAGGGTGAGGGCGAGGGCCAGCAGCATCAGCAGCATGACCCACCAGAAGCCGCCCGCGTGCCCCACCCAGGGTAGCCCGCCGACGTTCATGCCGAAGACGCCGGTGATCAAGGTGATCGGCAGCAAGATGGTGGTGACGATCGACAGCACGAAGAGGTTGCGGTTGGTGGCCTCGGTGAGCCGGCCGGCGATCTCTTCCTGCAGCAGGCGCGCCCGCTCTTGCACCAGCTCCAGGTCCGATCCCAGCGCCTCCAGCTGCTCGATGGCCTGGCGCAGGTCCTGGCGCTCCTGGTGGCTGTAGCGAGCGGGCAAACGTGAGGGCATCGGCGCCAGCGCAGCGCGGTTGGCGCTGAGGTGGCGGCGCAGCCGGGCCAGACCCCGCCGCATCTGGCCCAGCAGCTTGCCCCGGTGATGGACCTGGCCGGCCAGGACCTGCTCTTCCAGATCGTCCACCTGCGCCGCCAGCCGGTTCACCTCCTGGCTCACCGTGACCGCCAGCGCCTCGATGTAGCGTTCGAACAGCTTGATCGTCGAGGGGATCTCGTGGCTGGCGGCCGGCAAGCAGCGGCGCAGGTGATCCACCGACTTGAGCGGGTGGCGCCGCATGGTGATCATCCGGTGGGCGTCCAGGTAGATGCGCAGGGTGTGATAGCCCTCGGCCTCGCCATGGAATTCGTGGTCCAGGTCGCCGAGGACCGCCACCACCGCGTCCGGCAGCACCTCCAGCTGGATGCGCGGCTCCGCGCTCAGCACCAGCTCGCGCGCCTCGCTCGGCAGGCCAGATCGCTCATGCAGCCAGCGACGCGCCCGCGCGTCGTTCATGTTGAAGTGCAGCCACACCGGCGTGTCGCCGGAGTCGGTGCGCAGGATGTCCTCGCCCCGCGGGCGCACGGGCGTCAGCTCGAACGCGCAGACCAACCCGACGTCGTCGACAAGAGCGTGACTCACGGGAGCCCGATCTCCGACCAGCGACGCTACTCACCTCCGACGGTGCCCACGGTTACGATCTGGTGAACAGATCCCGCCGGCCGCGCTACAACGTCGGCCAGGAGAACAGCAGGGTCTTCTTCGATTCGGTGGGACGCGTCTGGCCGGGCACCGGGCTCTGGTCGATGATCTCGTAGACCTCGAAGCTGGTGATGCGGTCCTCGGGACGGCGGGTGCGGTGGTGGTAGTTCTGGATCCAGTCCGATAGCGGTGGGTGGTAGGCGCCGTTGCCGCCGATCCTCTGCATGTAGTCGCAGAAGTATTCGTCCTGGTTCAGGTACTCGGGGATGGCGTCGGTGGGCGCGGGCGCCACCCGGCTCCCCCGCTCATTCAGGGGGTCGACGTGCCGGCCGTCCGAGGTGACCGCGTCGACGAAGATGTTGCGGTCGTCGGTGGGGGCGTTGGGCGCGAACATGCTCCAGCCCTGGAACAGGCGGGGATACTCGACGATGAAGCGCATCCAGGCCGCCTGCCCCAGCTTCAGCCGCTCGGGCACCGCCCGGTTCTCCATCAGCACCTGGCTGCCCAGGGCAATCAGCACCAGCACCACCGCCACCTCGCGCACCCGGACCAGCTGCGACGACAGCCAGACCCGCAGCGGGGTAGGGGGAGCGGGGGACGGGACCTCGCCGACCGTCGCCGCCCGGTTGCGGGCCAGCGCCTCGTACAGGCGTTCGGCGCCGGGGACGCGGACCAGCAGGGCCAGCAGACGCCCGAAGGGCACCACCCGCAGCGCCGCGGCCAGCGCCCGGGTGCCCTGCAGGCGCACGCCGCCGGCCGTCTCGACCACCAGCCGCTCGCCCGCGGCGACATCGGGCTCCGCGACGAAGCGAAGCTGTCCGTGGCGGTCCAGGCGCGCCAGCACGCGGGCCAGCTGGAAGCCGAGACCGTTGCCCTCCTGGACGTACACCGTCGAGGTGCGGGGCGCGCGCGGCGCGAACAGCCGCCCCAGCCTTTCCCAGTCGCGGTGCGGGATCAGCGGCAGGAAGAAGCCGATCATGTTGAATGAGAACAGCCCCAGGTTCATCAGCGCGGCGAACCCCAGGTGCAGCCCGGCGGCCACCAGGACGGCCAGCCGGCGGGTGACCCGCCAGCGGAAGGGGTTGAGCACCAGGAGGGGGGCCAGGCTCTCCATGGCCAGGGCGGCGTAGCTGAGCACCTGCGACAGGACCGGCGTCAGGTGGGGGCGCAGCTTCCAACCGAGCCAGGTCACCAGGCGGTCCTGGTGGAGGGCGTAGTGGACCGCGCTGCCCTCGCGCCAGGTGAGGCCCGACTTGTGGACCACGTTGAAGTAATAGATGACGCTCACCTGCAGCAGCAGGGCCAGCACCGCCAGCGACACCACCGGTCGCGTCTCGACCGGAAGGTCCTCGCGCCGGTTCAGCTCCGCAACCGTACGCTCGGGCCGCGCCCGCAGGCTGCCCAGCAGCGAGTCGACCGAGAAGCGCGCCCCCATCGGCAGGAACAGCGTCCAGACCGCCAGGATGTTGAGGACCACGTCCCCGCCGTTCTCGAGGAAGATCACCCGGTCGTGCAGGCTGACGATGCAGGCCACGCTGAGCGCGTGGAACAGCCGCGTCTTCCACCCGATCAGGAAGCAGAGGAACACCAGCCCACACAGGGCGAACAGCACCGCCACCTCGCCGGTCCACGAAGCGCCGAAGAAGAACGAGAACTGGTAGCGGGCGCCGGGCCGCCACAGCAAGGTGTGGTTCGGCAGCAGCCCGTCGTTGGTGTACCAGATGGACAGGTCCGGCACGCGTCGGACCAGGTCCGCCAGCAGCAGCAGCGCCAGATAGATCCGGGCCAGCCCCAGGCTGCGCGGGTCCAGCGTCAGGTAGCGCTCGGAGAAAGCGGGGAAACGCGCCACGAACCGGCCCAGGGCGGGCGGTATCGGGTTGGCGCTGTCGGCGGGGCGCATCGCGCGGGATCAGGGCGGGGGCGGCGGTTCGCTGCCGGGCACACCCGCGGTGGCGGGCGCCGGGGGCCGGCGCTTGCGCGACAGCACGATCAGGATGGCGGCGGCCGCGACCAGCACGCCCACCGAGACGGTCCAGCTGCTGGCCCCGCTGCCGGCCTCCTCCGAGGGGGCCGCTTCCATCCGGTTGAGCGACATCTTGGGCCAGCCCTTGGGACATTCGCTGAACACCGCCAGCTCGCCGACGCTGTACAGCTGGTCGCCGCCCTGGGCGGTCAGGCGCAGGTAACGGGCGGTGCCGTTCAGCTGGGCCTGCCGGGTGCGCATGCCCGGGCCGTCGACCGCACCGCCCTGCCACAGCTGCTGCCAGGTCTTGCCGTCAGCCGAGCCCGACAGGATGTACGTGTCGTTGTTGTCCCCCTGGACCAGGGCGCAGCGGATCGGCTTGTCCGCGCCCAGGTCCCAGCTGACCGACCCTTGCGGGTTGTCGAACCGGGCGGTGATGGCGGTGTCCCAGGGATCACCCTCGACCGACAGCTGTCCGTCGGTCAGCCGCATGGTGTGAGGCACGCCCGCCTGCTCGACCTTCGCCCCCACCAGGATGTTCCCGGGGATTGGATCGGTCGACTCCTCGACGCAGGCCCCGGCCAGCGTCAGCGACAGCAGGGCCAGCCCCGGGACCAGGCCCGGGCAGGCGTTTCGGCGGGTGCGGTCGAACATCGGCGGGATGTTAGAGGAAAGGGATTACCCCGCGCAACCGCGCGGCGCAGATGACGCGCCCGTGGGTCATCGCCGACCGTGCCCGCTTTTGCTAGAAGGGGGTGCTTGTCCGTGTCGCTGAGTTTCTTGCACGAGCTACTCGGCCGCTATGCCCGCGCGCTGACCGACGTGCGCTGGCTGGCGGTGGTGGCCGTGCTGGGTGGCCTGGCGCTGTCGGGGCTGGGTGCAGCGCGCATCCTCCGCCGCGTCAGTGGCGTGCGGCGAATCCTGGTGATGGCGGCGCTGGCCGCCGGCGCGGTCTGGTGGGCCTGGCAGCTGCGCTGGCTCTGCGACGACGCGTACATCTCGTTCCGGTACGCCGACAACTGGGCGCGCGGTCTGGGACCGGTATTCAATGCGGGCGAACGGGTCGAGGGCTACACCAACTTCCTGTGGACCGCGCTGCTGGCCGGCTTCATCCGCGCGGGCCTGGACCCGGGCCAGGTCTCGGTCGTTTTCAGCCTGGGTTGCTTCGTGGTGCTGCTGCTGGTGCTCGACCGGCTGGGCAGCCGGCTGGGGGCGTTGCGGGGGCAGCCTGGCCTGGGCATCGCCCCGTTCCTGGCCGCCGCCAGCTACACGATGGCGTCCTTCGCCACGTCGGGCCTGGAGACCATGTTCGCCGCCACCCTGGCCGTGCTGGCGGTCGAGCGCGCCGAGGCGGGCAAACCCCTCACCGCCGGGTTCGCGGGGATCGGCGCGGCGCTGGCCCACCCCGACCACGGCATCTTCTACGCGGCGCTGGCGGGCGCGCTGCTGATCAGCAAGGACCGCCGCCGGGAGCTGGTCTCGTTCGCGGTGCCGTTCTTCGTGCTGTTCGTGCCTTACTTCTTCTGGCGCTGGCGCTATTACGGCGACCTCTTCCCGAACACCTATTACGCCAAGTCGGCGGCGCAGAGCTACTTCCGGCAGGGCGGCGTGTATCTGATAGTCACCTTCGTGGTGGCCGGGTTGTGGGCCGCCGCTCCGCTGGCCGCCTTCGGCGCGTTCCGGTTCCGGCGCACGCTGACCGGCAAGTTCTTCCTGATCGCGCTGCCCCTGTTCTGCACTTACGTCGCCAAGGTGGGCGGCGACTTCATGCTCGGGCGCCTGCTGGTGCCGGCCATCGCGCTGTGTTTTCTGTTCGCCGACCTGGGCTGGCGCGAGCTGTTCGCCAAGCGGCGCCCCCTGCTGGCCGGCGGGCTGGCCATGCTGGCGGCGCTGGGGGCGGCCCCGGTCAAGGCCATCCGGCCCGGCGAGAAGATCTGGAACCTGGCCGACGAGCGGACCTTCTACCCGCTGGTGGCCTTCAGCCCGCCCAGGGTGGGCATCATCTACAGCGAGCAGGCGCGCACCCTGAAGGCGGCGCTGGAGCCGCGCGGGCTGCACCCGAAGCTGGCGGTCGGCTGCGTCGGGATCGTCGGCTACCACACCCGGCTCCCGATCTTCGACCTGTTCGGCCTGACCAGCCGGAGCGTGGCCCACATGCCCATCCTCGGCCGGGGCCGCCCCGGCCACGAGAAGCTGGGCACCGTGGGTCACGTCCTGGCCGCGGGCGTGGACCTGTCCGAGTTCGCGCTGTACCCGCATCCCTTCGCTCCGCTGACCACCGTGCAGATCGGCGGGTTCACCTACCACCAGGCCCGCTACGACAAGCAGCTGGTCAAGAGCCTGGCCGGCGCCGCCACCATCGCCGACTTTCCCGGCTATCTGCAGAGCCTGACCCAGGGGCGGGACCCGGTGGCGCCCGACGCGCTGGATTGCGAGATGTGGTTCCTCGAGTCCTTTTACTTCTCGAAGAACAGCGATCCGGCGGCCCGCCAGTCGCTGATCCAGCGGGCGGTTTTTTCCGACTCTTCCCGGCGCGGGCTCGAGCCGCTGCTGTACAGCGCCCAGGGGCTTGAGGCGGCCGGGTACGTGCCCATCCGCCGGTTCGGCTTCGAGGGACGCGAGCCCTACGTCATCAGCGGGGAAGCCTTCGCGGACTGGCCCTCGGACTCGGCCACCGTCGGGCAGACGGGAGTGTTCGGTAACCAGGGGCGTTTCCTCAACTCGTACCGGCCCGGCCTGCTCGACGGCGCGCGCGGCATGATGAAGCTGCCGCCGTTCGTGATCGAAGGGGATGTCATCTCGTTGCTGATCGGGGGCGGCCGGGAGCCGAAAAACCTGCGCGTCGCCCTGGTCGTCGACGGACAACCGGTGCGGCAGGCGACCGGCTGCGTGAGTGAATCACTGGGCCGCCGCCTGTGGAATGTGCGCGATTTCCGCGGGCGGACCGCGCAGATCGAGGTGCTGGACGACAGCGCGGCCGGGTGGGGTCACCTGCTGCTGGACGAGGTCGTCGAGTGGCGCGCGCCCACGGGAAGAGATTCCCCGCCTGGACTGTGATCGCGGCGACGCCGATCGGTGAAGTCGAGTGCGAAACCTCGGGCGCCCGTGCGTCGTATGGAACATAGGAGGGCACGTAACAGGTCGGCGCGCGCGACGAGGTGACGTGGCGCCCGTCCGGCCGAAAACGAGCTTAGACGATGCGAGACGATATCGATACGAAAGCCCCTCCGCTGAGAGGGCTGGTGACAGAGGCGGATCTTCCGCTGGCCGAGGAGGACTGGCCCGGGCTGCGGGACTTCCTCCGTCGGATCCCGACGCACCAGCGGCCCAGGACCTTCCTGGACCTCATCTGGCGCTTCGAGTGCTGGCGCAGTAATTTCGCGTGAGCCACGCTGGCTCCCGCGATCACTGACAGGGGCCGCCGCTGGTGCAGGCGACCCCGGCGACCTTGGTCACGCAGCTGACCGTGGACAGCATCAGCGGCCCCAGCACCATCGCCCCTCCCATGGACACCGTCAGCGTGGCCACCGTGCGTTCGTCGCTGCCCTGTCGGGTGTCGGGGAAGACGATCTCGTAGCGGCGGCCGGCCGCCTCGACAGTCAGGACGTCGTGGCAGTTGTGTATCTTCGTCTGCTGGTAGCCCGCCCGCAGGGCCGTCTCGTCGGTGAAGCAGCTGGTGGCGCCGTCGATCTCCAGACCGAGGCGCATGGGTCGCCAGGGAATCGAGCCGGAGGTTCCCACGCCCCCGCCGTCGTCGAGCGCGATGCGCATCTTCACCTTTCCGTCGGCGCTGGCCTTGTTCGACAGCTGGTAGCGGCCCACGGGGGCGCGCAGGCCCTGAAAGCACGGGTCCAGGCCCCCGGCGTTGCCCGTGTCGCGTGCCCCGCCCCCATCGCCCGGAGGCGCGTCGACGCCGCGGTCGGGCGCCGCGTCCGCCGGTGGTCGATCCGGACCGCCGCCGTCGGAGCGGCCGCCGGTGCCGCCCGCGCCGCCCGACCCGGACATTCCGCC
>JBKPRZ010000611.1:0-4892 GCA_046734815.1 Myxococcota bacterium | reverse complement strand
AGGCGGGCCAGGCAGGCGGCGGCGCCCGATACCTCGAACTTCCCGGGCTGCTCGATGTCGACGGTCTTGACCACGCCATCCTCGATCAGGAAGGCGCCGCGGCGGTCGCGCACCCCCATGCCGGGGATCTCGTAGTCGATGCCCAGGGCGCGGGTGAAGGCGGCGCTGCCGTCAGCCAGCATGGCGATGCGGTCCCCCACCTTGTTGTGCTCGGCCCAGGCCTGCATGACGTGGGCATCGTTGACCGAGAGGCAGGCGATGAGGTCGATGCCCTTGCGGCGGAGCTCGTCGTATCGCTCGAGGTAGCTGGGCAGGTGCTTGGACGAGCAGGTGGGGGTGAAGGCGCCGGGCAACGAGAACATGATGACCCGCTTGCCCTTGAACAGCTCGGCGGGGTCGACCTCGCGCCCGCCATCGGGGCCGGCCTGCTTGATCTTGACGGAGGGGATCTTCTGCTGCGGTTCGATCGGCATGCGGCGCAGTATGGCCTCAGCCTCGCCGCGGGGCTAGGTCCCCATGATCAGACCCTTGGCGGCGGCCGGGCCCGATCCTTTGCAGAACATGGGATCGCCGAACTGCTGCACCGGCATCCCCCAGGCGTTGAGGATCGAGGTCCAGACGTCGTTCTGGTAGATCTTGGGCGCGTAGCTCAGGTAGTTGCCGACGTTCAGACGCAGGAACTTGCCTCCGAACAGCAGCGAGCACATGTCGATCATCTCGTGGTCGTCGCCGTAGCTGCACTCACTGAAGTAGTAGGTCAAGGTGTTGTCGAGCAGGGTCTGACCGGCCGGTCCCTCCGGCACCTTGTCCATCGCCAGCAGCGCCTGGGCGGTGAGGTCACCGTAGAAGATGTCCGTCTCTTTCTTGGCGATCTGGGCGTCGCGGTTCTGCTTGCCGCCGTGGGAGACGCCGTCGTGGTGGTTGCCGTCGATGCCGAAGGTGGGGTTGTGGACGTAGCTCTTGGGGTGCAGATCGTTGTTGCCATCGGCGAAGGTGAAGCTGGCCACCCGGGTGAGGTCACACTGGAAGGCGGCCTTGATGATCGCCAGGTTGTTGGCGCAGACGGTGGCGTGGATGACCTCGTCTTTCTCCCGGCCGGTCAGCATGGTGGGCGGCTCGGCCGCCAGCACCGGCCGCGAGCAGCCGGCGCTCACCGGCGGCGGGGTGCGTGACACGCGCGACTCCAGCAGCCGGATCCCCTCCAGGTGGGCATCCAGCTTCACGTTCTGCGAAGAGGGGATCATCCCCTTGAGCCGGTTCAGGTCGCCGCGCACGAAGTCCAGCACGCTCTTCTTCTGCTGAAGGTTTCGCTCGAGCACCGCCGGGTCGACCGGGCCGCCCGGGTTGACCATGGCGCTGCCCAGGATGTTCACGTAGTTCTTCATGGGCCGCGGCTCGCCGAACTTCGGCTGCGAAGTGCCGGCGTAGCTGATCGCCGCCAGACAGGCGAAGTGCTGGCCGGGGCCCGAGCGGGTGTTGCCCGACAGCTGGATCGACTTGAGCCCGCCGGTCGGCGACTGCACCCCGGCGATCCCGTTCTGCAAGATGAACTGATCGAAGCTGGGCGTGGCGGCGGTGATGGTCTTGCTGTTGCTGTCGTCGCGATCGGCCTGCGAGGCGGTGGGCGGCTGCACGCACAGCCGGCCGGTGACCTGGCCGATCAGACCGGCGCCGTGCCGGTCGCCGTTCTGGGTGTTGTTGGGCGGACCGTCGACGCCCCGGTAGACCACCATCTTGTGCCGGAGGGCCTCGAAGGACTTCAGGATGGGGGTGATCGGGTAGTCGGTGCCGGCAGCCTGGGTCTTGGGTGGCAGGAAATCGTCGGGCCAGGTGCCACAGGGGCGGTGGATCATGAAGAAGCGCTGGGGAACCATCCCCTGCGCCTCGGCGACCAGCGGCCGCAGGAAGGTGTGGGCCACTCCGGCGCCAGCGGCGCTGAGGAAGGTCCGGCGTCCGAATCGGGTGCTGATGGTCCTGCTCATCGTCGATGTCCTGTCCGTCCTGTCCTCAGTTGCTCCCGGCCGGTCGCGGGTTGCGGGTGCGGAAGCCGGGCGACAGCGCCAGCGCCCGGAAGAACTCGGTGAACGAGCCGCTCTGCACGAACATGTCCTTGACCGCCTTCAGCTCGCAGGAGTTCTCGGCGTCCGGGTTGTAGCCCAGCGAATATTCGGCCAGCCGGCGGGCGGCGCAGTAGCCCACCCGCTTCGGCGCCGCGGCCAGCTTGGCGGCCAGCTCGTTGATGCCGTCGAACGGCCCCGGCACACCGTCGCCCCGCCCGTCGTCCAGCAGCACGCCCGAGGCGTCGATGGGCGTCGAGGTGGTGACGAAGGAGGTGGTCCCGGTGGTGGAGTCCAGCACCGCCTGTCGGGTCTCGCTGTAGCGGCCGAGGGCGTCGTAGCGCTCGAAGGCCAGCCCCATCGGATCGAACTTGCCGTGGCAGGGCGAGCAGCCAGCCTTCATGGCCCGGGCGGCGGCCCGTTCGCGCTCGGTCCCGCTGAGGGTCTTGGCCACGTCGCCCGCCTCGGGCGGCGCCGGCGGCACGGTCCCGCCGCAGATGAAGGCGTCGTTGACCAGCAACCCGCGATGGACCACGTCGGCGCGATCGATGAGGCGGTTGGCCGCCACGATCAGCCCGGGCTGGGTCAAGATCCCGGCGCTGCGCTCGCTGCCGGGCGCCGCCACCGCCGTCAGCTTGGTGCCGGTGGCGCCGGGGATGCCGTACACCTGGCCCAGTTGCTGGTTCACGTAGACCCGGTTCGAGGTGAACAGATCGGCGAGCTTGCCGCTGCCGACCACGTCGCTGACGAACAGCTGCACGCTCTGGGCGAGCGCGGTCTTCAGTCCCTCGGTCCATTCGGGGTACAGCTTGGGGTTGCGGCTGCGGTTGCCGATCCCGGCCAGCCCCAGCCAGTACGACGCCTTGCTGGTCATGCTGGCGCGCGCGGCCGGTAGCTTCATCAGGCGGTCCACCTCGGCCGCCAGGCGGGTCGGGTCGTTCAGCCCGCCGGTCTCGGCCGCCGCCCACAGGGTGTCGTCCGGCGCGGTCTCCAGGAACAGGAACGAGAGCGCGCTGGCCAGCTCGAAGGGCGTCAGCTGCACCGGCCCGGTGGCGGTGGCGGCGTCGGTGCCGAGCTCGGTCCTATAAAGGAAGGAGGGCGCCTGCAGCGCCGCCTCGACGATCAGATGGAATCCCCGGGTGGTGCCGTCGGGGAGAGCGTCGTTGTAGATCTTGAGCAGCGCGGCCGTCTCCCCGCTGCTCAGCGGACGGCGCCAGGCGCGGGCGATCTTGGTGCGGATGAAGGACTCGATCTGGGCGCCGGTGGGCGTGGCGGTCCCCAGCAGGGCGGCCAGCCGCGGCTCGGCCAGGTCGGCCACCTTGATGGCGGCGGTCTGGTAGTTGGGCGCCACCTGGGTGTCGATGGCGATGCCCTCGGAGTAGTTGGTGTACCGGTCGGCCACCCCGGCGGAGACGATCTTGCCGTCCTCCTCGGACAGCACGATCCCGAACACGTCGCGCACGATGTTGACGTACTGGCGATCGGTGAGCTGCCAGAGCCGCGCGGGTGCGAACGCCTTGCGCGTCTGATCGCACTCCATCTCCGGTTTGACCGCGGGTGGTACTGGAGTACCGGTCATGCCGCCGCCGGTGGGCTCGCCGGGCGGCGGCGCGGGTGGCGGGACCGCCGGGCTCTCGATGCTGCCGGTGCAGGCGCCGGCGGCGAGCAACAGCGCGGCCGTCAGCCAGCGTCGGTCCGGACGTCCTTCGGGCAGCCAGCGACGTGCAGGGTTCCTCGTCATGCGTGTCCCTCGTGACGCGAGCGGCAAGGGTTCGGTGCTCGCCATCCGTGTTCGTTGGGTTACACGCCGGCTTTCACGCTTTGTTCCGAGCGCACCGGGCCAGCGCGGGCGTTCCGGGTTAGAAAGCGAGGGTCTCCGTGGCCACGCTGTCGCTGCTGGTATCGCCCTCCGGGCACCTGCGTCCCGACCTGGATCCTCCCGTACCGGGGCTGGCGGACGACGCTGTCGCCGGCCGGATCCGCACGGCCTTCGAGGCCGGCGAGGGAGCGGGTCTGTTGCAGCTGGGAGCGGCCGAGCTGCAGACCGCGCTCAATCCCACACTCGGCTACTTCCGCGACCTGGCGCGCACCTTCCTGGGTCGGGTCTGTCAGCTGGGCGAGCCCGAAGCGGCGCTGGCCGCCGGCGAGCCGCCCATCGACGAGGCAACGACGGGTCGCTTCCTGCTGAGCCTGCCGCCGCTGCGCGGGGCCGAATACGTGCAGGCCGAGCAGATCCGGCGCTGGTGGGACCAGACCCGCGCGGCGCTGCTCGAGCGTGTCGGCGCCGGCGCGACCACCGTCGAGGAGTTCCTGCACGCGGCCAGCCCGCTGTGGAACCTGGTCGGCCGCGTGCACTTCCACCTTGCCGAGAACCGCAAGGACCCCGACCGGCCGTTCGCCTTCCTGGCCACCTACACCCAGGGGGTGTCCGAGACCGGCAAGGTCCGGCACGCGCCGCTGGGGCAGGCGCTGCGCGAATATGCGGGCGCGCGCAACCGTCGGGCGCTGCTGGCGCTGCTGGCGCCGGTGGACCGGGCGGCCCAGCGCTGCAGCTGGGTCAAGGCGCTGGTCGACGCGGGGGCGCTGTACCAGCCGCTGGCCTGGTCGCCGGCCGAAGCGCTGGCGTTGCTGAGGGACGTGGAGGCGCTGGAGGAGGCCGGGCTGATGGTGCGGGTGCCCGAGCACTGGGCCCGTCGCCGCCCCCCGCGCGCCACCGTGCAGGTCACCGTCGGCGGCAAGCCGCCGGGAGGCGTGGGCGCGGAGGCGCTGATGGAGTTCGACGTCTCGGTGACCCTGGACGGCCAGTCGCTGTCGGCGCAGGAGCTGCGCGAGCTG
>JBKPRZ010000610.1:0-17121 GCA_046734815.1 Myxococcota bacterium | reverse complement strand
GCTGGCGGGCGCTCGACGCCGGCGCCGACGGCCTCGCTCGCTGCATCGGCGCTCCCGGCCGCCGCGCCGGCCGCCTGCTGCGCAGCCTGGCCTGCCGCCTGAAGAGCGACGACCACTTCCGCGTGGTCCTCACCCCCGACGACAACGCCGACCACCACGACCACCTGCACATCGAGACCTTCCCCTTCACCCCGCCGCCCCGCACACGCGACCGCGTCGCGCGCCCCACCACCCCCGTGCGCGCGCCGGGCGCCGTGCGCGTCGCCCGCCGCGATCCCCCGCGGGTCAGCTAGCCGCCGCGGGGGATCCGACGAGACGCGATCAGTTCTTCGGACCGATCTTCACCATCACGCCGCCGGTGCCGAAGGGGCGCCCGGTGCGATTGCCCAGCACGTACACCTCACCGGCGCCGTCCTGAGCGAAGCCGCTCACCGACAACGTCTGCGGGAAGAACTTGGGCGGCTGGTTCGGGTCGGTCAGGCCGATTGCCTGCGCCACCTCGGCGAAGTTCTTGACCTCCTTGATGGTGGCCAGGCTGCCCGCGGCCGGGTTCTTCTCCTGCAGGTACAGGATGCGGCCGTAGTTGTCGGGCCCGCTGGGGAAGGCGAACAGCCGCGACCACTCGCCGAACACGTAGCGGTCCTGCAGCTGCGCAATGGCCGAGCCGTGGTACACGAAGCCCGCGATCACCGAGTGCCCCTCGTGGTGCGTGTCGTACTGGGCGATCGGATCGATGACGCCGGTGGGTGGGCTGGGCGGCGGCGTGGCGCTGGCGAACCCGGGGTTGATGCCGTTCTGGACGAAGAACAGCGTCCCCTCCTTGAGGTTCCAGCCGTAGTTGCCGCCCTTGACGATGAGGTCGACCTCCTCGATGTCGTTCTGGCCGACGTCGCCGGCGTACAGCTTCCCGTTGGCGGTGTCGAAGGACAGCCGATACGGGTTGCGCAGCCCGTAGGCCCAGATCTCCTTGACCGCGCCGGGGGTCGACACGAACGGGTTGTCCGAGGGGATGCCGTACTTGCCGTTGCCCGAGTCGTTGCCGTCGACGTCGATGCGCAGGATCTTGCCGAACGGCACCGTCAGCTTCTGGGCGTTGCCGTCGACGCTGTGGCCGACCACGCCGGGCGGTGGGTTGATGCTCTGGTCGCCGTCGAAGTCATCGGCGCCGCCGCCATCGCCGGTGGGCACGTACAGCTTGCCGTCCGCGGGGCCGAAGGTGATGTCACCGGCGTCGTGGTTGAACTGGGGCCAGTCGATGCGCATCAGCTCGCGCACGAACGTCGCCCCCGCGGCCGGGTTGCCAGGGCTGTTGGCGTGCCACTCGGCCAGCACGTTCTGGTGGTTGGGGGCGGTGCCGGTGGGCAACGTGCTGGGGAAGGGCGTGGGCGCGGCCCCGTTCGGCTCGGAGGTCCAGGTGTAGAACTTGCCGTTGCTCGCGTAGCCGGGGTGAAAAGCCACGCCCAGGAATCCGCGCTCGTCGAAGCTGTTGGGATCCGGGGTCACGCCCAGCGGGACCAGCCGGCTGCTGACGTTCAGAAAGACCGTCTTGCTGCCGCTCGCCAGCTCGACCGCCCACAAGGTGCCGTTCTGGTCGACCACGTACATCCGCCCGGGCACGCCGGGGGCCTGCTTGCCCTTCAGCGGGTTGGTGAAGCCGGACGCGGTGATGGCCAGGCTGATCGGGATGCCGGAGTTGTCCTCGATGGGCGCGAAGATCGTGCTGTCGTAGGGGTTGTCGGGCGGGTGGGCCAGGACGCCTCTCAGCGCCAGCCCGCCGACCACCAGGCCGGCGGTCGCCAGAAATGCCACATATCGCAGGCGCTTGCTCGTCATGTCGCCTCCAGGTGCGGTGTTGCCGACCCGCCGGCACACCAATGCCAGCGAGAACGGTCCGCCCCGCGCAGCCGGTGTCCCAGGAATCGCGCAGGAGACGGAGCCGTGTATAGGTTCGGCAGAATTGGCCGAGCCCGACGGGACTGTCAACGATCGCCTACAGCGTCTACGGCCCTGATTTTATCCAGGCGATTGCGGATCACGCCTGCGCAACGGTTCCGCACCATCGCCGGGGCGCGCCTGCCACGCGATGGGCTCTCGAGGCGGAAGCGCGATGCTCAGAACGTTCCGGTCAACACGCCGGGTCCCACGCGCAGGCGCGGGGTGCGGTGGACCAGGAGGCCGGCCGGCTCGTCGTCCGGGACCAGGTCGGCGTGGGCGCGCGAATCGAGGATCAGATAGATGCTGCCGAGCAGGGCGAGGCTGCCGGCGCCCGCCGAGATCAGGCCGCCCTTGCACAGCCCGGGGCGATCGCCCATGCACCCCAGCGCGCCCAGGGTGATGCCGGTGACCACCGCCATCCCGCTGAAGGCGGTGAAGGTGATGCCGGTGACCAGCTCGCCCTGAGCGGTGCCGTGGGCGTGCAGCTGCAGGCGCGTGCGACCCGGCAGCCCCAGCAAGTTGGGCACCTGCACCCGCTCGACCGGGGTCGAGAACCAGCCGCCGCCCTCGCGCGTGCGCAACATGACCGGCCGGTGCGGATCCACCCAGCGGGCGCAGGGCGTGGTGCAGACGACCTGGTCGTCGGCGTACACGTCCCAGCGCGAGGCGGGGTTGCCCGAGACGAAGTCGACCTTCACCGAGCCGGGGGGGCCCTCCTCCGCCGCCCGGCCGGGCAGCGGCACCAGGAACACCTGGATGGGCGACGCGCAGTTGGCCTGCGGTCCCTCCTCCGTGCCCGCGCCGCAGACGTCGGGGTCGCCGGCGGCGCGCATGACTGACGCCGACCGGGTGGCGTTGCCGCCCGCCTCGCCGATCGAGGTCAGGCTGGCGCTGCCCTTGACCGCTGCGCTGCCGCCCACGCTGAGGGTGAAGGCGCCCACCGCCAGCGCGGTGATCAGGTGGGTGGCCTGCGCGCACGGTCCGTCGGCGGGTACCTGCGGCAGCGGGTCCTCTTCCAGCTTCAGCTGCCCGGCCACGACGGTCTGCACCGACAGCTTGCCCGCGCGCTTCAGCTCCGCCTCCAGCGAGGCGGCCCCCAGCGGCAGGCGCGCGTACAGCTCGTCCTCGTTGTTGATCTCCAGCGTGTCGGTGGCGGGCGTGGTCCGCTGCCAGCGGTAGCTGCCGCGCACCCGGCAGGCCGGCAGCAGGCGCATGCTGCACCCCGAGTAGGCCACCAGCACCGCGCCGGCATGAGACAGCGCCTCCAGGTTCGCCTTCTCCGACGCCGGCCACTCGGTCACCAGCGGGCTGTTCTGGCTGGCCGCCGCCCGGCAGCGCCCGCCCCCGCCCAGCGCCTGCGGCAAGCTGGACCCCAGCGACGGCAGGGTCGGCGCACAGGCGACAAGCGGCAACAGCAGCGCCAGCGCGGCCGCCCATGGATTCGATGTCGCGCCGGATCGGTCAGTGATCGCGCACCGGATGTCGAGCTGGGTCTTCATTTCGTCACCTTGCTTTCGCCCGCGCCCTCGATGAGCGCCACCGCCGCGCGTTCCAGCGCCCCCTCGGGCTGCTCGCCGCCGCCCGCCCAGGCCACGCGCCCGCTGCGATCGATCAGGAAAGTCGCCGGGATGTCGGTCACGCGAAACCGTCCCGCCAGCACGTTGCCGGGGTCGTGCACCACCGGGAAGGTGAGCCCGTAACGGGCCACCAGCGCGCGCGCCGCCCGCTCGTCCTCGTCCAGCGACACCCCGACGATCACCAGCGGTTCGCCGGCGCGCCGCCGGTGCAGCGCCTGCAGCGCGGGCAGCGACCGCCGGCAGGGCGCGCAGGTGCTGGAAAAGAAGTCGACCAGCAACACCCGCCCCGTCGCGCTGGCGGTGTCGAAGCGCGGCCCGTCCACCGTCGCGCGGCTGAACGCCGGTCCCGGCGCACCCAGCAACCGGCTGGGCGACGAGGCCGGCATGGTGGCGACCGCGTGCCCGCAGCCGAGCAGCGCCCCGCTCGCCAGCAGCGCCAAGCACAGGGCCGCTCCACGTTCCACGCAACCCACATCGGCAGATGCTCGGTCGGTCCTGAGATGCCTGGGCGTCGTCCGGGGCATCGTGGTCCGCTCAATCGGGCCAGACGATTGGCGTTCCGATGGGGACGCCCGTACCGTTTCTGCATGGGTGTGGTGGTGCGGGCGGTGGGTGTGGTGCTGCTGCTGGTGGGCTGCGCGGGTGGGAATGTCCGGCAGAGTCGCACCCGGGCGCTGGGGCCATTTCTCCGGAACCAGACCTTCACAGTCCAGACCGCGGGCCCCGGCGCGGATGCGGTCAAGCAGGAGATGGGGCGGTCGTTCGCGGCGGCGCTGGCCAGCACCGGCGGCCTCAGACCTTCTACCGGCGACGATCCCGATGCCTTTCGTCTGCAGCTCGAGATCGTGAGCCTGCGCGAGCCGGTCACAGCTTCGCTGGACGTCGCCGGTCGCGTGGCGCTGGGGGCGCGCAACCTGCTGGGCTTCGGCGGCGGTGGTGATCAGGCCACCAGCGGCTACCTGGCTATCGACGGCCCCCTTCACCCACCCGGCGCGCCCGGCGCGCCGCCGCTCGGGTACGTGAGCTGGGCGGCCGAGGGAGCACCGCAGGCCCTGTCGGCGGTCGCCGGTCAGCAGGCGGGCCGCGCGCTGGGCGAGGAGATCGTGCGGCGGCGCCGGGACTACGTCGAGAGGCGCGCGGCGGATGAACGCCTGTTCCTGACGCCCACGCCCCTGACCCTGGAGCCGGGAGAGCTGGTCCTCAGCGACGACGAGCTGATCCTGGTCCGCATCGCCGTCGGGCTCAGCCGCCGCGTGCAGCTGGACCTGTGGGCGGGCGGCTTCCCCATCCCGGCGGCCGGCGGTGGCGCCCTGGCGGGCCACGGGATCATCGCGGCCGGCGGCGCCGGGGCGGTGGTGGTCGGATTCCTCGATCTCGGCCTGAAGGTGCGGCTACTCGACGAGGCCCCGGGACGGCCCGGGCTGGCCATCAGCTACGACATGCTCGATCTCTTCGGCGGGGCGGTCGGGGGCGGGGGCGTGGCCCTGTTCGGAGGCGGGGCCGCCGGCGGCGGCTTCGTGGCCGCGGGCGGTGCGAACCTGCAATTCAATCTGCTGACCCTGTCCGCCTCCAGGCACTTCGGGCACACGCAGCTGCTCGCCGGCGGCTACTTGCTCGACAACCACCACCTTCTGCCTCAGTCGGCGGGCTTTGCCGCCGCCTGCGGCGCCGGCGGAGTCGGCGAGCCCGGCGCCGACGGCAAGGTCGAGGCCTGCGCCGGCGCGGGTGCCCGGATCGATCGCCTGCCCCTGCAGCTGCAGCCCTTCGCTGCGGTCGAGCAGGTGCTGGGAGATCACAGCGCGCTGATAGCCGAGCTGCTCCCCCGCCGCCACGTGCGCGATTCGGTCGCGACCACCGGCGTGCGCTGGCTGATCGGCAGCGGCAGCGCCTGGGGACCGCTGGCCCTCGACCGCATCCGCGTCCGCCTGGACGTGGCCGCGATCTGGGTCTATCTGCCACCCTCGAGCAGGAAGCCGGGCGGCAAGGGTGCGGTGGTGCCGCTGCCCTGGGCCGGCCTGGGCCTGTACTTCCTCTAGATCGGCCAGCGCGGGTTCAACCCTTCGGTGCTTCGTGAAGCTCGATCGGGTTCCCGTCCGGATCGTCGATGAGGATCTGCGAGCCGCCAGGCCCGACCTCGATGTCGTTGCGGAAGTGAACGCCCGCCTGCTTCAGCTTCGCGATGCTCGCCTTCAGATCGTCGACCCAGATCAGGATGCGGTTCCAGCCCCCGGGGGCCTGCTTGCGGCCATCCGGCATGTCTCGCGCGCCCGAGGTGCCCGGCCCGCTCAGGATGAGCACCAGGTTTCCCAGTGAGACTTGCGCGAACGGGCCGGTCTTTCGGTCGAGCTTGAAGCCGAGCTGTTTCGTGTAAAAGGCGATCGCTGGCTCGGTCGCCTTCACCTGGTAACGCACGGTCGCTTCGTTCGTCTTTGCTTCGCTCATGGGTCCTCCCATCGTCAGCACGAGAAGCGCGGCGCATGCACGCATCGGTTCCTCCTGCCTCGCACTCTGGGTCCGTCCGGGGCGGCGGTATTGGACGAATTTGACCCTCAGACCAGGGCGATGTGGTCACTCTTGACCGGCTCGCGGGGCCGGCGCGCGTATTGTGCCGGTGTGACGCCCGCGAGCGCGACGAAGTCGCGAATCAGGTGCGACTGGTCGAAATAGCCGCAGCGGAGGGCAATCTGCGCCCAGGCCGGCCTGCTTGCCTCGCCCGCGAGCGCGAAGGTGCGCTGCAGGCGCAGGATCCGCCGGAAGAGCTTGGGCGTCATCCCGACCTCGGCGCTGAACGCGTCGATGAAGCTGCGGTGGCTGCGCCCGAAGCGCGCGGCCACGTCGGCGACCGAGTCGGCGGGCTGCGAGAGCAGCGCGCGCAGGAGACGGCGCTCGGCGAGGGCGGGGACCAGGCGCTCGCGCAGCGCCTGCTCGAGGATGGCGAACCGGCCAGCCTCCTTGGCCGCGCTCCCGAGCGCATCACGGAGCCGGCGCGCCCCCGCTGGCGACCACAGGGCGGCCAGGTCGACATGTGCGTCGGTGAGCTCGTCCGCCCGCGCTCCCAGGAATGCGCGGGCACCGCCGGGCTTGAAGTGCACACCCACGATGCAAGCGTGCTCGCGCGTGTCCACCACGAAGCTCCGGGTGTACGCGCCCGACACCACTGCCCCGGCGTGCCGCCGCACCCCGCGGTCCGGGTCGTGGATGCGGATCTCGTCCTCGTCGAGGTTGACCACCAGCTCGAAGGTGCCGGTCGGCACGATCCGCTCGCGCGCATGCGCCGGGGCGTCGGCGAGCGACCACAGGTTCTCGACCACCGCATCGAGGGGCGGGGCCGGCTTGTGGATCAGGTACTTCATGGCAGCGAGAGCGAAGCATACCGAACCCGCCGCGCTCACCCCAGGCAGACCGCCTCGACATTGTTCCCGTCGGGATCGACGAGGAAGGCCGCGTAATAGCTGGGGCCGTAGTCGGCGCGCAGGCCGGGGGGACCGTTGTCCCGGCCGCCGGCGGCCAGCCCCTGGGCGTGGAAGCGATCCACGGCCGCTCGATCTCTTGCGCGCAGGGCGATGTGCGCACCCGGGCCGGCGCCGGTCGCGCTCCTGATCAGCCACAGGGCCGGCTGGTTCGCGGGCCCGAAGCCGGCACCCGAGTCGTCGCGCGAGCACAGCGTGTGCCCCAGTGGTGCCAGGGCGGCGGTGTAGAACGCCACGCCCCGGTCGATGTTCGCAGTCTTGATTCCGATGTGATCGAACATGATGACCTCCTGTGGTCGTCAACCTAGGCGCCGGCGCCCGCCGAGACTTGGAGAAAATTGCGCCGATCATGTCCCGCGGTCCGCAGACCACGCCGGTCGGGTAACCTCAGGTGCAGCCCGGGGAGGACAACCGCATGAGCACACCGAACCAGACCGGCTACGCCCCGGTCAACGGTCTGAAGCTGTATTACGAGGTCCACGGCGCCGGCGCGCCGCTGGTGATGCTCCACGGAGGGGGCACCGGCAGCGAGGCCTTCGGACCCAACATCGCCGCCCTGGCCCGGGGCCGGCAGGTGATCGCCGTGCACCAGCAGGGGCATGGGAACACGCGGGACATCAATCGGCCCTTCCGCTTCGAGTTCAACGCCGACGACGTGGCCGGGCTGCTCGACCATCTGGGGATCAGCAAGGCGGACCTGCTCGGTTGCTCGCTGGGGGGCGGTGGGGCCATCCAGTTCGCCCTCCGCCACCCCGCCCGGCTCGACCGGCTGGTGATCGTGGCCCAGCCCGCCCGCCGCGACGGCTGGTACCCGGAGGTCTTGGCCCAGTTCGATGCCATGGCCGGGATGGCGGCGCAGATCGGCCCTGCCGTCCAGGCCGGGCCGCTGGGCCAGCTGTACCCCGAGGTCGATTACGTCAAGCTGTTCACCAAGGTCGGCCGGCTGCTGGCCCAGCCCTTCGACTGGACCAGGGAATTCGCCAAGATCGAAGCGGCGACGATGCTGGTGTTTGCCGACGCCGACGCCATCAGGCCCGAGCACGTCGTCGAGATGTGGCAGCTGCTGGGCGGGGGTCAGCGCGACGCCGGGCTGGACGGGAAACAGCGCCCGGCCAGCCGGCTGGCCATCGTGCCGGGCGCCACCCACTACGACATCCAGTCCAGCGAGCTGGTCGCCCAGCTGGTGGCGCCCTTTCTCGACCAGACCAGCTGACCGCGACTGCCGCCCTCCCACAGGCGCGCCCACTCTGGCCCGGTCTGCGTCGGTGTCAGGCGCGCGGCCGGCGTATTCAGTCGAACGCGCGTCTGGTAGGGTAAAGGCGCGATGCCATTTCGCGTGTTGTGGGTTGGGTGTCTGGTAGCGGTCTTTGCGCTGGCGGGGCGAACCGCCTGGGCCGACGATGCGGCGAAGGCGCGCGAGCTGTTCAAGAAGGGACAGGCGCACTACGCGGTCGGGGAATACGAGGCGGCCGCCGACGCGTACATGAGCGCGTACAAGCTGAAGCCGGACGCGGCGTTGCTGTTCAACGCCGCGCAGGCCTGCCGGCTGGGCGGCAAGAGCGATCGCGCGCTGACCCTGTACCGCAACTACCTGCGCTTTCATCCCGACGCCAGCAACACCGAGGCGGTGCGCGGGCACATCGCCCGGCTGGAAAAGCAGATCGAGGCCGAGCGCGCGGCGGCCACCACGCCTCCACCGGCGTCGGTGCAGCCGCCACCGATGACGCCGCCGGTGACGCCGGCCGTGAACGAGCCGCCGTCGCTGACGGCCACCGCGCCTCCGCCGGCGCCGGCCGAGCGGCCGCTGTACCGCAAGCCCTGGTTCTGGGGCGTGGTGGGCGGCGCGGTGGTGGCCGCCGCGGTGGTGGCGGTGGTGCTGTCCACCGGCGGTGGCGGGGGCACCTGGAACAATCTGCCCGACGTGCGCGAGCTGCGCAGCGCTGCGGTGGTGCGGTGGTGAGGGCGGCGTTTCTCACCGTCGCCGCGCTGGCGGCGGCGGCGCTGGGCTGCTCGAAGGATCCGACCGCTCCGGGCGGCTTCGGCGTCAACGTGGTCGTGGACGCGCACCCGCTGGCCGCCGCCACCCGCGGCAAGATCTCCAGCGGCGTGCTGACCGCGCAGGCCACCGGTGGCGCGCCCGTGGTGCGACCGATGTCGATCAGCAACGAGGCCATCAACAGCGGTGAGCTGCGGTTCCGCTACGTCCCCGCCAGCACCAGCGGCAGCCTCACCCTGAGCTTCGACGCCCTGGACGCCGGCGGCGCGGTGGTGGCCAGCGGCAAGACCACCAGCCCGGTGACCTTGATGGCCGGCCAGGCAGCCAGCGCCCGGATCGTGCTCGCGGCCGGCCCGCAGCCCGACGGCGGCGCCGATGGACCGGCGACCGACGGGCCCGGCGCCGATCAGGGCGGGCGCAAGGCCAACGGCGAGTCCTGCTCGATGGGCAACCAGTGCAGCAGCGACTTCTGCGTGGAGGGCGTCTGCTGCAACAGCGGCTGCACCGGTACCTGCGAATCGTGCCTCCTGGGCCAGCGCGGCCGCTGCGACCCGGTGCCCGACGGCATGGACCCCAAGAACCAGTGCGGCCCGGCCGCCCTGCCCGACGGCGGCGCGCCCGATGGTGGTGGCGCCGACGGCGGCGGCGGCATCAACGCGCCCGACGGCGGCGTCCAGGGATCGAACGTGGCCTGCGCCGGCACCTGCAACGGCATGCGCGCCTGCCGCTTCCCGGGCAGCGAGAAGTCCTGTGGCAACAAGTGGTGCAACAGCGCCGACCAGGTGGCGGCGATGACCTGCGACGGGCAGGGCGCCTGCGGGCCGCAGCTGAGCACCTGCGTGGACTACGCCTGCGCCGACGGCGCCTGCAAGACCCGCTGTGCCGGCCACGAGGACTGCCAGATGGACAAGACCTATTGCAACGCCAACGGCCAGTGCGCGCTCAAGAAGAGCGACGGGGTCGTGTGTGTGACCGGGGACGAGTGCCGCAGCGGCCACTGTGCCGGCGACGCGATCAACAAGGTCTGCTGCAACAGCGCCTGCGATTCACCCTTCACCTGCACCGAGACACCGGGCAAGTGCAAGTGCCCCGGGGTCAGCTGCGCCAACGGCGTGGCCTGCCAGGTGTTCTACAAGGATGCCGACGGCGACGGCGTGGGGGACAAGTTCGGCACCCTGGTCAACGGCAACGCCCAGGCCGCCTGCGCCGACGCTCCCCCGCCCGGCTACGTCGCCTCGAACACCGACTGCGACGACGGCGACGGCAACGTCAAGCCCGGCCAGACCGCCTTCTTCGACGTGGCCAGCAAGTCCAAGGGCACCTACGACTACGACTGCGACGGCAGCATCGTGAAGGGGCTGCCCGAGAACCTGGGGTCGGCGTGCAAGTTCTGTACGGGCGGCGACACCCTGTTCTCCTGCGGGACGCCCAGCTCCACCTGCGCCAGCGCCGGCCAGACCGCCGGGGTGAACTGCTCGGTCCAGTGCAACAGCGGCGGCAAGTTCTACTTCTGCTCGTGCCAGCCCAGCGATGGTTTCGTGTTCACCGTCGACTGCGGCGTGGGCGGCTCCTACAAAGTCTGCGGCACATGCCCGTCGGCCGGCGCCGGCGCCCCCTACGCCTACACCGACACCCGCAAGCAGACCTGTCACTGACCGCTTCGGCGGGCTACATCGATCCGCTGCAGCGACCACGCCACCGTTCACGATCTGCTGGGGCAGGGCCGTTCGCGGTCCGCGCGCCTGCGATTCGGGGTTGTGCAAACGGTGCGCGGCCGTTTAGGGTGATTGCCGGAGGCGTGTGCATGCGGAGGATCGTCGGGGTGCTGGGGGTGTGTGCGGTGGCGTGGGTGGTGGGGTGTGATGACAGCGGGACGCGGCCGCGTCCGGACGCCCGCCCCGATGCGCGACTGGATGCCGCCGTGGACACGCGCCCGGTGGATGCCCCGCCGAAGGACATGGGTGTCGACAGCGCGCCCGACGAGCGGATCGCCGCCGAGGCCGGATCGGACAGCTTGCCCGCGGATGCGGAGTACGATGGGCCGCCGGCCGCCGACGCTCCCGCGGACAGCCTGCCCGCGGATGCGGAGTCCGATGCCGCCGCCCCCGCGGACACCGCGCCCGCCGCCGACGCCGATCCGGACCTGGCGCCGCCTGCCGCCGACGCGGATCCGGACACGGCCCCACCGACCCCCGACGCCGATCCGGACACGACACCACCCACTGCCGACGCCGAGTCCGCGGACGCGGCCATCGTGCACAGCTGCGGCGCCTTCTCCGCGCCGTCGGGGTGGACCACCGCCAGCGGCTTCCGGTCGGCGGTCGTGACCACGGGCGCGCCGCTGAGCCAGCCGGTCGCCATCTCGTTTGCCGGCGGCGCCTTCGGCCAGAACGCCTATGTCGTCGACCAGGGCGCGGCGGCGGTGATCAAGGTGAACACCCACACCGGCGCCGCCACCTCCTTCGTGTCGGGAGCGGCCTGGCCGCGCACGCCCGCCCTGCTGACCACCAGCGTGTGGGACGCCGGCGGCGCCTTCGACGGCAAGCTGTACATCGGCGACCAGGGCGGCGACGGCGACACCGACAGCGTGATCTTCCGGGTCGACGCCGCCGGCAACGCCACCCTGTTCGCCCAGGCGCCCGGTCCGGGAATGGACGACATCTACGGGATGGCCTTCTCACCCGGCGGCGCGTACCCGGCCGGCCTGTACGTCACCGGCGACACCGACGGCGCGGGCGTGGGCTTCGGCCGCTTCGACAGCGGCGGCACCGGCGCGACCTTCGCCATGTTCGGCGGCATCGAGGGGCTGGCCGTCGACAGCCTGGGCCTCTTCGGCGGCGGCCTGTTCGCCTCGATGCCCGCCGCCGGCGGCTACAGCGGCGACGATACCATCACGAAGATCAACAGCGACGGCAGCAAGGCCACCCCGCTGGTGACCACCCAGCCGGGCATCCACGCGGTCGTGTTCGCCCCCAGCGGGCCGTTCGGCGGCGACATGTACGCCGCCAGCTGGTCCAGCGGCAAGATCCTGCGCATCACGCCCGCCGGCGCGGTCAGCGATCTCGCTACCGGCCTGTCGCTGACCAACTACGACGGCAACGTGCTGGCCTTTTCCCC
Organism: Myxococcota bacterium; assembly: GCA_046734815.1. GTDB lineage: Bacteria > Myxococcota_A > Polyangia > Fen-1088 > Fen-1088 > CAVYGB01. The sequence continues at coordinate 5,026 of JBKPRZ010000610.1, read as the reverse complement.
CGACGGCCGCATCCTGTTCGTGGCCGACCGCAACCAGTCGCGCATCGTTTGCATCGAGCCGATGTAACGGCGTTCACCCGGCGCGCGCGCGGCGCTCGCGCCGCAGCTTCACCAGGTCGTGGGCCACCGCCGGTGGCTCGGGCGCATCGAACGGTTCTTCCACCAGCTCGAAGCGCCCGTGATCGAACGGCGTGCCCGGTGCCACCTCCGCCGGCACGATCCGTTCGCGCACACCCTGGCGGCGCAGGCGCAGGGCCCGGTGGTGGCAATACGGGTTGTTGCCGGGGCGCCCGAAGAACGCGTGCGCGGTGAAGTTGCATCCGCCCCGGCAGACCTCCGCGTATTCGCAGGTCTGGCAGTGGCCCCACAGCTTCACCTCCCCGCGCGTGAACTGCAGCTGCGGAGCCCGGTCCCAGATCTCGCCCAGCGAGGTCGCGCCCCCCAGCCGGCCGCCCACGTACGCCGTGGTGGGCAGCGAGGGGCAGCCCTTGACCGCGCCGTCCGACTCGATCCCCATGACGAAGCGTCCGGCCTGGCAGCCGCCGAAGCTGTCGCCGTCGTCGGGCCGCTGGCTGCGCAGGCGCAGCTCCTCGGGTCCGAAGAACCCCAGGTTGTTGCCGGGCATGATCAACAGACCCTCGCGCCAGCCGCGCTGCTTGAGGCGATCGATCCGCGGCAGCAGATCCAGCAGGTCGTAGGGCTGCAGCAGCATCTCGGGATGGTCCGCCGCCCGCCCCAGCGGCGCGGTCAGCTGCACCTGCCAGCTGCGCACGCCGCACGCCTTGAGGTGATCGTACAGCCCCTCCAGGTCCTGGTGGTTCGAGCGGTTCAGGTTGGTGTTGGCCGACAGGTCGATCCCCGCTGCGCGCAGGTGTCCCAGCGCGGCGGTGGCCTGGACGAACGACCCGCGCTTGGCCCGCATGGCGTCGTGGCGCCCTTCCAGACCGTCGATGCTGACCGACACCCGCGACATCCCCGCCCTGGCCATGTCGCCGGCCAGGCGGGCGGATATGCCAGCCCCGCCGGTGGTCATGATGACCACGATCCCCGCCTGCCGGAGAGCCGACACGATCGTCAAGAATCCGTCGTGCAGGTAGGCCTCCCCGCCGATCAGCACCACCTCCCGCGCGCCCAGCTGCGCCAGCTGGCTCACCACCGCCAGCGCCTGCTCGGTGCTCAGCTCGTGATCGCGCGCCACCACCGCCCGCGATCCGCAGTGCTTGCATGCGTGGTCGCAGGCCAGGGTGAGCTCCCAGACCACATAGGCCGGGAAGAAGGTGCGCTGGAGGACCTGCAGGCGCCGGCCCGCCGCCTCCTGCCGCCGCGCCTGCTCCCGGCCCGCCGGGGTCGCCCCGTCACTGGGCGTCTTTGCCATCGCAGTTCTGGTCGATCCCGTCGCGGGGAACGTCGACGGCGGCGGCGTTGATGGTCTTGTCGTTCTCGTTGCAGTCCTGGGCCTTGCAGTAGCCGTCGCCGTCGGCGTCGTCGACCAGCGGCGAGATGGAGACCATCTGACAGGTGGGGACAGCTTCGGGGATCTTGCACTCCGGATCCTCGGGCATCGCGCAGGGCCCGCCATAACAGGCCGCCAGGGTGCTCGACACCGCCACGCCGCCCGCGAAGGTGGCCGCCCAGCCGGCGGCCCGCGCCACCAGGCCGCGCAGGTTGGTCGCCCCACAGTGGGGACACCGGACCATCTTGATCGTGACGGGTGCGGCACAGGCGTGGCAAGGACGTACCAGTTTCATCGCGTTCTCCAGGTTATGAGGGACTGTAACGGGACTCGGGCCGACCTTCCTTCAAATCCTGTACCAGGGCCCCACCCCGCGCTGTCGCACCCGGTGACACCTCACCACGAACCCCGACGCGAAGCCGTCAACGAAGCTCGAAGAAGCTGCGAATGCGACCCAGCAGGCGGTTGCGGTGGTCGGCGCGGGCGGCGGCGCGCGCCGACAGCTCGCCACCCTTCTTCTCCAGCGTGGCCTGCCGGCTCAGCAGCACCGACGACAGATGTTCGGCCAGCTGTGGCCGCTGGCTCAGCAGCGGCTTGAGCGCGCGGTGGTCGACGACGTAGCAGACCACGTCGCTGCGCGCGCTGCAGGTGGCCGAGCGCGGCTCGCCGGTCAGCAGCGACATCTCGCCGAACAGGTCGCCGGGTCGCAGGTTGGTCACGCTCTGGTCGATACCGCTCGCGCTCAGCGAGACCAGCACGTCACCCTTGATGATGATGAACAGCGAATCGCCCGGCTCGCCCTGCCGGATGATCGGCTCGCCGGCTCCGAAGCGGACCAGCCGCATGTTCTGGGCCAGCTGCTCGCGGTCGGCCGGGTCCAGGTTCGCGAACAGGTCGATCCCCTCCAGCACCGCGCCCGCCGACGGAGTGACGCCGAGGTCGGGCGGCAGCCGCCGCGCCTCGGCCCGCCCCGGCTCGAACAGCTGCACGTTGCGCATGGGGAACGGAATCTCCAGCACCGCCCGCTGGGCCGCGTACCAGATGCGCGACCGCACCTCCCCCTCGATCTCCACCCGCTGCGAGACGTCGGCGACCCAGAACCTCAGCGCGTAGATCACCCCGCTGTCGCCGAACTCGACCGGCAGGCAGTCGGGCGCCGGCTGGGGCAGCACCCCCGGGGTGGAACGCGCCGCCGCGGTCAGCACCTCCTTCACCTCGGTGGGCGGGTGCCGGTACGAGAACGTGACCCGCACCCACAGCCGGTGGCGGGGCAGGGGCCGCGAGAAGTTGTACACCTCCTGCGACAGCAGCTGGGCGTTGGGCACGATCAGGTTGTCGCCGTCGGTGGTGCGCAGCACCGTCGAGCGCCAGCGGATCTCGGCGATGCTGCCGGTGCGGGTGCCCAGCTGGATCCAGTCGCCCTCGGACATCGTACGGTCCATGTGCATGACCACCCCGGCGAACAGGTTCGACAGGGTGCTCTGCAGGGCCAGACCGACCACCGCGGTCAGCACCGCCGAGGTGGTGATGAACGAGACCAGGTTGGCCGCCCCGCTGGTGCTCAGCGCCCCGAACAGGATCACCACCAGCGAGACCATCTGGATGATGTCGCGAAGGATGGTGGGCAGCCGGATCCGGCTGTGGCGCGGCACCACCTCGAACACCAGCAGGATGATCAGGTTGACCGCCCCCAGCGCCACGAAGAACGTGGCCAGCAGCCCCACCACCTTGCCGGTGGTCGAGGTCTGGGTGCCGCTCGAGGCCAGGAGCAGCCCGAACAGCCCCAGCAGAAGGCCGATCGACAGCAACACCGCGGTGGGGGCGCTGCGCTGGCGCTGCTCGGGTGGCAGCAGCCGGCGCAGCAGGCTGACCAGCGCCAGCCCGATGATGGCGGTACCCAGCCGCATCCAGTTGCCGCCAAAGGCCCCCACCAGCTGACCCACGCTCTTCCAGTCGTGCATCCGCGGTGTTCAGCCCGGACGGCGCGCAGAGGCCCGGCCGGCCGGGCAGGCGAAACCAGTTCCGCTCATCCGCGTATCTGATCGGAAGCGCCGGGGACTGCCTTGACCAGCCGGCGTCGTTCGCATCGCGACAACCGCGCAGGGACTATGTCTTATGATGCATAGATACGGGCCTTCCATCCTGCGATTCGAACACCGAAATCGACGGCAAACGCTGGATGTTGGCTCGCTGCGCTCGGGGGTAACTAGGGGTATAAACCCGCTGCTTATCTATGGATCGGTAATCAAACCTATGTGGAGCGGGCCCAACATCGCAGGTCGCCAGTTGCTGGGGGGTAAGTACCGTGTGCTGACCGAGCTCGGCCACGGGGGGATGGCCGATCTCTACCTCGCGGTGTCGGAGGGCCCGGCCGGCTTTTCCAAGCTGATCGTCGTCAAGCGGCTGCGCAATTCCGAGGACCCGCAGCACGTGGCGATGTTCCTCGACGAGGCCCGTCTGGCCGCCCGGCTGAGCCACCCCAACATCGTGGCCACGCACGAGATCTGCGAGGAGAACGGCTCGCACTTCATCGTGATGGAGCACCTGGCCGGCCCGACCGTCCAGCAGCTGCGCCAGCGTCATGCCGCCAAGGGCCGGCTCCCGCCGGCGCTCGAGCTGGAGATCATGTGCAACGTGCTCGAGGGGCTGCACCACGCCCACGAGCTGCGCGGCTACGACGGCAAGCCGATGCAGGTGGTGCACCGCGATCTGTCGCCCGAGAACGTGATCGTCACCCTGCTGGGCGAATGCAAGGTGCTGGACTTCGGCATCGCCAAGACGATGGATTCGATGACCCAGACCCAGGCCGGCTTCTACAAGGGCAAGCTGACCAAGATGCCGCCCGAGCAGCTGCTGGGCGAGCCGGTGGACCGGCGGGCGGACGTCTTCGCCGCCGGCGTGATGTTGTGGGAGGGGCTGTCGGGCCGCTCGCTGTGGGGCGACCTGGGCGCGCCGGCCATCGCCCACTGCCTGGCCGCGCGGGACATCCCGCCGCTGTCGGCGACCGGCGCCGACGTCCCCGAGGAACTGATGTGGATGTGCGCGCGCGCGATCCACGTCGAGCCCGAAGGCCGTTACGCGACCGCCGCCGAGTTCAAGGCCGTCCTGGTGCAATACATGCAACAGCACCAGCTGGTGGTCAGCCGCTCGCAGCTGGCCGCCTTCGTCGAGCCGCTGTTCGTCGAGGAGCGCGAGCGCATCAGCAAGATCCTCGAGACCCAGCTGCTGCCGCGCGACCGGGGCGGCAGCCCGGGCGGCACCGTGCCGCTCGCCCGGCAGACCACCCCCGGCAGCGGCCCCGCGGCGGTGCGCGAATCGGCCTACTACGAGCGGGTCGAGCTGGAAGGAGCGGCCACGCGCTTCGAGACGCCCAGCGGCCTTCACCGCCGCACGGGGCGGCGGGTGTGGACCGGACTGGGCATCGCCGCCGCTGTGGCCCTGGCGCTGTTCGCCGCCGATCGCGTGCGGCGTGGATTCCAGACGGCCGCCGGTGAGGCGCACGAGAGCGCTCCGGCTGTTCCGCCCGCCGCGCCGCCGTCCGCGCCCACGCCGGCCGCGCCCGCACCGCCGTCC
>JBKPRZ010000609.1:0-15807 GCA_046734815.1 Myxococcota bacterium | reverse complement strand
CGGTGACCCAGGCCTCGGCCGACGGGACCGGCAGCACCTCGGCCACCAGAGCGCTCTCGAACAGCGGCTGGGGGATGGGCGGCGCCAGGCCGGGGATCCCGTGCGGAGCCCAGGGGCCGCCCGCCGCCACCTGCGCCTCGGCCGGCTCGACCGCCACCAGGCGGCAACCGCTCTCGCGCCGGCGCAGCCCGCGTCCCAGGCCGGCAACGGTGGCTCCGGTGCCGACGCCCGCGGTGATCGCCTGCGCCCCGGGCAGCTCGCGCAGGATCTCGTCGACCACCGGCTGGTAGTGGTCGGGCACCTGCCGGTCGCTGCCCGGCTCGAGCAGGTAGGTGTGGGGATCGGCGCGCAGCCGGGCCAGCCAGTCCGGCAGCTCGGCCGCCTCCAGCAGCCGGCAATCCGCCCCCATCCAGCCCAGCAGCCGCACGATGGCCGGCGGGGCCGAACGGGGCAGCAGGGCCAGGGCCGGGTGTCCCAGGCGGGCCGCCGCCCAGGCCACCGAGACGGCGGCGGCGCCGGCGCTGGGCACGGCGATGCGCTGGCCCGCACGGATGAGCCCCGCCCTTGCCCGGTCCTCGATCAGCGGCGGCAGGGCCCGGTGCTTGATGGACCCGGAGGGGTGAAGATATTCGACCTTGGCGTAGAGGTCCGGCGCCAGCTCGGTCAGGGCAACCAGGGGCGCAGCGACGACGGACATCGCTTCACAGGGCGGAGGCCTCGACCGCGCTGGTGGGCGACACGGTCCCGATCACCCGCTCGAGCACGAAGCCCGCCTCTCCCAGCAGACGGCCCAGCTCCTCGGCGGTGCGCTGCCGCCCGCCGAACATCGCCAGCATCTCCAGGTCCATCACCTTGCCCCAGTCCCGCTCGCCGGGCGGGCCGACCACCACCTCCAGAAGGCGCAGCTTGCCTCCCGGTTGCATCGCCTCCCGACAGCGGCGCAAGATCGCAACCGCCTCGGCGTCGCTCCAGTTGTGCAGGACGTGCGACACCAGGTACGCATCGCCGCCCTCGGGCACCGCGCGGAAGAAGTCCCCGCCCACGAAGCGGCAGCGATCGAGCATGCCCTGCTGGCGCAGCAGCGCCTCCGCGCCTTCGGCCAGGGCCGGGCGATCGAACACCACGCCGCGCATGCCCGGGTGGCGCGCCAGCACCCGGCAGAGCAAGCGCCCCTGCCCCCCGCCCACGTCCACCAGCTGACGGACGCCGGAGAAATCGCAGGCGTCGACGGCGGTGGCGCCCACCGTATCGGAGATCTCGGTCATCGCTGCGTGGAAGACGCCGCCCTCGGCGGGGTGGGCCTGGAGGTAGCCCCACAGCTCGGTCCCGAACGCGTGCTGGGCCCCGGAGCCTCCGCCGCGGGCCGCCTGGATCAGCCCCTGCCAGGCCTGGTGGTGCCAGGGTGAGCCCATCATCTGCACGAAACGCGCGAGCGCCTGCGGCCGACCGGCGCACAGCAGCTGCCCCATGCGATCGAGAGCAAAGCGGCCGTCGCCCCGTTGCTCCAGCACGCCCAGGCCGGCCAGCGCGCGCAGCAGCCGGTGGGTGACCGCCGGCTGGCAGCCCGTCCGCGCGGCCACCTGCTCGGCGGCCAGCGGCCCTTCGGCCAGCGCCTGGGGCAGGCCCAGCTCCACCGCCGCGTACAGCAGCTGGGTGGCCCAGGTCCCGCTGATCAACCGCAGCAACTCGACCCAGGCCGGCTCGCCTTCGCCCGCCGCCCGGTCCCCCCCTTCCAGGCGGGTCATCCGGTCTCCGCGATGCGCTCGACGTCCTGCTGGAACACCGCCAGCCACTCGTCCAGCACGTGCCCCATCAGCCGGTACAGATCGTCGATGACCCGGTGGCAGTCATCCATCGTCTGATCGTCGAATTCGTCGGCCAGCTCGAGGCCGATCTTCCAGTGCCCCTCGTCGTCCTGGGTGTGGCGCTGCATGACCCCGCTGACCAGCTGATGCCGCTGCATCACCTCGAGCGTGGCCTGGAAGAAGGCCAGGCCGATGCCCTCCATCACCTGCATCATGGCGACGTTGGCGACGTATTCGTTCTCGTGCATCACCGTGGCGGTCAGGTAACCGAACAGGGCCTTGGTGAACATGCGCGGGATGATCGCAGTCATGTCCTCCGGGGAGACCCCGTTGTCCAGCAGGCACAGCTGGAACAGCTCGGCGTGCCCGATCTCCTCGCGCAGGTGCTGGCGGGCGGACTCGAGGATCCGTTCATCCATCTGGCTCGAAAAGCGCGCAATCCGCATCGTCAACACGCGCTCGAAAAATATGGAAAAGCAATAGAGCTGCTTGACGATCTCGATCAATTGCGCGCGATCCATGACCCCGCTGCGGCAGAGACCGAAATAACGGTGTATCAACAGCTGTTGCTGGCAAATGGCCAGGTGTCGTTCGATTGCCAGTACGTTGGGACCACGCGAACGTTCGGAAACGGATTTCAGCCGCCGCGCGGCCGGGCGACGACGATTCTTTGTCTTCATCGCTTGTTCCCCCCCTCCTTCGAGACAACCTCACGCGGCGCCATCTGCGGGATGGCGGCGGCGATGCGCGAAAGCGGCAGCACCGCCCGGGCGGCGCCGCGATCGATGGCCTCCTTGGGCATCCCGAACACCACGCAGCTGGCCTCGTCCTGGGCGATGGTCTGCGCCCCGGCCTGCCGCATGGCCAGCAGGCCCTCGGCGCCGTCGCTGCCCATGCCGGTCATCAAGATCCCGACCGCGTGCTCACGCGCCGCCCGCGCCACCGAGTGGAACAGGAAGTCCACGCTGGGGCGGTGCCGACACACGCGTGGTCCATCATCGAGCTGAACGAAATACGAAGGGCCGCGCCGCTGGATGCACATGTGGCGGTTGCCCGGGGCGATCAACGCCAGCCCGGGCAGCACCCGGTCGTCCTGGCGCGCCTCGCGCACCTCGATGGCGCACAGGTCGTTCAGCCGCTGGGCGAAGGCGGCGGTGAATCCCTCGGGCATGTGCTGGACCACCACGATGCCGGGCGAAGTCACCGGAAGGGCGCACAGCACGTCCCGCAGCGCCTCGGTGCCGCCGGTGGAGGCGCCCATCGCCACCACCCAGTCCTCCCTCGTCCCCCCCGCCGCCGCCACATCCACCGACATCGTCGCCCGCCGCACCCGGTGCACCCCGGTCGTCGTCGTCGTCGTCGTCGTCGTCGTCCCGATCGCGGTCCCCGTCCCCGTCCCCATCCGCACCCGCGCCTGAGCCGCCGCGCGCACGCAATCGAGCAGCGCCACCGCCCCGTCCTCCACCGACCCGTCCGCCCGCAGGCGCGGCTTGTACGCCACCTCGACCGCCCCCGCCTCCAGCGCGCGCATGGCCTGCCGGGTGCCGGGCTCGGCGAAACCGGAGCACACCACCACGGGAACCGGATCGGTCGTCATCACGCGCTTGAGGAAGGTCAGCCCATCCATGCGCGGCATCTCCAGGTCCAGCAGGATCACGTCGGGGCGGGTGCGGCGCATGCGGGCCATCGCCACCAGCGGATCCGAGGCGGTGGTCACCTGCAGGTCCGGCTCCTTCGACAGGATGGCGGTCATCAGCTGGCGGGTGACCGCCGAGTCGTCGACCACCAGCACCTGGATCGGCCCGCGCGCGCTCACGTCCCCCCTCCGTTGCGCTGATACACCGCCGGCATCACCTGGACGATCCGATCGTCCACGCCGGCGGCCCCCTCGGCGTCGCCGAGGAACAGGTACCCCGTCGGCGTCAGGTTCGAGACCAGCCGCCGCAGAGCCCGCTCGCGGTCGTCGGGGTCGAAATACATGAAAACGTTTCGACAGAAGATCGCATCGAAGGGCTGGTGCCCCACGTCCCAGTCGCTGTCGTTCAGGTTCAGCCGCTGGAAGCGCACCAGCGAGCGCAGGCTCTGACAGGCGCGCATCCTGCCGTCCTGGGTCCCGGTCCCGCGCAACATGTGGCGCTTGAGGAAGTGCGGCGGGATGTCCTTGCTCTTCTCCAGCAGCCAGGTGGCGGCGCGGGCCTTGTCCAGCGCGCGTGTCGACAGGTCGGTGGCCAGGATGTCTATCTCCCAGCCCGGCAGCGCCTCCAGCAGCACCATGGCGATGGTGAAGGGCTCCTCGCCGCTGGCGCAGGCGGCGCTCCAGATCCGGACGGTGCGCGAGTGGTTTCCCAGCTTGAGCGCGGACTGCCACTGCGCCGCCGCCTGATCGCGCAGCAGCTCGAACTGCTTGTTGTTGCGGAAGAACCAGGTCTCGTTGGTGCAGATGGCATCGAGCATCCGCACCTTCTCGTCGCCCGGCCCGAAGGTCACGTGCCGGTAGTAGTCGGCGAAGGTTTGCAGCCCCAGCGCCCCCAGCCGCCGGAACAGGCGGCTGACCAGCATCGATTTCTTGATCGGCGCCAGGTGGATCCCGGCCTCGCGCCGGATCAGCTCCTGAAACAGCGCAAACTCGTAATCGCTGATCTCGGGGAGCCCACCCTCGGAGACCGGCAGCTGTCCCGCACCGATCCCCATCGATCACCCCCCACTCGACCCCGCCGGCGGCGCCGACACCGCCGCCGCCGCCATCGCCACCTCGTCGCGCGCCGACATCGTATCCAGAAGCTCGCCGGGCGAGAGCAACCGGTCCACGTTCAGCAGCAGAACGAACTGCCCGTCCACCTGCACGATCCCGCGCAGGTAGTCCGCCCGGATGCGGGTGCCGAAGTCGGGCACCGGCTTGATCACCTCGTCGGCGACGTCGATCACCCGCCCCAGCACGGTGGTCATCAGCCCCAGGCGCACCGATTCGTCATTCCAGACCAGGTCGAACACCACCAGGTAGGTCTCGCGCCCGGCCGGCGTCTCCGGCTGCCCGAACTTCAGCGCCAGATCGACCACCGGCACCACCGCCCCGCGCAGGTTCATCACCCCCCGCACCGGCGCGGGCATGCTGGGGATGCGGGTGATGGGCTCGTATTCGATGATCTCCCGCACCCGCGGGATCTCCACCCCGTACTCCTCGCCCATCAGCACGAAGGTGACGTACTGCCGGATCTCCGTCGCGCTCATTGCCCCGCCTCGCTCAGAAGGGGTGGTATTCCGTCTCGTTGTCGTCGGCCCCCGGCGGCGGTGACGCCGAGGCGGTCATCGGCGACGGCCGCGCCGCCGGCGCTGCCCCACCCTTGGCCGCCTCGCCACCCGCGGCCCGGCCCAGATGCAGCACCGACACCAGGTCGCGCAGCGCCTGAGCCTGGGCGGTCATCTCCTCGGCGGTGGAGGCCAGCTGCTCGGCCGAGCTGGCGTTCCGCTCGGTCACCTGGTCCACCTGCCCCATGGCGCGGTTCATCTGTTCGACGCCGCTGGCCTGCTCGGTCGAGCCCGCCGCCACCTCTTCCACCAGATCGGCGGTCTTCTTGATCGAGGGGATCAGCTGGTCCAGCAGGGTGCCGGACTGCTCGGCAATCTTGACGCTGTCGGAGGCCAGGCGCCCGATCTCCTTGGCCGCCGACTGGCTCCGCTCGGACAGCTTGCGCACCTCGCTGGCCACCACCGCGAAGCCCTTGCCGTGCTCACCGGCGCGCGCCGCCTCGATGGCGGCGTTGAGCGCCAGCAGGTTGGTCTGGCGGGCGATCTCCTCGATGATGCCCACCCGGTCGGCGATGCTGTGCATGGCCCGCACCGTCTCCTTGACCGCCTTCCCGCTGTCCTCCGCCTCCCGGGTCCCCTTGACCGCGATCTCCCGGGTCTGACGGCTGTTGCGCGCGTTCTGCTCGATGATGGCGTTCATCTGCTCGAGGTTGGCGGTGATCTGCTGGACCGAGGTGGCCTGCTCGCTGGTCCCCTGCGACAGCCCCTGCGAAGCCGAGGACACCTGCGCCGATGCCGCCACCAGCGCGCTCGAGGCCTGGCGGACGTTGCCGATGATGCGCACGAACTCGGTGATGAAATCGGTCAGCCGCTGGGCCAGCTGCCCCACGCCCTTCATGGTGCCTGCAAGCGGCGGCGGCTGCGGGAAGGTGGCGGTCATCTCGCCCTCGGCCAGCTTGCCGATGGCCTCGGTGGCCTCCCGGGCCCAGGCCACCACGCGCGCGCTCTGCGACGCCTCCAGCGCCGTCCAGCGGGCCAGCCGGAAGGCATAGAACAGGCCCACCCCGGCCAGCACCACCGCCAGCAGGATCCCGACCAGCGCCCACCCCGGCACCAGCGCTGCCCCCGTCGCCCCTCCGGTCAGAAACGCCATCAGGGCCACCAGGCCCAGCTGCTTCGACCACCGCAAGCTGATCATGCCTCCCCCTCTTTCCCCTCTCTCAAACTGCCACCCGCTGACTTTGCGCCGAGCGGATCAGCCCCGGCACATCGAGCACCAGCGCCACGCTGCCATCCGCACACAGGGTGGACCCCGCCACCCCGTCGACCTGCCGGAACAGACGGCCCAGCGGCTTGACCACCGCCTGCCGCTCGCCGTGCAGCAAGTCCACCACCACGCCCACCCGGCTCTGACCGCCGCGCACGATCACGGCCTGCTGATGATCAGGCCGCTCCTCGGGCGGCAGCCCGAACAGGTGGCGCAGGCGGAAGAAGGGCACCACCTCTCCGCGCACGTGCAGAAGGCCGGCCGGCCCCTGATCGGCGGGGGCGTCCACGCACTCGAGCACCTCGGCCAGCGGGATGACCAGCTGGGTGTCGGCCACCTGGATCCAGAACCCCTCGATGACCGAGACGGTGAAGGGCAGGCGCAGCTCGACGGTGGTGCCGACCCCCTCGACGCTGTCGACCTCCACCGAGCCGTGCAGGGCCTCGACGCTCCGGAGCACGACGTCCATGCCCACCCCGCGCCCGCTCATCTCCGTGACCGCCTCGGCGGTGGAAAAGCCGTGCTGGAACACCAGACGCCGGAGATCGTCGTCCGTCAGGTTGTCGGCGCGGGGCAGGCCCAGCTCCCGGGCCCGCGCGCGGATCTTGATGAGGTCGAACCCACGCCCGTCGTCGCTGACCCGGATGGCGATGCGCCCGCTGTCGTTGACCGCCTGCAGGGTCACGGTGCCCTCGGGCGGCTTGCCCTGCGACTGGCGCATGCGCGGCGACTCGATGCCGTGGTGGACGGCGTTGCGGACCATGTGGGTCAGCGCCTCGCGCACGCTGTCGATCACGCCGGTATCCACCCGCACCTGCTCACCCAGGATCACCAGCTGGGCGCGCTTGCCCGCCGCCACCGCGGTGTCGCGCACGGTGCGCAGGTGGCTGCGGAAGGTGGGCCCGATCGGCACCATGCGCGCGTCGATCACCCAGTCCTGCAGCTCCAGCAGCAGCCGCTCGGTCTTGCGGTGCAGCTCACGCAGCTCCTCGGGCCCGTCGGGCAGGCCGGCCAGCAACAGCGCCCCGGCCTGGCTCTGGATCACCGACAGCCGGCCGGTGAGGCCCAGCAGCTGGTCCAGCTTGCCGATGCCCACGCGCAGGGCCGGCTCCCAGTCCCCCTCCACCGGCAACGGCGGCGGCTCCTCGGGCGGCGCCGGCGCGGCCGCGGGCTCGGGGGCGGCCGCCGATCGATCCTGGGTCTGCACCAGCGCGACCAGCGATGCCCGCACCGCCGCGTGTTCGGGGCGCGCCTGCATCTCGCCTCCCTGCAGGTCCGCCAGCATCTGTCGCAAGACGTCCACCGCCTGCAGCGACAGGCTGATCAGCTCCGCCGTCACCGGCAGGCGCCGGCCGCGCACGGCGTGCAGCAGATCCTCCAGCGTGTGGGCGAACTCGGCGGTGTGGCGAAAGCCCATGGTCGAGGCGCTGCCCTTGAGGGTGTGAGCCGCGCGGAAGATGGTCTGCAGCCGCTCGCGGTCGTCCGGCCGCGCCTCCAGCGCGATCAGCCCCTGCTCCATCGCCGCCAGCCCCTCCTGGGACTCGGCGAGGAACGCCTCCATCAAAGCCGCCCGATCGATGTCCATCAGGTCACTGGTTTGCGGCGTCGTCCTGCATCGCCCCGACGGACATCGGCAGGCCCTGAAAAAACCTGCACGGTTTCATGTACAAAAAAAGTGGAAGGCTGGCTACATCTCTGACGCGCCATACTCCTCAAGTTCGCGCCCGGCCGGGTCGATGACCAGACCCGAGGCCGGGTCGTTCCAGCGCCGGAGGGCGAAGCGGGCGTCTTGGGCAGGAGGCAAACAGCGAGATGCCAAGAATACTGGTCGCCGAAGACTCCCAGCTGATGCAGATGTTCTACCGCCAGGTGCTGCAGAGCCTGACGGGATGGCAGTTCAACCTGGTGAGGAACGGTCAAGAGGCGCTCGACTTCATCAAGAAGAGCGGACTGCCCGACCTGATCGTGCTCGACATCAACATGCCGGTGATGGACGGGCTGGAGTTCCTGGACAAGTTCCGCGGTTCGGCCGCCCGCACCCCCACCCCGGTGGTGGTGGTGAGCACCGAGGGCCGCGAGGACGACGTCAAGCGCGCGATGGACGGCGGCGCCACCGCCTACCTGACCAAGCCGTTCAAGGCCGAGGACCTGCAGCGGACCGTCCGCAATCTGGCCCCGCGTGCCCCCGGGGTTGTGGTGGGCGGATGAGCGAGAGCCGACCTTTTGCGACTGCGCCGGCCGCCGACCAGCCCGCGCCTGACTCGCTGGCCGCCACCGTGCTGGCGGCGCTGGGCGCCACCGATCGGGCCGAACGGGCGCGCGCCATCACCAGCGCCTCGCAGGTGGTCGACCCCGACTCGCTGATCGACGCCGTCGCCGATCACGCCGATTCGCGCAAGCGCAATGCCGCCATCGAAGCGCTGGCCCTGGGCGGCGCCCGCAGTGTGCCGGCGCTGATCCGGGCCCTGCGCCACCCCGACCCCGAGGTGGTGATGTTCTCGGCCGGGATCCTGGCGCGCACCCAGCACGCCGCCGCCATTCCCCACCTGGTCTCGCTGCTGGACCACCCCGACATCAACGTGGTCCAGCAGGTGATCGACAGCCTGTCGCAGCTGCGCTCGTCGCTGGCCACCGGCTCGCTGGTCAAGGTGCTGGATCGCGATCCCTGGCTGCGCTTCGCCGCCATCCACGCCCTGGGCGAGATCGGCGACCACCGGGCGGTGGGCGCGCTGGCCCCCCTGCTGTCCGACAGCGCGGTCCGCGACGTGGCCATCGCCGCCATGGGCAAGATCGGCTCGGCCGACGCCCTGAAACACCTGTTCGAGATCCTGCGCGGCAGCGAGGACAGCGCCACCTTCGGCCAGTGCCTGCGTGCCATCGGCGACGCGCTCGAGTTCCAGCCCAACGAGGACGCCCTCCGCAACATCGGCGACTGGACCCGCCTGGCCGCCTCGGCCGGACCGGCCGAGCTGGACCAGCGGCTGCACAGCGTGCTGGCCAACGATCCCGGCGACGAGGGCGGCGGCGAGGAAGGCGACGCGCGCAAGGCTGCCGCCATGATCGTGCGCGCCCTGCGGCTGCGGCCGCTGTACACCAGCCTGGTGCTGGCCGGCCGGGACCCGTCGCTGCGGGACGTGCTCGAGTTCAGCGCGGTGTCGCTGGGCGACGAGATCCTGCCGGCGCTGACCGAGGGTCTGTCCGCTTCGGGCGCCGCCGTCCGCCGCCTGGCCTGCGAGTGCCTGGGCGCGGTGGGGCAGAAGGCCGCCGCCTCCCTGGTGGCCCGCCTGCTGACCGATCCGGTGGCCGAGGTGCGCGCCGCCGCCATCAGCGCGCTGATGCGGCTGGGCCACGACGCCTCGGTGCCGGCCATCGCCGAACGGCTGGGCGACACCGACGAGGTCGTGCGCGAGCTGGCGGTGGCGGCGCTGGGCCGCATGGACGGCGAGGCGGTGGCCCAGGCCCTGGCCCCCCTGTGCGCGCAGCCGTCGCCGCCGGTGGCCGCCCTGCTGGCCATCATGCGCGCCAACCCGCACCCGGGGCAGCAACAGTTCATCCGCGGCTGCCTGTCCGATCCGTCGCCCGCGGTCCGCCGCGCGGCCGCCGAGGCCTTCGCCCGGCAGCCCGGCGCGGACGCAGCCGCCGCGCTCGAGCCACTGCTGGCCGACCGCTCGCGCGACGTCCGCTCGGCGGTGGTCGAGATCCTGGGCGGCCTGCGCAGCGCCCGCGCCCGCACCTTGCTGCTCGAGCAGCTCAAGCGTGATGCCGAGACCCGCCTGCAGAGCGTGCGCGCGCTGTGCAGCCTGGGCGACACCACCGTGATCCCCTCGCTGATCGGCGTCTTCGCCGGGGAAAGCTCGGAGGGCAAGATCGCGATCGTGGAGGCGATCTCGGGCCTCAAGGATCCGGCGGTCGATCCGTTCCTGGCCCGCCAGCTGGGCAGCGCCGATCAGGCCTTGCGTCGAGCGGCCGTGCTGGCCCTCGGTCGGTTGCGCTCGCCCACCGCCATCCGCCAGCTGACGGCAGCGGCGCGCGACGAGGACGAGTCGGTGCGCGCGGCCGTCGCCGAAGCGCTCGTCTCGGACGACAGCTCCGCCAGCCGCGACGTGCTGGGACGCCTGTCGATCGATCCCAGCCGCAAGGTGGCGATGCTCGCTCGGCAGGCGCTCGAACGTCTCGCCCACAGCGAGTGACCCCGCCCTCGACGTCGCAACCCCACCTGCGACGTCGCAATGGGTAAGCCGGATTGCAGTGGCATGCCGCCTGGCGCGCGGGCTAGGATGGTTCTGGATCAGACCAGGACTGATCGTGTCACGGGGGGGACACTTGACTGTCCGATCGCTACAGCCCAGCTCCGGCGCGAGCGCCCGACGACAGGGGATCAGGTCGCCCTCTGCCGAGGAGGCGGAGAGCTTCGGCGTGATGCTGGCCAGCGGCATGCCCGAGACCACCGAGAAGGTCGCGCCGTTGTTGCACGCCACCCCGGGCTGCGAGGCGTACGTCGTCGAGACCGAGGTCGACGCGCGCAGGATCTGCCGGGAGAAGCAGCCGGAAGTGCTGCTGATCGATCTGGTCGTGCACGGCAGCGAGGCGATCGCCCTGGGGATCGAGCTGGGCAAGCTGGCCCCCAACGCGCAGCTGGTATTCCTCGTCGAAAAGGGCACCGATCCCGAGCTGCAGGTGGCCCGGGACATGGGCATCAGCCGCTTCGTCGAGATGAAGGACGTGACCAGCTGGCTGGGGGCCGCCCTGGCGCCGCTGGGCATGCTGGCTCGTGCGCAGCGGGCCATGCAGGAGGCGCGGCGCGCGGTCGACGAGGTGTCGCTGTGGAAGCCGAACACCGCGCCGCATGAAAAAGACGAGGGCAAGCTGCTGCCCCTCGCGGTCGGTGAAGGTCGCTACCGTGAGGCATACCTGCGCGCGGTCCTGGCCCGCGCCGGCGACGGTGGCCGGCGCACCGCTGCACGTCTTGCCGGTGTCCCCTACACCACCTTCTGTCTGATGTTGCGAAAGCTTCGCATCTCGCCGCCGAACGATCGCTGACCGCGAAATTCACGGCGGATTTACGGTGCTGACCCGCCCGGGGGCCATGACGCCGCCCTTCCAATCGGGCCGGCGATTGTTTAGAACTTGCCCGCGCGCCGGGAACTTCGGGCCACCTGCCCGCTTACCGGTTGATGCAAAGGGGGGTTCCGTGAAGTTGTCGCCTGGTTCGTTGCGGACACCGGCGCTGGCCATCTGCTGCGGGCTCGTCTCGGCCTGTGCGCTCGAGGACCAGAACCTCAGCGGCCCGGTCGCCGAACCGGCCAGCGCCTCTCCGGTCCGCCCGCCCGTCAACCCGACTCCGTACCCGCCGCCGCCGCCCACGCCGATGCCGCCGCCGCCGCTGGCGCCAGCTCCCACCAGCGGCGGCCCCGGTGGCCCGGCCAGCACCCCGCCGCCCACTCCCGGCACGACCGATCCGGTGCCTCCGCCGGCGGCGCCCGGCTTCAGCCTGGTCGAGGTGGCCACCTGGCGCGGCGGCGCCGCGGCGGCCTACTCGCTGGTGCACGACAGCGTCTGCGACCGTTCGGCCGAGGGCAACTTCCAGCACGCCGACCCCGAGCTCATGCGCCGCGGGCTGCACGGCACCTTCGGGGTGATCGTGGGCTCGTGCGAGCAGGGCCCGGGCAACAACAAGTGGGCGCGGGTCAAGGCGCTGGCCACCCACGGCCACGAGCTGGTCAACCACTCGTTCAGCCACGCCTGCCTGGGCAGCCCGATGGGCTGTGCGGGCGTGCGGCGCAGCGAGGACTTCGCCCAGGAGATAGATCGCGCCGCCCAGCTCCTGCAGGACAACACGGGCCAGATCGTCCGCTACTTCGACTTCCCGTTCGACACCTGCGGCACCGAGGCGGTGGCCCACCTGCGCCAGCGCGGTTATCTGGGCGCCCGCTGCGGCGGCCGCGGCGTCTCGCCTGCCGACATCCCGGACGGCTTCGAGACCCGCTACGACGTCTGGGGTCCCAGCTACTCGATGTACCGCGACCGTGGCCCTTGCCAGGGCGTGGTGCAGCCGCTGGCGAACACCCCACCGGACGTGTTGCCGGCAGCCTGCCGCTCGTTCGTGCTCGACCAGTACGTCGAGGACGCCATCGCCGCCAAGGGCTGGGCCACCCGCACCTTGACCGGCTTTTCCGACGACATGAACGCCTTCCAGCCGATCTCGCTGGCCGATTACACCGCCCACCTCGACTTCCTCAAGGCCAAGGTGGACCAGGGCCAGCTGTGGGTCGACGGCCCCGCCGCCATCCTCACCTACCGCTTCGCCCGCGAGAAGTGCCCGCCCCCCACGGTGGAGGGCAACACCCTGCACTTTGCCGCCCCCGGCCCGGACTGCCAGAAGCACGCGACCACGCTGTCGTACGTGGTCAGCGCCACCACGATGCCGGCGCCCGCCACCTTGACGGTGACCCAGGGTCACAGCAACACCCCCGCCCGCACGCTGGCCCCCGGCCGCTACCTGGTCGACGCCGACCCCACCCTCGGCGACGCCGAGCTGACGCCCTGACCTCCCCTTCGACATCATGATGTCTGCGTGCTAACTTCTTGATGTGCGCACGACTCTGACCCTGGACGATGACATCGCCGCCCGCCTGCAGAGCGAGAGCCGGCGGTCCGGGCGTCCGTTCAAGGACATCGTGAACGACTACCTTCGCCGCGGTCTGGAATCGCGGCGCACGGCCGGCAACCCCAAACCGTTCAAGGTGAAGGCACGGCCACTGGGCCTGCGACAGGGCCTGGACTACGACAACGTCGGCGACCTGCTCGAGCAGATCGAGGGACCCGCGGCCCGGTGATCGTCGTCGACGCCAATCTGCTGCTGTACGCCTACAACCCGTCCGCCCCCCAGCACCCGCAGGCGCGGTCCTGGCTCGAGGGCATCTTCTCGGGGACCGAACCGGTTGGTTTACCGTGGATGTCGGTGCTGGCCTTTCTCCGGATAGGTACCAACCCACGCGCCTATCCCAACCCCTTGACCATCGCCGAAGCCGTCGACATCGTTTCCGAGTGGTTCGCCCAGCCGAGCGTACGCGTGCTGGAGCCCAGCGACCGTCACTGGGCGCTGCTGGCGACTTTGCTGCCCGCCGCACAGGCCAAAGGCCCCCTGGTCACCGACGCCCACCTGGCCGTGCTGGCCATCGAGCACGGCGCCCTGCTGTGCTCGACGGACGGCGACTTCTCCCGGTTTCCGCAGCTTCGATGGAACAACCCCCTTGCGGGTGATCGATGATCGCCAGGGCGTGGCCCGCGTGACCGCATGAGCGATGAACCGGTGGTCGTGGTCGGGGTGGTGATGCCCGGGCCGACCCTGGCGCCGCCCTATGCCACCGGCGACCGCTGCGTGGTGTGGCTGGCGGCATCGCACACGGGCGACGACGCCAACGGCGGCGGCATCCCCTTCCAGCTGCGCGCCGACGACGGGCGCGAGCTGCGGATCGAATGCGCGGGCGCCTCGGTCCGGTTGCCGGTGCGCCTGCGCATCAGCTACGACGGCCTGAAGATCGCCGCCCCGCCCGAGTGGCGGAAGATCGTCGACGGACACGTGCAACATCCCGCCAGCCGCGAGCAGCAGCAGAGCCAGGCCGGCGGGCGGCTGGTCTCCTGGCTGGCGGTGGGCGATCGGGTAGGCGTGTACGGCCACCTGTTCGAGCCCAGCCCCTTCCGTGGCCCTCGGACCATGCAAGCCCAGACCGTGCAGGCCAGCGGCGAACCCTGCCTGCGCACCCCCGCCCTGGACCCCGCCGAACCCGAAACCGAGTGAGCGCCCCCCGACGGGGCCGGTTTCTTGCAAAACACCGTCGGCGACATGTCGCGCCGCCCGCTCCGACGGCTGCTGCCCGCGCTGCTGGTCTTCGTGTCCGCCGCTGCGCACGCCGAGTCGCCGCCGTCGCCCTGCTCGCGACGCGCGGAAATTCGACCCCGTACGGGGGCGCTGCCCGTCGACGCGCCAGCGCTGGTGTTCCTGCCGGCGCAGGGCTGGAACTTCCACCCCATCGGCGACTACGCAATCGAGCTGCGCGACCAAGATCCGGATGTCGTGCCCGTGACCATCGACCAGGACGGCGACGCCTACCTGATCCGGCCCGGCCGTCCGCTGCGCGGCACCGAGCTGTCGGTGCGTTTCCGCGACGTGTGCACGGCCGGGGGCGGATTCTCGACCACCGAGCGCAAGGTGCCGCTGGCGCCCGCCGCCACGCCGCCGGCCAGCATCGGTACCGCCGGCCTGCGCGGCGGCGCCGACTTCGGCCCCCTGGGCCTGCCGGCCTGCCTGCCCGCACCCGTGTCCATGGTGGTGGACGTGCAGATGTCGCCGGCGCTGCAGGCCTACCGCGAGCTCACGCGCTGGGAGATCGGCTACCGGGGCCAGACCACCTGGGTGGGCTACGGCGACCTGCAGACGAGCGGGCAGGTGGCATACGTGCCCCTGGAGGACTCCTGCGGTCGAGACGACCGGAGCGTGGGCGGACCGCTGGTCCTCCGCGCGCACGTCGCGGGCGCCGGCGACCTGCCCCCCGTGCAGATGACCATCGACGCCCTCTGTCCCTACTACGGAACGGAGAAGCAGCCGCCCGCCTGCTCAGGCACCGACGGCGGCACCAGCTCGTCCCCCGGCTCACCGGACGGCGGCTCGACCCCCGGAGCTCGCGGTGGCGGCTGCCAGCTCGGCGGCGACAATCCTGCCACCGGCTCTCTTTTACTGACCTTGATCGGCCTCGCCCTCGCCCTGCGATCTGGGTCCCTGAGCCCGAAAAAGCAGAGGCGCAGGGCACCGGGGGTCAGCCCGGCGCCGCTGCGCCTCGGGGTTCAGTCGATGGGGGGGATCAGCCCATCCCGCCCATGCCGCCCATCCCGCCACCGCCACCGCCACCGCCGGCCGCCGCCGGTTCATCGCGCTTGGGCTTCTCGGCCACCAGCGCCTCGGTGGTGATCAGCAGCGAGGCCACGGAGGCCGCGTTCTGCAGGGCGCTGCGCACCACCTTGGTCGGGTCGATGACGCCGGCCTCGATCAGGTCCTCGAAGGTGTCGGTGGCGGCGTTGTACCCGAAGGCGCCTTTGCCCTCCTTGATCTTCTGCACCACGATCGACCCTTCCTTGCCGGCGTTGGCCGCGATCTGACGGGCCGGCTCCTCGGCCGCCCGGCGAACGATCGACACCCCCACCGACTGCTCGTGCGACAGGTCGGGCAGCTTCTCGATGGCCGACAGCGCGCGCACCAGGGCCACGCCACCACCGGGGACGATGCCCTCCTCCACCGCCGCGCGGGTCGCGTTCAGCGCGTCCTCGACCCGGGCCTTCTTCTCCTTCATTTCGGTCTCGGTGGCCGCGCCGACCTTGATCACCGCCACGCCGCCGGCCAGCTTGGCCAGCCGCTCCTGCAGCTTCTCGCGGTCGTAGTCGCTGGTGGTCTCCTCGATCTGGGTGCGGATCTGCTTCATCCGCGCCTCGATC